>JBBSVH010000085.1:0-11222 GCA_038233685.1 Lysobacterales bacterium | reverse complement strand
CGGCTCGATCGCCAGACCCAGCCAGGGATCGGCCAGCTTGCGCATCGCCCACGCCCACCACGGACGCTTGGACGGGCGCGCGGGCACAGCAGGCGTCTGGGGCCCCGGTCCGGCGCGAGGTGGGGCCTGCGGCGGCGGCGAAGGCGACTCGTCGGGGAACGGCAGGGGATTCTGTTCGGACATCGGCGACATTATGGCCCAGCGCCCGTGTGTGGCCCCGACCCGCACCGCACCGGCCGCTACTCGTTGGCTGGCGCTGGCGGCGGGCGCGGCAGGCTCATATCGGGGCGCGCGTCCGGAATGTCTTCCGCCGCGGGCGGAGCGCGGGACTTCAGTGCCTGCAGGGCGCGCTCTCCCTCGCGCAGCTGATCGACCAGGTACCAGCGGCCGCCGCGGCGCTCAAGGTCGACCACCGTTTCCACCTCGCGCCCGGCCAGTGGATATCGGATGCGTACCTGCGCAACCCCGCCCTGCTGGGTGACCAACTCTGCACGCAGCCCATCCAGGCTGCGATCGATCGACAGCCCGTAGCTGGCCAGCACGTTCTTGGTGGCGGCGAAGAACGGCTCCAGCCGCACCAGGCTCGCCTCCATGCCAGCCTCGCGCAGCGATGACTCGCCGTTGAAACCCGATGTTCGCGCCGCCGCCGCTAGCTTGGAGATCGCGGCGTCCGCGCGCGCCGGATCACCCAGCTTCGCCTGCCGTGCCCACTCGCTGAGGGCGTTGATCACCTGCACATAGTGCGCCCGCTCCTGCGCCGAATATTCGCCTTCGCGCTGCACGTACTGCACGCCAAAGGAGCCCAGCGAGACAGCAGCCTCGCGTAGGTCTTTGCCCTGGTTGGCGAGGTTGTGATCGAACGACTGTTTCAGGTCGCGCAGGGCATCTGGCGCGGTCAGCGCCAACAGCATCGGCTCGATCTGGTCGTGAAGCGGCAGCTCGGTCAGCGGCCAGCGGCTGGACCCGCTGCGCCACGAGGCTTCAAGCGCTTTGAAATGAGCCGGAGGGACCGCATCGCGGGCGAAGCCGCGAAGGTCGTTGTGGCGCAGGTGCTCGGCTTGGCGAAGGACGGCGGCGGCAGGCGCGCTGACCCGCTGCGCTGGCGGATCCGCAGCCTCGCGGCTGCAGCCTGAAATCGCCGCCAGGACGAGCAGGATCACGCCACGCGAGGCGATGGCCCGCCACGTGCTGACCGATGATGCGCCGGCAGGCCACGCGCTTCGGCGCTTCCGCAGCAGTGCCTGCAAGTTGCCGTTGATCGCCATCGCGCCATGGTGCTTTCCCGCTGGCTGCACGGCAAGCACGGCCGTCACCCTACCGGGCTCCGCATCGATCGGGTGGTGCGCGGGTCAGCGGTTGCGACGGGCGAAAAAGCCGGCGACCTCAGCCTGGATCGTCTCGGCAGCGGCACGGGGATCGCCGGCCTTGCTGATCGGGCGTCCGACCACGATTGCGTCCGCGCCGCGCTCGAAGGCTTCGGCCACGCCCACGGTGCGCTTCTGGTCGTCGGCGCCGGCGCCCGCCGGCCGGATGCCCGGACAGACGATGTCGAAATCCGCTCCCGTGGCCGACCGGATGACATCCGCTTCCTGGCCAGAGGCGATCACCCCTTGCAGCCCGGCGTGTTGCGCGGCCACTGCACGCTCCACCACGACGTCCTTCGCACTCGATGCAATGCCCATTTCCTGCAGGTCGCCGGCATCCATCGAGGTCAGCACGGTCACCGCCAGCAGTCGCAGCTCGCCGGTTCTTGCTTCGGCCGCGGCCTGCATCATTCCGCTGTGCCAGCCGTGCACGGTGCAGAAGCTGACGGGCCAGCGCGCGAGCCCGCGCACCACGCCGGCCACGGTGGCCGGTATGTCGAAGAACTTGAGGTCGACGAACACCTTCTTGTCACGCTGCGCCAGTTCATCCAGCACGTCGAAGTACGCGCCCGAGGCCAGCAGCTCCATGCCGATCTTGTAGAAACCAACGCTGTCACCCAGCCGGTCGACCCAGGCGAGCGCGCTGTCGCGATCGGGCGAATCGAGGGCGAATATCAAGCGCTCGCGGGGACCGAGCGCCAGCCGTCCGGCCGGATTCAAGGGGCGAAGTCCAGCGCTTCGATCTTCATGCGGCGTCGCTCGGCGGCCGGGCTGGCCCAGTCGTTGTTGAACAGCGCAGGTTCCCACGAGCCGTAGGTCGGATTGGGAAGCATCCACCAGCGCTCGCCGAACCAGTCGCGGTATTCGGCATGCAGCGTCTCGCGACCCTGGGGCGTATTGGCCAGGACCTGCACGAAATCGCCGATCTGGTCGCCGAACTGCATCAGCACGCGGTAGTCCTGCCCGGCCATCCTGCGGCGGCAGTTCTTCTCCGAGCCATTCTGCTCGCAGCCTTCAAGCACCGTGCCCAGTCCAAGGAACACGCTGTCGTCCGCTACCGGCAGACCGACCGCACGCAGGTTGGCGAGGGTGGCTTCCTGCAAATGCTCGGCGCGGTGGGAAATATAGAGGATGGTGACGCCCTTGGCGGCGGCTGCCTTGGCGAAAGCGACCACGCCGGGCAGCGGTTTGGCCTTTTTCTCGGCCACCCACTGGTCCCAGCTGACCTCGTCGTACTCGGCGCCGTCGCGGATCAGGCGCGCCTGGTAGGGCGAGTTGTCGAGCACCGTCTCGTCCACGTCCATGATCACCGCCGGCTTCAGACCACCAGTCGCATTGCCGCGCTCGTCGGGCACCAGCGCGTCCCAGTTGGCTTCCTTCAAGGCGACATCGAGATGGTTGGCGGCCGAGCGGAAGGTCTGTTCGCTGATGGCCTTGTACTCGGCCGAGGTCTGCACCCACGCCACCGCATTGAGGTTGTCATTGGACGCCGTGGTCGTGGCCTGTGCCGCGACGGCCGGTGGCGGCAGCGGTGCGGCCGCGTCCTGCGGCGTGACCGGCTTGCACGAGGCGAGGGCGAGGAGGGTGCAGGCGACGATGGGCTGGACACGCATGGGGCTGATTTCGGTGTGGAGGGACGCGGCCAGTTTAGCGGGTGCCAGTGACACCGCCGAGACTCCGGCTCGCACGGCCTGGCGATTCCGCGATCTGCGTACGCCCTCCGGTATCCTGCGCGTCCCCTGAGACGGCACTACGATAATGAATGACGACACTCCGCTTCCGGTACTCAGCCCTGCCGAAGCGCGCGTGCTGGGCTGCCTGATCGAGAAGGAATCGACCACCCCCGACGCCTATCCGCTGACCGTCAATGCCGCGCAGGTGGCCGCCAACCAGAAGACGGCGCGCGAGCCGGTGATGTCGATCAACAATGGTGACGTCAACCATGCGCTGCGCCAGCTGGAGCACAAGGGGCTGGCCCGGCAGGTGTATTCGACCCGGGCCGAACGCTACGAACACCACGCCGGCAAGGCCTTCGACCTGCTGCAACAGCAGCTGGCGCTGTTGGGACTGCTGCTGCTGCGTGGCCCACAGACCGTGCATGAGCTGATGTCGCGCAGCGAGCGCGTGATCCGGTTCGAAGATGCCGCCGACGTGCGCCACCACCTCGAGCGCATGATCCAGCGCCAGCCTGCCCTGGTCGTGCAGATCCCGCGCGGGCCCGGACAGCGCGAAGACCGGTACGCCCACCTGGTCTGCGGGCCGGTCGACGTGGCCGCAGTGAGCGCGCGGATTGCCGCCAGCGCCGGTACGCACACTGCGTCGTCCTCGCCAGGCTTGGAGTCGCGCGTGGCGACGCTGGAGGAAGAGGTGGTGGCGCTGCGGGAATGCATCGAAAAACTGCTGCGGCCGGCGTCATCCAATTAGCCGTTCGCCACGCCATCGCGCAACCACGCGGCGGCCCAGGCAATGAAGATCAGCGCCAGCACCAGTCCCGCGTAGACCGCGTTCACCGCTCAGAAATACTTCGGCCGCTCGCTACGCAGAACCGTCCGGGCGAATGGGCCGGACTTGGCGAGGACCGCGCCGCCATAGGTGGGCAGGCGCCCAGCGCGGCGACCAGCACATCGAAGAACATCAGGGTCGCCGGCTGCTGCGCAGCAGGAACAGGCTGCCGAGCAAGGCACCGCCCAGCGCCACCAGCAGCCCGATGCCTGCGGCGATTGCGATCTCGAACAGCCATGGGTTGTGCAAGGTGGAATCGGATGCCGTATCGAAGGCGATCCGCGCCATGACCGCCGCCGGCACTGCGGCTGCGGCCAGCAGCCAGGCTTTCCAGAACTTCGCAAGCCCGAACGCACGCGCCATCAGTGCCACCACGAACACGGCGGCCAACCCGGGACCGTAAAGCGCATCGGGCAGGCCCAACTGCGAATACCCGAGTTGCCAGTAGCGAAACCCCACTCCTACGAACGCCACGGCGAAGGCGATCAGCAACCACGCAGGACTGGATCGGGTCATGGGTTTTCGCGCACTTGATCAGCGAGGCCGCCCAGCGTACCGCAGTGGCGGTTGCCGGCTGATCCTTCGCCGCTGCTGGGCACGCCACGAATCAGGCGCCGTTGCATCCTCCGTGTAGATCCGATCTCGCTCGGATGCCCTTTGTCCGGGGCCGGAGCATCCGAGCTTGCCCGGATGCTGTTGACCCGGTGTTGAAGCGTCCGAGCAAGCTCGGATCTATGGATCGTGCAACATTCGTGCAAGATCGGATCAACGGTAGCGGGTCAGTCGAACAGCGCCTGGATCGCCTTGAGTCCGGCGCTGGCGCGCTCCTTCTTGCGCTCGGCATCGGCCACCGGATCGGCGCCGTCGCGCTGCAGTTCGGCCTGCGGCAGTTCGTCGAGGAATCGACTGGGCTGCAGGCGCACCTTTTCGCGGAAGCGTCGCGTCTCGCGGCTGTGGCTCAGGTACAGGCCCTGTTTGGCGCGGGTGATGCCCACGTACATCAGGCGCCGTTCCTCGGCCAGGTTGCCTTCCTCAACGCTCATCTCGTGCGGCAGCACGCCGTCCTCGCAGCCGATGATGAAGACGTAGCGGAACTCCAGGCCCTTGGCCCCGTGCAGGCTCATCAGCCGCACCTGGTTGCCTCCGTCGTCCTTGTCGTTGCGCGACAGCAGGGCGAGTTGCGCGGCCAGGTCGCCGACGCTGTTGCCACGTGGTCCACCTTCGAACCAGTCGGCCAGTTCGTCCAGGTTGCCGCAACGCCGCACAAAGGACGCCTCGTCCTTGCACTGTGCGCGCAGCTCGCCCAGCAGTCCGGATTTCTCGCTGAGGCGGCGCACCAGGTCGGCGGCCGGCAGCAGCGTCGACTGCGTGCGCAGGTCGCGCACCACGTCGACAAACGCGCTGAGCCCGTTGGCCGCGCGCGGGGTCAGCGCCTTCAGCGCGCCCATCGATTCGGCCGCACGCGACATTGGCAGGTTCGCGTGCTGGGCCATCTCCGCCAGTTTCGCCAGCGAGGTCGCGCCGACCTCGCGCTTGGGCGACTGCACCGCGCGCAGGAACGCGGCATCGTCATCAGGATTGGCGACCACGCGCAGCCACGACAGCGCGTCCTTCACTTCCTGCCGCTCCAGAAACGCGGTGCCGCCGCTCAGGTGGTAGGGAATGCGCAGCAGCTGTAGCGCTTTTTCCAGCGGCCTTGACTGGTGGTTGCCGCGGAACAGGATGCAGAATTCGCTCCACTCCACTTCGCGTGCGGTGTGCAGGTAGGCGATCTCCGCGGCGACCTTCTCCGCCTCGTGCTCGTTGTCGCGGCACTCCCACACGCGGATGCGGTCACCGTCGGGCTGGTCGCTCCACAGCTTCTTCGGATGCTCGTGCGGGTTGTTGGCGATCAGCGCATTGGCCGCGCGCAGCACGCGGCTGCTGCAGCGGTAGTTCTGCTCCAGCTTGATGACCCTCAATGCCGGATAGTCCTGCGCCAGCTGCAGCAGGTTGTCCGGGTTGGCGCCGCGCCAGGCGTAGATGCTCTGGTCGTCGTCGCCCACGCAGGTGAAGTCGCCGCGCGGCCCGGCCAGCACCCGCAGCATCCGGTACTGCGCATCGTTGGTGTCCTGGCACTCGTCCACCAGCAGGTAGCCGATGCGCTCGCGCCATGCGGCAGCGATGGCGGCATCACCTTCAAGGACCTGCACCGGCAGGCAGATCAGGTCATCGAAGTCGACCGCATTGAACGCGGCAAGACGGGCCTGGTAGCGGACATAGAGGGCAGCCGCTTCCTGTTCGCGCACGCTGCGCGCGGCGGCCAGGGCCTGCTCCGGCGACAACCCGCCATTCTTGGCCCGCGACACCAGGTTCCTGGCCGCTTCGACCGCATCGGGTTTGGCGCCCTGCATCAGGTCCTTGAACTGCGCGGCGCTGTCGTCGCTGTCGAAGATCGAAAAGCCGCGCTTGAGTCCTACCGACGCGTGTTCGATCTGCAGGAACTTCAGGCCCAGCGCATGGAACGTGCACAGGGTCAGGCCTTCGGCCGCGTCGCCCTTCAGGCGCTTGCCCAGGCGCTCGCGCATTTCGCGCGCGGCCTTGTTGGTGAAGGTGATGGCGGCGATGCGCTTGGCCGGCACCCGACCAGATGCCACCAGGTGCGCGATCTTCTCGATGATCACCCGGGTCTTGCCGCTGCCGGCGCCGGCCAGCACCAGCAAAGGGCCATCGCAGTGCAGGACTGCGTCGCGTTGGGGAGGGTTGAGGCCTTGCATGATGACGCGCTGGCGGGGCAGCGCATTGTACTGAAGCAGGTCGGGCGCCGGAGCCGGGCGCGGCCTGGCGAAGGTTTCGCAGGCCGCGCGCCCTGCGCACGACGCGCCACGCAAATCCGCGGGTCACATCACGTATAGGCCATCAGTCCTGCATGCCTACAGCCTACAGACACCATCATCCACCGTGCCTAGGATGGCTGCATCACGCTTGGACGCCTGCGCGAAGCGAACGCCGGCAAACGCCAACCCGCGCGACCCTGCATGGCCGCCGCGCGTACTCCCCACACGCACCAGCATCCGCTCATCGGAGTCGAACATGAAGACAGTCACCACTACCCTGCTGATCCTGGCACTTGCGCCGTCGCTGCCGGCGGTTGCCCAAGGCAGCAGCGACACGCCTGCGTACAAGGCCGAACTGCAGGGTCCGGTGGAGCGCCCGACCAGGGGCAACTTCGTCGGTGAGCCCGGGATCTCGGCCGACCTCATGACCGAAGGCTTCCTCAGCGCCCATCCAGACCTGCGCTGGCGTCGCGAGGGCCTGCACTCCTATACCAACGCGCGCTACGACGAAGCAATAAACCACTTCCTCAAGGCCGCCCGCTATGGCGACAAGCCTGCACAGGCGATGATCGCCGAGATGTACTGGAAAGGCATCGGGGTGGCACAGGACCGCGCCGTGGGATATGCGTGGATGGACCTGGCCGCCGAGCGCTTCTACTCCAATTTCATCATCAAGCGCGAGCAATACTGGGGTGATCTGACCCCCGCCGAACAGGCTGCGGCGATCGAGCGCGGCCAGCCGCTGCTGGCCGAATACGGCGATGCCGCTGCCAAGCCCAGGATGGCTACGGTGCTGCGCAGGAACCGCAGCGCCACCGGCAGCCGCGTGGGGTTCACCGGCAACCTCGAGATCATTCCGTTCACTGGCCCCAACGCCGGGCGCGGGCTGCGCATCCGCGCCGACGAGTATTACGCCGCCAAGTACTGGCAGCCGGACAAGTACTTCGAATGGCAGGACCAGATGTGGGATGCGCCCCCGGCGCGTCGCGGTCGGGTGGATGTGGGCGGCGTCGAGGTCGTGGCAAAAAAAGAGCCGCTGCCGGAATGATCGTGGCGGCGGCGGCACCTGTTGATGCCAGCCGAGCAACTGTCTGTCGCCGCCATCAGGGTGTCTCCAGTCGGCCGTGGCGTCCGACCACCCTGCCATCAGTCTAGAGACACCGGTGTAGCCGGCCTCTATCCTTTTTATCTGGAAATCAACGGAATACCTGCATGACAAGGCTGTACCTGCTCGCGCTGCTCGTCCTGGCCACATCCACTGCAGTCGCGCAGACGGCGCCTGCGCCGCCGGACCCCACGCAAGACCCGCTGATGGTGACCGGCGGCTTCCTTACCTGGCATCCGGATCTGCGATTCAGGCTGCTGGGCATGGAGGCGGCGAAGCAGGACGACCAGGAAAAGGCTTTCAAGGCGTTCCAGCGGGCGTCCTTTTACGCAGACAAGCCGGCGCAGGGCATGGTCGCCGAAATGTACTGGACCGGCCAGGGGACTGCGCGCGATCCAGTGTTGGCCTACGCATGGATGGACCTGGCCGCCGAGCGCGGCTATCGCGGTTTCCTGGGGCTGCGCGAGCGCTACTGGAAAGCCCTGGATGACGCCCAGCGCGAGCAGGCCATTGCCCAAGGGCAGGCGATCTATGCGCGTTACGGCGACGCGGCGGCCCTGCCGCGCATCGCATCGCAGCTGCGACGTGGGCGCAGCCAGGCCGTCGGCAGCCGCACCGGATTTGCGGGCAACGCCAAGATCTACGTTCCCGGCCCGGGGGGTTACGAAACCATCGACGCGACGAAGTTTTACGACGCTCGCTACTGGGATCCAAAGCAGTACCAGCAGTGGCACGATTCGATATGGTCCGAGCCGCGCGTCGGCCGGGTGGAAATCGGTGAGATGCAACCGATGGATTCGCGCATTCCCGCCACCGAACCTGAGGTCGACGCGCGTGAACCGGAGGTCCCGGGCGTCGAGGACGATGGCCTCGAGGAGCCAGGCGCGCCCTGACCGCCGTCTGCATCAGTCGCCACGCCTGGACGGTGGAGCAGGTCGAGACGCCTGCCGGCTGGCGACCCGCTGGGCCGCGATAGAATCCGGGCATGGCCAAGCTGTATTTCTATTATTCGGCGATGAACGCCGGCAAGACCACCACGCTGCTGCAGTCGGCGCACAACTACCGCGAGCGCGGCATGCGCGTGGTAATCCTGACCCCAAAGCTCGATCACCGCGCCGGTAGCGGCATCGTGGCGTCGCGCATTGGCTTGAGCGCACCGGGCCTGAGCTTCGATCGCGACTGCGATCTCGAACGGCTGCTGCGCCAGGACATCGACGCCCACGGACCACTGCATTGCGCACTGATGGATGAAGCACAGTTCCTGACGCGCGCCCAGGTCTGGCAGCTGGGTGAAGTGGTGGATGCGCTGTGCGTGCCGGTGCTCTGCTACGGCCTGCGCACCGACTTCCTCGGCGAGCTGTTCGAAGGCAGCCAGTACCTGCTGGCCTGGGCCGATGAGCTGGAGGAGATCAAGACCATCTGCCACACCGGCAAGAAGGCGACGATGACCGTGCGCGTCGACGACGCCGGGCACGCGGTGCAGCAGGGGCCGCAGGTGCAGATCGGGGGCAACGAACGCTATGTGTCGGTGAGCCGCGCCGAGTTCAAGAAGATCGCCCGCGGCGAGGGGCGGATCGAATCGCTTCAGGGCTCGCTGCCGTTTTCCGGCGAGTAGCCGGGCGCCGGTCCTCTAACCCGCGCACGCCTTGCGTATCGCCTGTACGTCGCGTACCAGCACGCCCCCGACCGGCCTGGCCTGCCTGAGCTCGCGCAGCAGCCCGTCAAGCACGAACAGCGACTGCGAACGCTCGCCGGCCCGGCACCGGGCTTCGGCCGCATAGGCGCGGGCGCTCCAGCGTAGCTTCGGGATTTCGCTGCCGCTGCCGGCCTGGTGGGCCAAGGCGTCCAGCCGTGGCAGCGCAGCGGCCAACTGCCCGGTCCGCGCAAGATGACGCGCTTGGGAAAGGGCAGCATCCAGGGTGCGCGGATGGGTGGGCCCGTAGCCGATACGGGTCAGACTCAGGGCGCGCTCGAAGTATTCGGCCGCTTGCACCGGTTCGCCCCGCGACGCGAGGACTTCGCCGATCATGCGGTCGGTTTCACCGATGAGCGCGTGGCTGGCGCCGAACTGCGCGATGCGCAGTGCGCGCGATTCGCGCAATGCAGAAAGCGCCTCCTCATCGTGTCCCGCCTCATGCAGCACCAGGCCGCGGACGAACAGGCCGCCGTGCAGGTTTTGAGACCCTTCCGGACTGCGCCAGATATCCACCGCGCGCGCGGTGTCGTTCTGCGCCTGCTCCAGCCGCCCCCGCTCCCATGCAATCACGCCGCTGGTGTTCCATGCCATTCCGGCCTCGCGATGGCGCGGTCCCAGCGACTGCAGGGTGGACTGCAGCAGCGGCCCGATCTCGCGGTCGGCCGTGGCGAAGTTGCCGGCGTCCACCTGCATGGCCACCAGCTGGCGACGTATCGACAACGTGGCCGGATGTTCAGCGCCGTGGATATCCGATGCGACGGCCAGGGCGTCGCGCAGCGCTCCCATTGCGGCCTCGGTGTCCCCGCGGGCGCGGAACAGGTGGGCCCGGCTGGTCTGGATTTCCGCAGCCAGCGCATGCCGACTGCCGATGTGCTGATGCAGGTGCACCAGCGCCCGGTCGAATCCCGCCAGCGCGGCATCGGCACGGCCCACGTCGTTTTCGACCAGGGCGAGGTCGAACAGATTCTCGGCTACCCCCACCTGGTCGCCCAGCGCGCGGCGCAGCGCCAGCGAACGGGCGAACAGCGGGCGTGCCTGGTCGTGCTGGCCCACAAGGCGATGGCAGCGCCCGTACTGGGAAAAGAAATCCGCTTGCTGGCTCGGCAGCTGGGTGCTCATGCGTGAGGCCGCTGACTGGGCCGGCGCCATCACCTCCAGGCACTCGTGCGGCCGGTCCAGCAGCCGCAGCGTGCGACCGCGCTGGGTGACCGCCTCCAGCAGCAGGCCAGGCGGCGCGGACCCCAGGCGTGACAGCAGTGCCTGCTGCCGTTCCAGCAGGCCCAGCGCGTGCGGATAGTCGCCCAAGCCAATGTGCAGGCGCGCGATCACCCCGAGCAACTCGGCATGCGCCAGCGGCTGGTTTCTCAGTTCACGATCGCCGCGCTGCTCGCCAGCCAGCAGCAGCGCCCGCGCGTCGAAGATATTGCCCCGCTGGGCGGCGCCGGCGTTGTCGAACAGTCCGATGACGAAGTCCTGCAGCGCCTGCGCCCGAGCTGCCTCGCGCACGGCCTGGCGGCCCTGCCACACGCTGGCCGACATCGCCATGACCAGCAGCGCGGCGCCCACGGTCCCGGCCACCAGCGACCAGCGGTGGCGCAGCGCGTACTTGCCGACCCGGTAGGCCAGGCTAGCCGGTCTTGCCTTGATCGGGCGGCCCTGCAGGTGGCGGGTCAGGTCCAGCGACAGGGCTTCGGCAGACGGATAGCGATCCTGTGGCAGCTTGGCCAGCGCCTTGAGTG
>JBBSVH010000084.1:0-11512 GCA_038233685.1 Lysobacterales bacterium | reverse complement strand
TGTGGGCTTCAGGACGCGTTGTACTTGAAGACACACGGCCGCGAGGTCTCTGACAAAGTCGCGGTAATCGGATTCGAGGCCAATGCCACCATTCGCATACTCACGCTTACCCCAATAGGGTGGTGACGTCATGGCGAAATCTACGCTGGCTTCAGGCAGACTCCGAAGCACCTCCAACGCGTCCCCTAGCAGAAGCAATGGGACTGTTGATTCCGACTGTCGGTAGGAAGCGAACGAAGTGCTGTAGGCGTCGGCGGTGGATGCTATGACCGGCGGTCGCCTTTCGTTTGAGGATTCCGGGCCGTCCGCTGTAACACCATCGGACACCCATGCGGACTTCAAGACCAATCGTTTTCCCCATCGCTACGGAATCAAGGGCACTATTGTGCCTCCGGAAACCCTACTTTTTCGCTGCGGTAGGGAACACCGAAGGGGAAACAACCGGCCAACTAGAAAAAAACGATAAAAGTCAAAGAGTTAAACATGATAATGGCGGAGAGAGTGGGATTCGAACCCACGGAAGGTTTGACCCTTCGCCGGTTTTCAAGACCGGTGCCTTAAACCGCTCGGCCATCTCTCCGTAGCTGATGCCACGATTGTCGTGGCGCCGCCTCTATTTTCCCACGAACCGCGTGCGGCTGCATACGCGATCATCGACCACGCTAGAGCAGAGCCTGCGCTGCAACCGATGTGTTCTCCGGGCGCACGGAGTCGCGTGGTTCGCCACAGTTTCCGCCGCAGTCCAGGCGCGATGCCTCGATCTGCTTGGGCAGGTGCTCGGCGAGAAAGTCGATGAATACCCGCACCGCAGGCAGCATCCCGCGGCGCGAGGCAAAGACGGCGTGGCAAATGCCCTGCGGCAGGGTCCACGACGGCAGCACCACTTCCAGTTCACCGTTGCGCACGGCATCGCCGCACACGGTTTCAGGCAGAAGGGTGATGCCGTAGCCATCCTTCGCCATCGCCTGCAGCAGGGTGAAGTCGAAGCCGGACAGCCGCGGCTGCAGGTCGACACGTCGTTCGGCCCCATCCGGTCCGTGCAGTTCCCAGCGTTGCCGTGCTTCGTCTTCGCTGGTGCTCAAGGTGACGTGGTTGATGAGGTCGTCAGGATCGCGGGGCCGCCCTGCCCGCGCCAGATATTTGGGACTGGCCACCATCAGGTGCTGGATCTTTCCGAAGCTGCGCATGACCAGGCTGCCGTCGTCATCGAGTTTGGAGCGCACCCGCACCGCGACGTCATAGCCCTCGTTGATAAGGTCTACGCGCCGGTTGTTCACATGCAACTGCAGGCGCACCTTGGGGTACGTGTCCAGGAACTGCGGCAGGATCTTCGGGAGCTGGGTCTGCGCGATTTCGACCGGCACGCTGACCCGGACGACGCCGCGCGGCTCGGCACTGAGCCGGTCCACCACCTCGCGCGCAGCCTGCGCCTCGGCAAGCATCGTCTGCGCATGCCGGTGCACGCTCATACCGACGTCGGTGACGGCGAACCGACGCGTCGACCTCTGCAGCAGGCGTACGCCCATGTCGGTTTCAAGCTGGCTGATGCGTCGGCTCAGGCGCGACTTTGGAATGCCCAGGGCTCTCTCGGCTGCGGCAAAGCCTCCGTGGTCCACGACCATCGCGAAATAGTAGAGATCGTTGAGATCCTGCATGACTATTGTCCCACGCCCAGAACGTTCAGCGACATTACAGCACCTTTATCCCACCAACGCACGATGGGTGTGCGAACGCAGCCTGGCGTTTCAGCCGGAGCCCGCCGATTGGCCCAACGCTGGCGTGGTGCGAATTATCAGCTCACGCGTGCGGCCTTAAACATCAGGCATGAGAAACATTTCGGCAAGTGAGCAAGAGACGTGACTTGGGAAATGCTCGATCAAGCCAGGATCTCGCTCCCGCCCAGGTAGGGGCGCAGTACCGGCGGGACGGTGATCGTGCCGTCGGCGTTCTGGTAGTTCTCCATCACTGCGATCAATGCACGTCCGACGGCAACGCCGGATCCATTGAGTGTGTGCACTGGCTCGGGCTTGCCGGTAGCGGGGTTGCGCCAGCGGGCCTGCATACGCCGGGCCTGGAAGTCCTCGCAGTTGGAGCACGACGAAATCTCGCGATAGCTGTCCTGCGATGGAATCCAGACCTCCAGATCATAGGTCTTGGCTGCAGCGAAACCCATATCGCCGGAGCACAGCAGCATGCGCCGGTAAGGCAGGTCGAGTTTTTCAAGCACCACTTCCGCGCAGCGCGTCATGCGCTCGTGCTCGTCATAGCTTTCTTCCGGACGGCAGATGGACACCATTTCCACTTTCTCGAACTGGTGCTGCCGGATCATTCCGCGCGTGTCGCGGCCGTGGCTTCCAGCTTCGGCTCGGAAGCACGGGGAGTGAGCGGTCATGCGCAGCGGCAATACGGCGGCATCCAGGATCTCGTCGCGGACGATGTTGGTCAGCGGGACCTCTGCCGTCGGAATCAGGTAGCGGTTGCTGTCTCCCACCGATGTCGAAAAAAGATCGTCCTCGAACTTGGGCAGCTGGCCCGTTCCCAGCATCGAGGCCGCATTGACGATCAAGGGTACGTTGGTTTCCTCGTAGCCATGCTCGTGTGCGTGCAGGTCCAGCATGAACTGCGCCAGCGCGCGGTGCAGGCGCGCCAGTTGGCCGCGCAACACGGTAAAACGCGCACCTGAGAGCTTGGCGCCGGCATCCGCATCGAGCCATCCGTAGCGGGCACCCAGTTCCACGTGATCCTTGACCGCGAAATCGAACACGCGCGGCCTGCCCCAGCGCTGCTGCTCCACGTTGCCATTTTCGTCGGTACCCGGAGGCACGCTCGAGTGCGGCAGATTCGGGATGCCCAGCGCGATGGCATCAATCTCGCCGCGCAACAGATCGAGCTGCACCTCGGACTGTTTCAGATCGTCACCGAAGCCCGCCACTTCGGCCAGCAGCGCTGACACATCCTCTCCTTTGGATTTTGCCTGGCCGATGGCCTTCGAGCGCGTGTTGCGCAGGTTTTGCAGCTCCTGGGTATGGGTCTGGAGCTGCTTGCGCACCGCTTCACGTTGCTCGATCGCAGCGACATCGAGGATGAAGCCGCGGGTCGATTGCAGCCGCTGGGCAAGGTCGCGTGGATTGGTGCGCAGCAGGGCAGGATCGAGCATGGGTTGGACTTTCAACGATGGAAAGTATTGATTATCCCCATTTATGCGAGTGCCTGCCTCGCCTGCGCTGGCCCGCCTATGCCAGAATCCGGGCAACTTATGGATCACCACATGCCTGCCGCGCAACCGAAGCGACCTCATCACGTGTTTCACGTTCCGCGCCTGGCGTTGCGCGCCGGCGCGATCGCCTTTGTCGTGGGGCTGCTGCTTTTCGCACTGGTGTGGTGGTCCGGGCGTGACAAGGCGTTCTACACCGCACCAAGCCTTGAATCCAGCGCCCCGCTTGCGGAGATCGACTCGCTGCCCCAGCCACTGCCCGCCGGTGACGGGGCCAGCGACATGCCCGATGCTGGGGCACCATCGGAGCCGCGGCCAAGGCTGGATGAAGTTGCAAGCCCCGCGCCGCCGCCTGCTCCCATCGATGAGGGCCTCACCCGGGCACCAGTTCAAGCCACCATCAGCCTTCCGGATCAGGGCGATGCAGCGACAGTCACTGCCGAGCCAGTGCCGCTCAAGGGGCGCAACGCGGGGCCGCGCTACCCGCCGGCCGCGCTGCGTCGCCGCCAGAGCGGCACCGTACTGGTCCGGGTAGACGTGGACGCCAGTGGCATGCCGGCCCGCGTGGTGCTGGAGCAGCGCAGTGGCTCGCGCGACCTGGACCGGGCGGCGCTGGAGGCGGTGCGTGACTGGCGCTTCCAGCCCGCGCAGCGCGATGGCCAGCCGGTGCCCGGCAGCCTGGTGATTCCGATCGATTTCCGCCTGGACTAGCGCTGCGCCAGACCAGGCACCTCCGGGCCACATTACGAAATCCAAGCGGTCGCCATGCCAGACTCATGGCGTCGATTGTTATGAGCAGGAACTTACGCCATGTCCACGCCCAATCCTGAAGAAACGCAGCGGCAAAGCGTCAGCATGGACTCCGACAGGGAGGCGCCACGCAGTCACATCGGCACTGTCCTGTGGAGTCTCGCGGTGGTCGCGCTCGTGGCGTTCGCACTCTGGTGGTACAGCAAGGATGCGGAGGTTCGAGGGATGCAGAGTCCCGACGCCATGGAAGAGCCATTACCGGCAGTCGATGGCGCGGACGCAGTCGCCACCCCGGAGAAAATCAAAGCGCCAGTAGTCAACCCAAGCGGCACTCCAGTCGACGTTCCCGACCGGCCCAAGGCGGCGCCGAAACCAGTCGTTACCGTCAAGCGTGACCGCGGCCCCGTGCCTCTGGCCAGCAACCGACAGCCAGAATATCCCGCTCGCGCACTGCGCTCAGGGGTTGAAGGAAGCGTCAGCGTGCTCATCCAGATCAACGCCCGAGGGGTGCCTACGGATGTGCGGGTAGTCAGTCGACGCGGCGAGCGCAGCCGGGATCTGGATCGCGCCGTGATGAACGCCGCTCGTGACTGGCGCTTCGATCCCGCAATCCGGGATGGCCGGCCAGTAGCGGGAGAAGTGATCCTGCCAGTGGCCTTCCAACGGAACTAGAAGGCACCGAAACCCGCACGCTGCGCCAACCCCACGAAGTCCGGGAACGAAGTCGCTACGTTGGCAGTGTCATTGACCCGCACGGGCCCGCCGGCGCGCTGCGCGGCCACCGCAAACGCCATGGCAATACGGTGATCGCCAACGCTTTCCACCTGCCCAGATCCGATCGGTCCGCCGTATATCGTCGCGCCATCGGGGGTCTCTTCCACACAGATCCCAAGGGCACGAAGTCCCGCCGCCATGGCGGCCAGGCGGTCGGATTCCTTGACTCTCAATTCGCCTGCGCCGCGCACGATCGTTGCGCCCGTAGCGCAAGCGGCGGCGACCATCAGCGCGGGAAATTCGTCGATCATGTCCGCCACGATTTCTTCCGGTACTTCGATGCCTGCCAGCGGTGCATGGCGAACGACCAGGTCGGCCACTACCTCGCCGCCCTGCTCGGCCCGGTTCTCCTCCACGATATCCGCTCCCATCGCCCGCAGTGCCACCAGCAACCCGGTGCGGCGGGGATTCAGTCCAATGGCGCGCATTCGCAGGTGCGAACCCGGGACGATGGTGGCTGCCACGATGAAGAATGCGGCGGAAGAGAAATCGGCCGGAACCACGATGTGGGTGGCGCGGAGTTGCTGGCGACCACGCAGGCGCGCGAACCCTGGCGAGAATTCCATGTCGACGCCAAAGGCACGCAGCATGCGCTCGGTGTAGTCGCGAGTGGGGTGCGGCTCGCGCACGACCGTTTCGCCGTCGGCATAGAGGCCGGCCAGCAGCAGCGCCGATTTGACCTGTGCGCTGGCCACCTGCAGCGTCAGGTCGATGCCCGCAAGGGCGGCGTCTCCGGTGATACGCAGCGGCGGCAGCCCACCTTGAAGCGACTCGATGCGTGCTCCCATCAGGGTCAAAGGCTCGATGACCCGGCGCATCGGCCGTTTCGACAGCGAGGCATCGCCCACCAGTTCACAGTCGAATGCCTGTCCCGCCATCAGTCCCGCCAGCAGCCGCATGCCCGTGCCCGCATTGCCGCAGTCCAGCACTCCATCGGGCGCTCGCAAGCCGTGCAGCCCCATGCCATGCACGACGCGCCGCGAATTGGAGGGTGTTTCGACCAATACGCCCATGCGCGAGAAAATCGCCGCGGTGGCGCGCGTATCTTCGCCTTCGAGGAAGCCTTCGATGTGCGAGACACCTTCTGCCACGGCGGCGAGCATGATCGCCCGGTGGGAAATCGATTTGTCGCCGGGAATTTCGACCTCTCCGGTCAAGGCACGGCCGGCGTGGACCGACCAGTTTTCCGCGACGCCATTCAATTCAGGGCACCGCCACCGGATACGAACCCAGCAGCTTGATCTGTGCCGAATGCGCTTCCAGTTCGGCCAGGGCGCTCTTCATCGCGGCATCCTCGACGTGGCCGGCCAGGTCGATGAAAAAGCCGTATTCCCACTTCGCATGGTGCGACGGGCGCGACTCGATGCGGTTCATGCTGATGCCGTGGCGCGCAAACGGGCTGAGCACGTTGAACAGCGCGCCCGGCTGGTCGCGGATGAACACCAGGACCGACGTGCGATCGTGTCCGGAGGCAGGAAAAATCTGCCGTCCGATGACAAGGAATCGCGTGGTGTTGTCGTCGTCGTCCTCGATCGAGGCCATCACCACCTTCTTCAACCCATAGACGTGACCTGCACTCTCGCCGGCGATCGCCGCCGCATCATCCGCATTGCGTGCGCGGCGCGCACCCTCTGCGTTGCTCGAGACCGGGATCTTCTCGACGTTCGGCAGGTTCGAGCGCAGCCATGACGACGTTTGCGCAAATGATTGGGGGTGCGAGTAGATGCGTTCGATGTCCTCGATCCGCCCACTGCGCGACTGCAGGAACTGGTGCACCCGCAACTCCACTTCGCCGCAGATCTTCAGGTTGGAAGTGAGGAACATGTCCAGAGTGACCTGGATGGTGCCCTGCCCCGAGTTCTCGACCGGAACCACACCGAAATCGGCGTTGCCGCTGTCTACTTCCTGAAACACTTCTTCGATGCTGGCCAGGGGCAATCCATGGGCCGAGCGGCCAAAATGCTTCATCACGGCTTGCTGGCTGAATGTGCCTTCCGGCCCCAGGAACCCGACTTTCAGGGGCTCCTGCTGCGCCAGGCATGCAGACATGATTTCCCGGAAAACGTGCACCAGCAATGCGTCGCTAAGCGGACCCTGGTTGCGGTCCACCACCATGCGCAGCACCTGGGCTTCGCGTTCCGGTCGGTAGTAATCCACGGCAGCAGCAAGCTTGCCTTTTGCCTTGCCCACCTGCAGCGCGTACGCCGCACGCTCACCAATCAGCGATTGAATCTGCCGATCGATCTGATCGATGTGCTCGCGGACGTCGGCCAACTGCGGCACGGCCGTTCTGTTGGCGGCAGGCCTCGCTTGCACTGCCTTGGGTCGTCCTGCCTTCTTTTTTTCAGCAGCCATCAAACGTCCCTTCTACCGGCAAAGCCATTTTGGAAACCCACCGACCTCCGGCAGCCGGGGAGAAAGGACAGACGGCAACCTTACCCGTTGCGCCTGCGGAAATCAGTCATGAATTCGACCAGCGCCTGCGCCCCTTGCACCGGCATCGCGTTGTATAGCGAAGCGCGTATGCCGCCGATCGCCTTGTGCCCCTTCAGGGCGAGCAGGCCCGCAGCGCGCGACTCGGCTACAAAGCGTGCCGTGATTGCCTCGTCCTCGAGGAAGAAGGGTATGTTCATGCGCGACCTCGCCGCAAGCTCTACATGGTTGCGATAGAAACCGTCCGAGTCATCGATCGCTGCGTAGACCATGGACGACTTGGCCGCGTTGCGTCGCGCGAATTCCTCCACGCCACCTTCGGCAAGCATCCACTTGAACATCAGCCCGGCCAGGTACCAGTTCCATGTGGGTGGGGTGTTGAGCATCGAGTCGCGCGCGGCGTGGGAGCGATAGTCGAAAATGTCCGCCCGAGGCTGTCCGCTGCGCTCGAGAAGGTCGCGCCTGATGATCACCACTGCGACCCCTACCGGACCCAGGTTCTTTTGCGCACCCGCATAGATGACGCCGTATCGGGATACGTCCAGAGGGCGCGAGGCGATGCTTGAGCTGAAGTCGGCGAAGAGCGGAATACCGGCCACATCGGGCGTATCGGGAAACTCGACGCCGTGGATTGTTTCGTTGGCGGTGATGTGAACGTAGGCCGCTCCGGGTGTGAGCTTCCAGCCGGCGCGGGGCGGGATGCTGACAAATCCGGTCGCTTCGGTATTGGCTGCGACGTGCACGTCAACGTACGGCGCCACTTGGCGGATCGCCGTCTTGCCCCAGTGCCCGGTCACCACGTAATCGACAGCCTGGCCCGGTGCGGAAAAATTCAGCGCAAGCAACGCCTGTTGCGTTGTGGCACCGCCGGACAGGAACAAAACCGCGTAGTCGTCCGGCACTCCAAGCAACGTCCGCAGGTCCGCTTCGGCGGCCGCCGCGACCTCGATGAATTCAGCGCTGCGATGGCTGATCTCCACGATCGAGGCTCCCAACCCCCGCCAATCCAGGAGTTCAGCCTGCGCCTGAAGCAGCACCGCTTCCGGGAGTGTCGCCGGTCCGGCGCTGAAGTTGAATGGACGGGTCATCGGTTGCCTCGGGCAAGGGTGCGCGGTCAGTATGCCGCAGCGCAGCAGTGGCCATCCAATGAAAGCCGCCTGCGGAGCGGAAATATCCGCTGGCAGTGCAGCGACGCCCAGCCGATCGCAGGATTCGTCAACCCGGCCCGAGCAGCAAGAGTGCGCTCAACAGCGCCGACAGCAAGAGTGCGGCCAGCAGCAGCCACGGCCACCGCTGCGCCTGGAGGCCGCGCACTGGCGAGTGCTGGGGCTCGGCCTCCTCGTCATTGGCCGCGCCAACGTCGGCGTGTGCCTCTGCCATCTGGCCCACCCATGGCACCTCGACGACAAAACGGTGGCGTCCCTCGAAAACCACCTGGTCGCCAGCGACCAGCAAAGCGTCGCGCACCGGCACCCCGTTGACCAGAGTCGTTGATGCAGCCACGAGGTTCTGCAGCAGGACCCGGTCGCCTCGACGCTCCAGCCGTGCGTGCCGGTCTGCAAACCCCGCCTCGTCGACCCGAATGGAGGCCTCGCGCGCGCGCCCCACCGTGCACGGCTGACCCATCGGGAAACACCGGCCGTGGTGCTGCCCGCCTACTCCACGCAACACGATGCGGGGATCTCCAGGGTCTTCACGTCCCGCAGGCGCAATCGCGTCGCTGGGGAGATGGCCCGCCTTCACCAGTATTTCAACGCCATCCAGGTACACCGAGTCACCGGCCCGGATCAGCGCCATGCGCTGCACCGGCCGACCGTTTACATGAATACCGCGCATGCCTTGGGCGACCTGCAGCCACAGGCCGCGGCGATCCACGCAGAACTGGGCCAGCAGGGCCCCCTGTACGGTTTCGCCGAACGAAACCCGACCGTTGGCCTCACGCACCACGCGATGCACTCCGGTCGGCAGGATCCTGTCGTCCTGCTGCTGGTTGGCGAAATGGAGGCGAAGGTCGTTCACGCGGCGCGAGGTTAGCATGCCGCGCTGCGGCTTGGCGGGGCTTCGATCGATGCCCACAATGCGTCAATCAACAGGAGCCACCAACATGCCCAGCATCGACATCGAGCACACCCACAGCAAAACTCCGGCGCAGGCGCGCAAGGCACTGGCCAGTGTCGCCGCCAAGCTTGCCGAGCGATTCCAGATGGACTTCGGATGGGAAGGCGACACGCTGAAGTTCACGCGATCGGGAGTGGACGGGCAAATAGCTCTGGCCCCGAAGAAGCTTCACGTCACCGCCCAACTCGGTTTCCTGCTTTCGGCGCTGAAAGGCCCGATCGAAGCGGAGATCCGCCGCGTCCTGGACGAAAAGTTCGACTAGGACGCTGAGTCTTCTCCGAGAGGGTCCGGATGTCCGCTGAAGAGGCGCGCGGCCGCCCGGCGTTCGCTACGCTCGATGTCCGCAACGAACGCCTTGCCGTCACCGAGATCCGAGAACGCGGTGAAGCCGCGTTCCAGAAAGCCCTGCAGGTCTCCCAGACCGCCGGCCTTCGCAGGTCCTCGTGACAGCCGCAGCATTATCGCCACACCGGGCGTTCGCACGGCTCGCGACAGGCCGACACCGACGCTGGAAATGAGATCGATCTGATGCTCGCGAAGGCGCGCATGTCCCACCTGCCGGTACGCCTTGGCGTAAAGAGCTGCGTCAAGCCTGGTGCGGGTCGGCGCAATCTGCTGCAGCGCCTCGGCCATGCGCAGGTCCAGCGCATGGCTCAGTGCCCCCAGCTCGATTCCGTCTGCAATCGTGCCGAGCACCGCTGCGGGAAGCAGCCGCTGCATCATGGGCAGCACCTTGGCCACGTTTGCGTCACGACGGCTGAAGTCATGGTCGCCGTAGACGTCGGACAGGAAAAAAAGGGCCGCCGCGCGCCGCTCTGGATCGTCCAGGAAGTGCCTGAAGTCGCCCTCCAGGCGCTGAGCCTGCCACTGCCTCAGCGCCGGCAACCAGCGCAGGTTGTTGCGCGGTTCCTGCACCGGATCGTGCAGCGCCTGGTGGCAACGCATGCGTTTGCCCAGCCGATTGATCGAGTGATTAACGCGCGCCATGGCCTGATGATCCGGGCGCCTGAGGCTCAACGCAAGCTTCCTGGCCAGTCGGCTACACTCCACGCCCATTGCCAACGGGTCACCCAGTGCTCTCATTTCACAGCGCTCGCAAACGCAGTTCCCGTGGCCGGGTCGGCCTGGCGGTCGCAGGCGGCGGCCCCATCGGAGGCATGTACGAACTAGGCGCCCTGCGCGCCATGGACGAAGCGATGGAGGGGCTCGATCTGACCCGCATGGACTGCTACGTGGGCGTCAGCTCCGGGGCGTTCCTCGCTGCCGGACTGGCCAACCGCATGAGCACCGCCGAGATGTGCCGCATCTTCATCAGCGGCACGAGCGAGGAGACCCATTTCCGGCCCGAGGTCTTCCTCCGACCCAACGTCGACGAATACCTGCATCGGATGGGTCGCCTGCCAGGCATCTATGCCAGCTGGGCGCGACGCCTGATGACCAGCCCGCGCAAAGCGGTCCGGTGGTCGGAAATGGTGCGCAGGTTCGGGGGGCTTGTCCCGACCGGATTGTTCGACAGTGAAGGCATCGAGGCCTTCCTGCGCGACATCTTCAGCAAGCACGGACGCAGCAATGACTTTCGGACCGTGGGGGCCGACCTTTTTGTCGTGGCCGTCGACCTGGACAGCGGCGAGGCGGTTCGCTTCGGCGAGCCAGGCTGGGACGGCGTGCCCATTTCCCGTGCCGTACAGGCCAGCTCGGCCCTGCCGGGACTGTATTCCCCGGTGGAAATCGACGGCCGCCATTTTCTGGACGGAGCCCTGCGCCGCACCATGCACGCCTCGACCGTGCTCGATCGCGGGATCGACCTGATGATCGGCATCAACCCACTGGTTCCGTTCGATGCAGGCCAGGCAGGACCGCATGCCAACCAGCAGGAACTGCTTGGGCTCGCCAACCGTGGCCTGCCCGCGGTGTTGTCACAGACCCTGCGCACCCTGCTGCAGTCGCGCATGCAGATCGGAATGGAAAAGTATCCGCACCAGTTTCCCAATATCGACCAGCTGGTGTTCGAGCCCAATGCCCAGGACGGCGAGCTGTTCTTCACCAACCTGTTTAGCTTCGCCGCACGGCATCGTGTCTGCCAGCTGGGCTACCGCAATACCCTGGCGGACCTGCGTGCGAGACGCGACGTCCTGCGCCCAATGCTCGACGCCCACGGCATCGGGCTGCGCGAGGAGGTCATCAACGAACCACACCGTTCGATTCTGGATGGGCTGGAAGCCG
>JBBSVH010000083.1:0-11544 GCA_038233685.1 Lysobacterales bacterium | reverse complement strand
TGCTCGACAGCACCGGCATCCGCACCCTGCGCAGCAAGCCGGTGTTCACCACGCCCAACTATTTCCCGCCGCAGGATTTCGTGGCCATCGACAGCGACCACGAACATGGCCCGCATCGCGAGGCCCTGGAACCGCAGCACTGCTACGTGTGCAAGCAGAAGTATTCGCACATCCACCATTTCTACGATCAGCTGTGCCCGCAGTGCGCCGACTTCAACTTCGCCAAGCGCACCGAACTGGCCGATCTGCGCGGGCGCGTCGCGCTGCTGACCGGTGGCCGGGTCAAGATCGGCTACCAGGCCGGACTAAAACTGCTGCGCTGCGGCGCGCGGCTGATCGTGACCACGCGCTTCCCCCACGATTCCGCTGCGCGCTACGCGCAGGAACCGGACTTCGGCCAGTGGAGCGACCGGCTCGAGGTCTTCGGACTGGACCTGCGCCACACGCCGAGTGTCGAAGCCTTCTGCACCGAGCTGCTGGCCACCCACGAGCGCCTGGACTTCATCATCAACAACGCCTGCCAGACCGTGCGGCGTCCGCCCGGCTTCTACGCACACATGATGGAGGGCGAAACCGCCGCGCCGCAGTCCATGCCCGAACACGTGCGCCGCCTGCTGGGCAGTTACGAAGGCCTGCGCGGCTACAGCATGCTGCCCGAAGGCGATGCAGCTGCCAGCGGGCTGGTGAGCGGGCTCGCGCAGGATCGAACGCAGGGCCTGACCCGCGCCGCAGAACTGTCGCAGGTGCCGCTGCTGGCTGAGGAACTGCTGGGCCAGCGCCACCTGTTCCCGGAGGGCGAGCTGGACAAGGACATGCAGCAGGTCGACCTGCGCGGGCGCAACTCATGGCGCCTGCAGATGGATGAAGTGCCTTCAGTCGAGCTGCTGGAAACGCAGCTGGTCAATGCCATTGCGCCCTTCATCATCAACGCGCGCCTGAAGCCGCTGATGCTGCTCACGCCCGCTGGTACCGAGCACAGCCGTGACAGGCACGTGGTCAACGTGTCCGCCGTAGAGGGCCAGTTCTATCGCAACTTCAAGACCACCCGGCACCCGCACACCAACATGGCCAAGGCGGCGTTGAACATGATGACCCGCACGGCAGCTGCCGATTACCACGGCGACGGCATCCACATGAACAGCGTGGACACCGGCTGGGTGACCGATGAGGATCCGGTCGAGATCGCGGCGCGCAAGACCATCGAGGAGCGCTTCCATCCGCCCCTGGACATCGTCGACGGCGCCGCGCGCATCGTCGACCCGATCATCGCCGGGCTCAACACCGGCGATCACGTGTGGGGCCAGTTCCTCAAGGACTACCGGCCCACCGACTGGTGATCAGCCCAGGGCGCGCTCGATGTCCTCGAGGGGTGAATTGGTCAAGGTCTTGGCCAGCTCCCCGACCATGCGCTGCTGGGTTTCCTTGTGCAGCAGCGGACGCATCTGACCCAGCGTCTGCGGATCGGCAATCAGCACCAGGTGCGCGTAGCGGTTGTTGAGCGCGCCGTCGTTGAGGCGCAGCGCCAGCTGTTTGGCGAAGGTGGCTTCGTCGGTCTGCTGGCCGGTCTGTTCGGTCGGCGTCGAGCCAGCGGGGCCTTCATCGTTGCTGTTCATCAGCTCAAGCATGTCTTCCTGCTTCAGCGCCAGCTTCTGCTCGGTGCCGACATTGCGAAACAGGCGCGCACCGCCGCCATCGGCCACCACCACCACGGTTCCTGCGGGAATCTTGTCCATCGTGTTCTCCATCGTTGCCGCGGCGCGAAATCGCACGGCTGACCGGCCGGAGTCTAGGCAGGCTGGCGTGATGGAGTCGCTATTTGCAGCGGCCGATGGTCCGGCTGCGCACATGAAAATGCCGCACCCCAACTGCGGATGCGGCATCTTTTACGGCCGTCGGCGTTTGTTACAGCGGCTTGCCCTTGCCTTTGCCGCCCTTGTCCTTGGCAGCACCGTTGACCTTGCCCTTGTCACCACCCTTGGCCTTGTCATGGTCTGGACCGTGGCCCGTGGCAGCGTGGCCGCCGCCATGGTCCATTCCGTCGTGGTGGTCCATCGTGGCCTTGCCCTTGCCCGCGTGGCTGCCGCCCTTGCCCTTGCCCGGCCCGTGCTTGGACCAGTCGACGTGCACGTTGCGATCAATCGAGATCGGGTAGCCCCAGCGGTCATAGGTATTGGCCGTGCCACGCTTCAGCGCGTGGAACTGCGGCGAACCGGGCTTGATGCCCATGCGCTTGGCGATGTTGCCCCAGCCCTGGCCGGGGTTGCGGTCGTACTCACGCACCACGTCGCGGCACGGCAGGTTTAACACGCTGGCGATGGCACAGGCGTAGTACACATCGCCCGGGCTCCAGCGTCGCTGGTCGAGCAGGTCAGTCACCAGGCTGCGCGGCGCGCCGTAGTAGCCGGTCATCTCGCCGATGAAGGGGTCACGGTACTGGCGACCGTAGTCATTGATTTCGCCCAGACGGCTATCGACCCAGACGTCGCCAGTGCGCGTGTTGTAGCCAATGGTCTGCGCCGATGCGAAGGAACTGGCACCGAGGGCGAGCGCAACCGCGAGCGTGAGGCCAAGCTTCCTGGAGGTATTCATGGCTATTTCTCGGTTGTGGGAACGGGGCTGGAGTGTCCGCTGTACCTTGTGAACGCCATCTAATCCAGCTGAACAGGAGTGCGCCAGATGGGGGCCAGACCTGTCGCTCCAGGCATTTTCTTTGGGCTAGGTCCTCGTCATTTCCGTTTCATACGCGAGCCCGCGCTGCACCTGCCGCACGCTACCCTCTCGTTCCTTCAGCGCGACCGGAGTCCTGACATGACCAAGCCCAGCCACCGCCTCTCGGCCAAAGATTTCGACCCTGAGGTGATGCGCCTCTTCGACCAGTACGTGCATGGCGTGATCGACCGCCGTGGTTTTCTGGCCGGCGCGGGGCGCTTTGCAGTGGGTGCCAGTGGCGCGCTGGGGCTGCTGGCCGCATTGAGTCCGCAGTTCGCGGCCGCCCAGCAGGTAGCCCCGGATGATTCGCGCCTGGTCACCTCTCAGCTGGACTTCAACTCCCCGCAGGGCAATGGTAAGGGCCGCGGCTATCTGGTTCGGCCAGCGGTTGCGACCGGACCGCTGCCGGTGGTGATGGTGGTGCACGAAAACCGCGGCTTGAATCCGCACATCGAGGACGTGGCCCGACGCATGGCGCTGGAGGGCTTCATCGCGTTCGCGCCGGATGCGCTGTTCACGCTGGGCGGCTATCCAGGTGAGGAAGATGCGGCGCGCAAGCTGTTCGGCCAGCTGGATCAATCCAAGACGCGGGAGGACTTCGTCGCCGCGGCGCACATGCTGCACGGGCTGGAAGGTGGCAGCGGAAAGCTGGGGGTGGTTGGCTTCTGCTACGGCGGCGCCATCGCCAACATGCTGGCCACGCGCCTGCCCGACCTGGCGGCGGCCGCACCGTTCTACGGCAGCGCCCCGGCGCTCGAAGACGTCTGCTGCATCGGCGCGGAAATGCTGGTGGTGCTGGCCGACAGCGACGAGCGGGTCAACGCCACCTGGCCAGACTACAAACAGTCTCTGGAGAAGGCCGGCATCGGCCACACCCTGTTCAAACCGGCGGGGACGCAGCACGGATTCCACAACGACACCACGCCGCGCTACGACCAGGTTGCCGCCGCCGAAGCCTGGCGCCTCACCATCGACCTGTTCGACCGCAACCTGCGCGGTGGGAATACCGCGGCCTAAACAGCCGTCTCCCGCACCGCCACCGGCCGCGCCTGGCGCGTTGCCGGGGCTGCGGACCATGGTCTATCCCGATCATCACGGCGACTGGGTGATACTGGACTTAAGGAAGCGCAACGCTTCACTGGCAATGCTTGGGGGGGCGTTGATGGAACAGGCCGACCTGCCCGGCCTTCGTGTGCGCCATCCAGCAGACCCTTGGTGGTTACGGCGTGCTGATCGGATCCACAACGCCTACCAGCGACCAAGCGAGTCCCACATGCTGCGCAAGCTCCGCAACGACTTCACCCTTACGCTGATCGTGCTGTTCGCGGTGATCGTTTTCATGGGCGTGGGGCCTTTTGCTGTCTACCGGTTTGCAAAGGGGCAGATGCTCGGTGGCATGGTCGATGTGCTGATCCTTGTGTGTATCGGCTTCAGCACCGCCTATGCGTGGCGCACCGGCAGGACCGAAGTGGCTGCACGGTTCGCGGCGGTCACCTACACCGCGGGCTGTATCGCGGTCGCCCACATCAGCGGGCTGCCCGGGATGCTGTGGCTGTATTCGGTGCTGCTTGCGAACTTCCTGCTGGTGGGGCGCAGGATGGCGGTGAGCCTCTCGGCCGTTGCCATTGGCGCCGTGGCCATGAGCAGCACAGTCTTGGCCGGCAGCGCCGAAACGTTGACGTTCGTGATCAGCGCCTCGGTGGCCAGCCTGTTCGCCTACGTGTTCGCCCTGCGTTCGGAAGAACAACGATTGCAGCTGGAATCGATTGCCGCCCACGACGCGCTGACCGGGGCGTACAACCGGCGCGGCATGGATAGCGAGCTGGAGGTGGCGATGGCCGGCAGCATGCGAACCGGGTCCCCGCTGGGCCTGCTGGTGTTCGACCTGGACCATTTCAAGACGATCAACGACTCGCTGGGACACGAAGCAGGCGACGCGGTGCTGGTGCAGATTGCTGATTTGACCCGCAGGTCGACGCGGCGCGGCGACCGTTTCTTTCGTTCCGGTGGTGAAGAGTTCGGTCTGCTGGTCCCCGGTGCTGGGGCCGACTCACTGCGCTTCCTTGCCGAAAAGCTTCGCGCCACCGTGGAGGACGAGGTCAGCTGCAAGGGCAAGGCCGTTACCGTGTCCATCGGCGCCACGTGGTTTTTCCCGGGCGAGAGCACGGCGGACTTCCTGGCCCGTGCGGACGCGGCCATGTACCGGGCCAAACGCGAAGGGCGCAACCGCGTGGTGGTGGCGGAAATACAACCCGAGGATGCACTGCCGGCAGCGACCGATCACGCGGCACGTCGTCGCAAGGCCGATTCGTCGGCGTCCTGAAGAATCGCCGGGACCCCGCCGCAACGCGACCCTCTTGAACGGAACCCGCAGGCCCAAGTCCCACGTATCCCGCGAAATTGACCGCGCCCGCGCCCGCGCCCGCGCCGCGGCCTGAGTCGCAGGCATTGCCGACGGCGGCAGCTGGCGGGCGCCTGATCCAGGGAGATCAGGTCGCCTCTTTGGCCAATGACGACATGTCGATCACGAAACGGTATTTCACGTCGGACTTGTCCATGCGCGCATAGGCCGCCTGGATGTCCTGCATGGCAATGGTTTCGCAGTCGGCATGAATGCCGTGCTCGGCGCACATGTCCAGCAGCTCCTGGGTTTCCTGGATTCCGCCGATGGGCGATCCGGACACGCGCTTGCGCCCGCCCATCAGCAGGCCGGAGTGGAACGACGGCATCATGTCGATCGCACCGACAATCACCAGGCTGCCGTCCACGTCAAGCAGCAGGATGTAGGGCGCCAGGTCGTGCGCCACCGGCACGGTGTCGATGATGAGGTCCATCGAACTGATTGCCACCTTCATCGCATCCGCGTCCCTCGAAATGAGGACGTGGTGCGCGCCGAGCGCGCGGGCGTCGTCGCTCTTGGATTCGGAGGTGGTGATGACCGTGACATCGCAGCCCAGCGCCACACCCAGCTTCACTGCCATGTGTCCCAGTCCGCCCAGCCCCACCACCCCCAGGCGCGTGCCGGGACCGGCGTTCCAGCGTTTGAGCGGCGAGTAGGTGGTGATGCCGGCGCACAGCAGCGGCGCCACGCGCTCAAGGTCGACCTTGTCCGACACCTTGAGCACGAATTCCTCACGCACCACGATGGACTGGGAATAGCCGCCGAAGGTCGCCTCGCCGGTCTGGCGATCGACATCGTTGTAGGTCAGCGTGGCGCGCTTGCGGCACAGCTGCTCCTCGCCCTTGCGGCACTGGTCGCACTCCAGGCAGCTGTCCACCAGGCAGCCCACGCCGACGGCGTCGCCCGCCTTGAACCTGGTGACCCCGGAGCCCACTGCAGTCACCCGGCCGATGATTTCGTGGCCGGGGATCATCGGGTACTTCGCGTTGTTCCAGTCATCGCGCACCTGGTGCAGGTCCGAGTGGCAGACGCCACAGAACAGGATCTCGATCGCGACGTCCTCGGGCCGCAGCTCGCGGCGTTCGAACGACATGGGTTCCAGGGCGGCGCCCACGGAGGACGCGGCGTATCCGACGGTGTGCATGAGGTGTGTCCTTGCGTCAGGGAGCCCCCCAGGACAGGGACATGGTGGTGCAACGGATCAGGAGCGCGTGCCGCTCGAGCGGCCCTGCGGGAGCTACTTGCCCGCTGCAGGCAGCGAGTCGTAGACGAAGCCGATGAACTGCGCCGGCTTGATGAAGCCGGTGCCGTACGTCGCGTCCCACTGCGCCGTTGGCTTGGCCGCAATCACCTCCTTGCGGCTCTGACCGGCAATCTTGAGGGCTGCAATGCGATCGCGCGCGGCCTGCATCAGCTCGCGGTAGGCCTGCAGCCCTGCCCGATCGCCGAGGGCGCCGTGACCCGGCACGATCTGGGTCTGGTCATCGCTCAACTCCAGGCCCCTGTCGATCGCAGCGATCAGACCGTCGATGCTGCCCCCTGAGCTGAGGTCGATGAACGGGTAGCCGCCGTTGAACCAGGTGTCGCCCGTGTGCAGGACATTGGCGCTGTCGAACTTGACCAGCGCGTCGCCGTCGGTATGGGCGTCGGCCACGTGCACCACGTCGACCTTGTTGCCGTTGAGGTGCAGCGCGATGTCGCTGGTGAAGGTCACCACCGGCAGCGCGTCACCGGGCGAGGCATCGACCTTGCTGTCGAAGGCGGCGATGAACTGTTCGCTGCTCATGCGTTTGCGCACGTTGGCGTGGGCAATGATGACCGCGCCGCCCTTGCCGAAGGCTTCGTTGCCGCCGGTGTGATCGCCGTGCCAGTGGGTGTTGATCACGAAGCGCAGCGGCAGCGGGCCGATTTTCTTTAGCGCGGCGCTGATCTTCTCGTTGAGCGGCGCGTACTGGTCATCGATCAGGAACATGCCGTCGTCGCCAGTGCTGGTCACCATGTTGCCGCCGGCGCCGGTCAGCAGGTAGGTGCCACCGCGCAGCGCCGTGGTCTGGATTTCCACCTTGCTCAAATCCTGGGCCCACGCCCCCAGCGGCAGGGCCGCGATCAGCAGCATTGAACGGGCAAGGTGGCGTGTGCGCATTGCGAACTCACTGGCAGTAATCGGGGCGCCCATGATGCCATCGGGCGGCACGCGGCCGAAGACTTCCATGGAACGCAGTGTTGGCGATAGCCGGGACTGGAGGACCGCCCTTCTCCCGGGCGGCGTGGCCGGTACTGAGCCCGGACGCCAGCGGGGATCAGCGGGCGCGGAACTCGCGCGAGAACTCGAGGGTCTCGGTCTTCCCGCCCGGCGCAACCAGCACGACATCGAAGCGGAGGTTCGCCGGAAGCGTCACCTCCACGGTCCCTACGTGGTCCACCAGATCGGCCACTATCCGCTCCTCCAATACCATCGCGCGCGTTTCGCCACGCAGGTCGGTCACTGTTGCCCGCACCTCCATCGGCGCCGTGGCGATAGTTCCTATCTCGCCCTTGCGGGGTGAGACCCGCAGCATGACCAGATCGTCGCGCTGCTCGATCCCGTACCCGGAGGCCACCGTTGCGGGAATCTGCGAAGTCTGGATTGCCACGGCGGTCACCGAGGCGCCCCCCAAATCTGTCGTGACCTGACTGGCACTTCCAGGCACCGCAGCCGGACTGGCCGTCCGCTCCTCGCCGCTGCACGAGGCAAGCAGGACCAACGCTGCGCACGCCGCCAAGCGCAGTGGCATGGGTGCCGCGCGAAGGCGGCCTCGGGCTGACTGGATCATTTCAATCTCCTTTCCAAGGGCGGAATTCGCCGCAGTGTCCAGTCCGCGGATGTGCAGGTCCGGCATGTTTTCAGGAGCGTACTTACAACGCGACGCTCGCAACTGCGGTCAGTGTTCAAGCGCACCAAGCGTACCGGCAGACGCATTAGCTGGCTGCGAACGAGGCCAGCTTCAGCGCGGCGTTGCCATGGTCTCTAGAATAGGCGGGACGATGCACGCAGCCAGGCGCAACGAAATCCCATGATCAACAATGACGTGATGCGCAGCATCCGCTACATGCTGGATCTCAGCGACGGCAAGCTGGTGGAGATCACCCGCCTTCCGGACGCGGAGGTCCCGATCGAGCCGGCCGATGTCCAGGCGTTCCTCAAGAAGGAGGACGACGAGGGCTTCCTGCCCTGCAGCAACCGCGTACTGGCGCACTTCCTCGATGGCCTGGTGCTGTATTACCGCGGTCCTGACGAGCGTAGTCCACAGCGGCCCGTGGAAACCCGGGTCACCAACAACGTGGTGCTGAAAAAGCTCCGGGTGGCGTTCCAGCTCAAGGACGTGGACATGCACCAGATCTTCCAGGACGCCGGCTTTCCGCTGTCCAAACCGGAACTCACCGCGCTGTTTCGCCAGGCCGACCACAAGCACTTCCGCCTGTGCGGAGACCAGATCCTGCGCAACTTCCTGAAGGGCTTGACCCTGCGCTTCAGGGCTGACGCGGCCCGTTGACGGGAGCGAGCAGCGCCCGCGATGGCTGCCCTCTCGGGCTCCAGTCCACACTATCCTCACCCGCCGCAAGCCAAGCTGGGGCCTCAATTCCCAGCACATTCGCCGCGCGTGCAGCAGCCCGGGACTGACAGTCCGGCGAAAACGCTGTGGAGATTGCGCCCGCAACTTGTCCCACGCCCTGACAAACCGCACCGGTACAGGTGCATTACAGAGCGACCGCATGCGCATGCAGCGACGCAGGCGTAACGACTCATACGTGATGATCCTCATGCCTCAAAAAATAATGCAAACGTTCGCGCCGCGATGGAAGGCTGAATTCATGGGCACCGCAACCCTCGAGGATATGATCAACGAGCTGGAGGGCCACGTGCCTCGCATGTTCCGCGACTACTCCGACGAGGCCGGCTTCTGGATGTGGTTTTCCGGCGAGGCCGATTCCATGCGCCGGGTCGCCAGCAGCACGGAAGAGCGTCACTACGTCTGCGACCGGATGAACAGGATGCTCCAGCGCACCGGTGTGGCGCGGAAATTGGTGGAGTGACCCGTACGCCGGCCAGGGTGCGGCATTTTGAATGTCCACACGGCGCCTTCATCCGGCTCTACACAAGTACCCGGACGTCTTGACGAGATGCACCGCCGCATCTGCCCGCCGCCGGAGCCGATCTGGCCGGGCGTGGTAATTCACAGCGGCCACGCCCAAGCTTGCTTCCCACGGCGTCCACGCGCTGCCCGGCCTGGCCCGGCGCCATCGCCATGAGCCCCCGCGGGGCCGTTGCCAGCGGATCCCTCATTCCAATGGCCAAACGCAGGGCCCGGGACCAATCGTCGCGCTGCGATGGAATCCACGACGGCGCCTGTTGATTTGCATCCGGCGCAGTCCCATATCCAGCGCATCTCCAGCCACACGACACCGGACCCCCGCCCATGAACGCTCCCCCAGAAACCCTCAAATTCGAAGCCGAAGTCGCCCAGGTCTTGCACCTGGTCACGCACTCGCTGTACTCGCACAAGGAGATCTTCCTGCGCGAGCTGATCTCCAACGCCTCCGATGCCTGCGACAAATTGCGCTTCGAATCGATCGCCCAGCCAGACCTCATGGCCGGCGACGGCGAGCTGCATATCGACGTGCTCTGGGACAAGGACGCGCGCACTGTCACCGTGCGTGACAACGGCATCGGCATGCGCCGCGACGAGGTCGTGGCCAACATCGGCACCATCGCCAGCTCCGGCACGCGCCGGTTCCTCGAAGCGATGGGCACGGAACAGAAAGCCGACGCGCGGCTGATCGGCCAGTTCGGCGTGGGTTTCTATTCCGCGTTCGTGGTCGCCGACCGCGTCACCGTGCTGACCCGCCACGCCGGTGCGCCCGCCAGCGAGGGCGTGCAGTGGGACAGCGATGGCCGCGGCGAATACACACTGGCGCCGGTCGAACTGCCCGAGCGCGGCACCACCGTGGTGCTGCACCTGAAGCCTGACGAGGACGAGTTCCTCGCCGACTGGCAGCTGCGCGCGCTGATCCACCGCTACTCCGAACACGTCGCCTTCCCGATCCGCATGCACAAGCAAGCCGGTGCCGACGACGCAACTGCCGCCGAGGAATGGGAGACCGTCAACGCGGCGTCGGCGCTGTGGACCAGGCCGAAGAGCGAGATTTCCGACGAGGACTACCAGGGCTTCTACAAGTCGCTGGGCCATGACTTCGACGACGCGCTGGCGTGGACGCATAACCGTGTCGAGGGCAACCAGAGTTTCACCACGTTGCTGTACCTGCCCGCGCAGCCGCCATTCGACCTGATGATGGGCGGCCGCGAAGAGCGCAAGGGTCTCAAGCTCTACATCAAGCGCGTCTTCGTGATGGATGCCGCCGAGGAGCTGTTGCCGAACTACCTGCGCTTCGTGCGCGGCGTGATTGACGCCGATGACCTTCCGCTCAACGTCAGCCGCGAGCTGCTGCAGCGCAACCGCCAGCTCGACCGCATCAAGGCCACCTGCGTCAAGCGCGTGCTCGACCTGATCGAGAAGCTCGCGCGCGACGAGCCGGCCAAGTTCGCCACGTTCTACAAGGCATTCGGAAACACGCTCAAGGAGGGCATCGGCGAGGATGCCGGCAACCGTGAGCGCATCGCCAAGCTGCTGCGTTTCGCCTCGACCGGCACCTCCACCACGCCTGCCGATGGCGCCAACCAGACCGTGTCGCTGGATGACTACATCGCGCGCATGGCTGATGGCCAGGACACGATCTGGTACATCACCGCCGACAGCTTCGCGGCCGCGTTCGGCAGCCCGCAGCTGGAGGCGTTCAAGGCCAAGGGCATCGAGGTGCTGCTGATGTTCGACCGCATCGACGAATGGATGCTCGGCTCACTGCGCGAATACGACGGCAAGAAGCTGCAGAACGTCGCCAAGGGCGAACTGCCGCTGGACGAGGCCGACCGGGAGAAGCAGGAAGCCGCAAGCAAGGCCGCCGAACCGTTGCTGGCGCGCCTCAAGACCCTGCTGGGCGATCGCGTCGGCGACGTGCGTGTTTCCGCCCGACTGACCGATTCGCCGTCGTGCCTGGCACTGGCCGACTTCGATATGGCACCGCATTTTGCCCGCCTGCTGCGCGAAGCCGGCCAGGACCTGCCCGACAGCAAGCCGACGCTGGAGATCAACCCGCAACATGCCCTGCTCAAGCGCGTCGAAGCGGAAACTGACGATGCCAAGGCGAAGGATCTTGCAACGCTGCTGCTGGAACAGGCCGAGATCGCTGCCGGCGCACCGCTGCCGGATCCGGCTGCATTCGTGCAACGCATGAACCGGGTGCTGTTGGAGAACTGAGTCCGCGGCGTCAAGTACTGCAGGAAAGCCCGCCCGATGTGGCGGGCTTTCCTGTCTCTGGGATTTGGCAGGTGTCGCGTT
>JBBSVH010000082.1:0-11643 GCA_038233685.1 Lysobacterales bacterium | reverse complement strand
CGGCTACGTCGGCATCCAGCGCTATATTGCCCTCGACTATCCGGACAACTACGTTTTCACCTTCCAGCTTCGCGGCGACTCTCCGCGAAACGACCTGCAATTCAAGCTGATCGACGCCAGCGGCGACAACGTGTGGTGGGTCAATCGGCCCAGGTACGACTACCCGCGTGAGTGGACGCCGGTGCGCTACCGGAAGCGACACATCGACAAGGCGTGGGGGCCGGATGCCGACCCGGCGCTGCGGCGCAGCGCCAAGCTTGAATACACCGTCTACAACAACGCCGGCGGCAAGGGCGAAGTGTGCTTCGATCAGCTCACCCTGCAGCCACTGCGCGTCGACGACGGTTCGCCGCTGTCTGGTGCGGTCAGCGCAAACGTCCAATTCCCTGCGGGACCTGCAGCGCATGCGGTGGATGGGATTCCGCGCACGGCCTGGTCAGCGGACCTGGCCGGTGAACAGGTCCCCACGCTGACCCTGGACCTGGGTCGAGTGCGCGAGTTTGGTGGACTCGAGCTGACGTGGCGCCCGGAGCAGCACGGCTCGGACTACCTGGTGCAGCTGTCTGCCGACGGACTCCTCTGGCGCGACGTGCGTACGGTCGTTGGTGGCAACGGCGGCATCGACCATATCGCGCTGCCGGAGGCCGAGGCGCGCTATGTTCGCCTGCGCGTCGCCGCGGGCCCTGCATCGTCTTTCGGCCTCGCCGAACTGCAATTGCAGCCTCTGTCGTTCTCGGCCCACCCGAACGACTTCATCAAGGCGGTTGCAGCCGACTCGCCGCGCGGATGGTTTCCACGAGGCTTCAGCGGCGAGCAGCCGTACTGGACCATCGTCGGGCTCGATGGTGGGCAGCAGCAGGGACTCATCGGCGAGGACGGCGCCATTGAGGTGGCGAAGGGCGGATTTACCCTCGAGCCATTCGTGCTGGTCGACGGCACCCTGGTGACGTGGGCGGACGTCGACTCCACGCAGTCGCTGCAGGACGGCTACCTGCCGATTCCCAGCGTGCACTGGCGGCACCCTTCGTTTGCGCTGCGTACCACCGCGTTTGTCGACGGAACGCCGAAGCAGTCGCAACTGCTTGCCCGCTACCTGCTGGTCAATGAGAGCGACCGCGTGCACGACTTCACCCTGGCCATTGCCGTGCGCCCTTTGCAGGTGAACCCGCCAAGCCAGTTCCTCAGCACCATAGGCGGGGTCAGCGCGATCAGGGCACTGGCTTTCGAGTACGGCGCGGTAACCGTGGATGGATCAGCGCGCGTATTTGCGCAGGAGCCGCCGGACGAGGTCTTTGCCACCAGCCTCGACGCAGGTGCGGTGCCCTGGCATCTGCAGGCGGGCGCGCCCTATCCCGAAAGCAGCGTGGTCGACGGGCAGGGCCACGCGTCGGGCGCGATGCTGTACCGGATGCGCCTGGAGCCCGGCGAGTCACGCCACGTGGATATGCGCGTTCCGATGACCGGACCTGCGCGCGGCGGCGCGGCATGGGACGCGGAGACGCTGCAAAGTGAGGTTGCAAAGGATTGGGCGCGGAAACTCGGCAGCGTCAAGATCGATGTGCCCCAGGCCGGGCAGGCTCTCGTCGACACCCTGCGCACCGCCACCGCGCACATGCTGATCTCGCGCACTGGCCCACGCCTGCAGCCGGGCACACGCTCGTACGCGCGCAGCTGGATCCGCGACGGGGCGATGATCTCCGAGGGGCTGCTGCGCATGGGCCGCAAGGACGTGGTGCGCGAGTATGTCGACTGGTATGCGCCGTTCCAGTTCGACAACGGGATGGTGCCGTGCTGCGTGGACGATCGCGGCAGCGACCCGGTTCCAGAGAACGACAGCCACGGCGAGCTCATCTTCAACATTGCAGAACTCTATCGCTACGATGGCGACAGAGCCTTCCTGCTCCGCATGTGGCCGCACGTGCGCGGCGCTTACGAGTACATGGAAAGACTGCGCTTGAGTGAGCGCACCGAAGCCAACCGGGCGCTCAATCCGGCGTTTTACGGAATGATGCCGGCGTCCATCAGCCATGAAGGGTACTCGGCCAAGCCGATGCACTCGTACTGGGACAACTTCTGGGCACTGCGTGGCTACAAGGATGCGGTGCAGGTGGCGCAGTGGCTGGGCAAGGATGCCGATGCCGAACGCATGATGGCTTCGCGGGACCAGTTCCGCACCGATCTTCTTGCGTCGCTGCAGGCGGCCACCCGCCAGCACGACATCGACTACCTGCCGGGTGCTGCCGAACTCGGGGACTTTGACCCGACCTCAACCACGATCGCGCTGGCACCGGGCGGCGAGCAGGGCAGGCTGCCCGGTGCGCTGCTGGAGAACACGTTCGAGCGCTACTGGACCGAGTTCGTGCAGCGTCGCGACGGCAAGCGCGAGTGGAAGGACTACACGCCCTACGAGTGGCGCAACGTGTCCGCTTTCGTTCGCCTGGGCTGGCGCGAACGCGCGTGGGAAGCGGTGGAGTTCTTCTTCGACGATCGTGCGCCGCGGGCCTGGAACCAGTGGGGCGAGGTGGTGTCGCGCACGCCGCGCAAACCGTTCTTCCTGGGCGATCTTCCGCATGCCTGGGTGGGCTCGGACTTCGTGCGCGCGGCCCTGGACATGTTCGCCTATGAGCGCGAGGTCGATGACAGCATCGTGCTGGCGGCGGGGATTCCGGTCGACTGGCTGCAGGGAAAGGGCATCGCGATCCGCGACTTGCGCACGCCCCAAGGCCGGCTGGGCTACGTCTTGCGCAGCGAAGATGGAGTCCTGGAACTGGATGTCGAGAAAGGGCTCGAGTTGCCTTCTGGCGGGTTGGTGTTGCCCTGGCCGTATGCAACGGCGCCGGGGACGACCACGGTCAACGGGCAACCGGCGCCGTGGAACGAAGGCGAGCTGCGTATCAAGTCGCTGCCGGCGAAGGTGAGGGTGGAGCGGTTGTTGGATTGAGACTGGTGGCGGTGAGGCGCGTGCCGAGGGAGCGAAATCACCGGCTTCGGAGCCGGAGCCTGGTTTCCGTTGGCGTCTCCATCACGTGTGTAACGTCGCGGGGCAAGATCAACAGCACCCCTCCTCAGTCCTCCCCTTCGCTGGGCGAAAGGGAGGAGGCAGAGCCGCAGCAATGGCTGCTAGCGGTTGAGGGCAGAGTCAACGGCACGCCTCCTCAGTCCTCCCCTTCGCTGCGCGGAAGGCAGGAGGCAGGGCAGCGGCAATCACTGCAGCGTGAAAGCTGAGGCGGCCAAGCGAGGCAACTTCCTGCTCAATCCTGCTCTTCGCTGCGCGACAACAAGGCGATTCAAGCTATCTGCAGTGCTGCACGATCGCGGCGGCCTTGGCCGAGCTTGCGGTGATCTTGTCCCATTCGCCTGCGTCGATCCACGCTTTCGGCACCATCCACGAGCCACCGACGCACACCACGTTGGGCTGCGACAGGTAGTCGGCGGCGTTGTCTTCGGTGATGCCGCCGGTCGGGCAGATCTTCAGCTCCGACAGCGGACCAGCCAGTCCTTTCAGCATCGCCAGGCCGCCCACCGCGCTGGCCGGGAACAGCTTGCACACGCGAAAGCCATGCGCCATAAGCGACAGCAGTTCGGTGGGCGTCGCTGCGCCGGGCACCACCGGCACAGGGGCGTTGGCCAGCGCCTCGGCCAAGGCTGCAGGCGTCCCTGGCGTGACCAGGAAATCGGCACCGGCATCGATCGACTGCTGCATCTGCTCTACAGTCAGTACGGTTCCTGCCCCAATGACAATGCCGGGCAGCTCGCGCTTGAGCATGGCCAGCGCCTGCATCGCCACGGGCGTGCGCAGGGTGAGTTCAATGGCAGGCAGGCCGCCCTCGAGCAGCGCGGCCGACACGTTGCGCGCTTCGTCCAGGGTATGCACGGTGACCACCGGCAGGATGCCGGCAGAGCGGAGCAGTTCTTCGGCTTTGACTTGGTGTTGTTGGATGGTCATCGGAGTCTCGGTAGAGTCGCTTGGAACAGGTAGGGGAAGCGCTGCCGTTCCCTTCTCGCCCCCCCCCGGAGAAGGTGGCGTGCAGCGCCGGATGAGGGCATGAGAACGACACTCCCTGATGCGCTGGACGACGATGGGCCGCGCCCTCAGTCGTTGCACGGCCACCGACTCAGCCACGCGCAGCCTTCGCGCGCAGAGGGCGGAAGCGAAACCTAGGCATCCTTGGACTCGTGTGGTGCCGCGGCGGCTGCATCATCGCCGCCCAACTCGTATTCCGAATCGTATTCCCAGCCGCCCTCAGGCGTCGGTGGACCGCAGGAGATCGACAGTGCGCCCTCGTCAGCTGGGGTGACCACCTGACGGTTGATCGCGAACAGGTTGCGGCCCAGGTCCTGCGCTGAAGGCGTGCTGTTGGCCGCCAGCGCGCGTGCGCTCCACTCCTGCGCATCGACCAGTACTTCCAGCGTGCCGGCCTCGCCGTCCAGCCTGATCATGTCGCCTTCGCGGACGCGTGCCAGGGCACCCCCGTGCGCGGCTTCAGGGGTGACGTGGATGGCGGCGGGAAACTTTCCCGAAGCGCCCGAGAGGCGGCCATCGGTGACCAGCGCGACGCGGCGGCCCTGGTTCTGGAGCATGCCCAGCAGCGGCGCCAGCGAGTGCAGCTCGGGCATGCCGTTGGCGCGCGGACCCTGGAAGCGGACCACCGCCACGAAATGTTCGGGCAATGCGCCAGCGGCGTGCAGTTTGTTGAGCGTTTGCGGGGCGTCCACGACCACCGCCGGCGCCTCGATGAAGCGGAATTGGGGCTTCACCGCCGACAGCTTGATCAGCGAGTTGCCCAGATTTCCGCGCAACAGGCGCAGCCCGCCCTGGTGCTCGAACGGATGGCTGGCCGGACGCACGACATCCTCGTCCGCGCTCAGAGCGAGGCCGGGCGCGTACGCCAGTTCGCCATCCACCAGCCTCGGCTCGTCGGCATACGCGCGCATGCCGCCGGGCATTACCGTCACCAGGTCGTCGTGCATCAGCCCGGCGTCCATCAGTTCGCGGAACACGAAGGCGATGCCGCCGGCGGCAGCGAAGCGGTTCACGTCGGCCTCGCCATTGGGATACACGCGTGCCAGCAGCGGGACAACCTGCGACAGCGCGTCCATGTCGTCCCAGGTCAACATGATGCCGGCGGCGCGCGCGACTGCCACCCAGTGGATGGTGTGGTTGGTGGAGCCGCCCGTGGCCATCAGCGCGACCATCGCGTTGACGATCGCGCGCTCGTCGATCAGCCGGCCGATCGGCCGGTAGTCGCCGCCCAGGGCGCTGATGAGGAGCACGCGCTCGGTGGCGGCGCGGGTGAGCGCATCGCGCAGGGGCGTGGCGGGATTGACGAACGAGGCGCTGGGCATCTGCACGCCCATCGCCTCGAGCAGCACCTGGTTGGAGTTGGCAGTGCCGTAGAAGGTGCACGTGCCCGGTCCGTGATATGAGCCCGCTTCGGCTTCGAGCAGCTCTTCCCGCGTCGCCTCGCCGGCGGCGTAGCGTTCGCGCACCTCGGCCTTGAGCTTGTTGGGGATGCCGGGGGTCATCGGGCCGGCAGGCACGAAGATCGCAGGCAGGTGACCGAAGGCGAGGGCGCCGATCAGCATGCCCGGCACGATCTTGTCGCACACGCCCAGGTACAGGGTGGCGTCGAACATGTCGTGACTCAGGCCGATCGCAGTGGCCTGGGCGATGACGTCGCGCGAGAACAGCGACAGGTCCATGCCGGCGCGGCCCTGGGTGACGCCGTCGCACATGGCCGGCACCCCGCTCGCCACCTGCGCCGTGGCGCCCAGCGAACGCGCGAACTCGCGGATCATCTGCGGATAGGACTCGAACGGCTGGTGCGCTGAGAGCATGTCGTTGTAGGCGCTGACGATGCCGAGGTTCGGGGTGACGTCGGCGCGCAGCCGCGCCTTGTCCGTGGTCTCACTGGCGGCGAAGGCATGGGCCAGGTTGCCGCAGCTCAGGCGCGTGCGCGTCGGCCCCTGTCGATGCGCGGCGTCGATCCCTTCGAGATAGGCCGCGCGCGAGCGCAGGCTGCGCTGGCGGATCCGATCGGTGATGGCATGGATTTCCGGGTGCAGGCTCATGGATGTTCCGAAAGCGGAAGTAGGGGCGGCATACCGGGCGGTGAAGCCGACGGGGACTGTGGGGGGAGCGGCACAACCGCACGCAGGTGGGAAGACTCCGCGTCAGCGCCTGGGGCCGAAGGCTTCGACGGCATAGGCCGCGGCGCCCAGCAAGCCGGGCCGCGGGTGGATATTGGCAAGTGTCGGCACGCGCGCCATCGCTGGCGAAAAGCGCCCCTTGTGCTCGAAGCGCTGGCGAAAACCGGAGTGCTGAAGCGAAGACAGCAGCTTGGGCACCAGCCCGCCACTCAGGAATACCCCGTCCCACGCGCCCATGTTCAACACCAGGTCGCCGGAGATCGCACCGAACACGGCGCTGAAGACGGCCAGCGTGCGCATGCAGCGCGGATCCCCGGCGGCCGCGCGGGCGGTGACATCTTCGGGCTGCAGCGGGCCGGGATCCTCGCCATCGATCTCGCTGAGCGCCCGATACAGGTTGACCAGCCCCGGGCCGCTGATCAGGCGTTCGTTCGAGACCCGGCCGAACTGCGCGGAGAGCTTTTCCAGGATCTCTATTTCTTCGGGCGTACCGGGCGGGAAACTCGCGTGGCCGCCTTCGGTTTCAAGCACGTGGCGTTTGCCGCCGCGGATCACCAGGCCGGCTACCCCCAGACCGGTACCGGGACCGATCACGGCGTAGGTGCGCGACTGGTTCAGTGGAGCTGGCGCCCAGCGAGCTCCGCCGATGGCCACGACGTCAGCCGGCGTCAGCAGCGAAACGGCCAAGGCCTGGGCGGCGAAGTCGTTGACCAGGATCAGTTCGTCGAACCCAAGGGCCTGGCGGGTGCGCGTGAGGGAAATCACCCACGGATGATTGGTGATGCGCGCTTCGTCGCCGTCGACCCGGCCGGCGACGGCAAAGACGCCGTTCTGCGCACTGCCGCCGGTCTCGCGAAGATAATGCCGAGCTGCGTCAGCGAGCGAGGGGAAACTGCCCACAGGATATTCCTGCACGCTTTCTTCCAGCAGCGGCACCGCGGCGCCGACCTCGGCCATTGCAAATCGCGCGTTGGTCCCGCCGATGTCGGCAAGCAGCACGCGCTCGCCGTGGTCGCCGGTGGCGTCGGTCACGCAGGGTGCTTCGTGGGATTGGATCTACACGGTGTGGCGCACGGCATCCGGCTCAGTCGTCCTCGTTGGTCAGTGCTTCGCCATGGCTGGCGACGACCCTCGAATAATAACGTGCGCTGTCCTTGGGCGTACGTGCCTGGCTTTCGAAGTCCACGTGCACGATACCGAAGCGTTTGGAGTAGCCCAGCGACCATTCCAGGTTGTCCAGCAGCGACCAGACGAAGTAGCCCTGGATGTTGCAGCCGGCCTGGATCGCCGCATGCACCGCACGCAGATGCTGGCGCAAGTAGCTGAGGCGCAAGGGATCCCGCACCCGACCGTTCTCCGACTTTGGCGGGTCGAAGAAGGCCGCGCCGTTCTCGGTGATGAAGACTTTGGGGTTGCCGTAGCGTTCCTTGATCCACAGCAATGTGTCGGTGAGTCCCTGCGGATAGACCTCCCAGCCGGTTTCTGTATACGTATGTTGCGTCTGGCGGACCGGCGAGGCCTTGAGTGGCCAGCTCAGCGAATCGTGTTCCACCACGTTTCGGGTGTAGTAGTTGACCCCGATGAAGTCCAACGGCTGGGCGATCAGGTCCATGTCCTCCTGCGACCACTCCGGCCACGCCTCACCGAAGATCTCCCGCAACTCTTCTGGATAGGTGCCGAAGAAGGCGGGGTCCAGGTACTGCCGGTTCATGTACGCCTCGGCACGTGCGGTCGCGGCAACGTCTTCGGGGCTGTTGCTGGCGGCGTACTTGGGTTCGATGTTCACCACCAGCCCGATCTCGTGCTTGCCGATCTCCCGATAGGCTTTGACCGCGGCGCCGTGCGCGCGCATCAGGTTGTGCGAGGCGATCGGCGCCTCGAAGCGATTGCGGTGGCCCGGGGCGAGGACGCCGTGCAGGTAGCCGCCATCGCTGACCACCCAAGGCTCGTTGAGCGTTGACCAGCGCTTGATGCGCCCGTCGAGGCGCCCGAACATCAGCCGGCCGTAGTCCGCGAACCACTGCGCACTGTCCCGGTTCAACCAGCCGCCCTGGTCATCGAGTGCGGCAGGCATGTCCCAGTGGAACAGAGTGGCGACCGGCGCGATGCCGTTCTCCAGCAGCGTGTCGACCAGCCGTTCGTAGAAGTCCACGCCCTTCTGGTTGATCCGCCCCTTGCCTTCGGGGAGCACCCGGCTCCACGACATGCTGAAGCGGTACGACTGCATGCCTAGTTCCTTCATCAGCGCGATGTCCTCGCGCCAGCGGTTGTAGTGGTCGCAGGCGATGTCGCCGGTGTCGCCGTTGAGCATGCGTCCGGGGGTGTGGGCGAAGCGCTGCCAGATGCTCGGTCCGGCGCCATCGGCCAGCGGCGAGCCTTCGATCTGATAGGCAGCGGTGGCGCTCCCCCAGACGAAGCCTTCCGGGAATTGGTACGGGTTCGACATGGCCCCTCCGGCGGTGTCGGTGGAATCGGCTGGAAAACAGTGCATCGACGCGCCGGATTGCGCCATGAAAACGGTTACATGCCAGAATAGCGCATGCTTCCGGCCAGCGGAACCTGAGTGCCATTGCCGGCAGGTGCGGGTCGTGTAGCTTGCAGTGGTATGCAGTACCGGCGAACGCCCATTTGGCCGTCGGCAGCACCTGAACCACCGCCGGAGAGCTGATGGCCAGCGTTACCCTAGATCGAGTCCGCAAGGTGTACGGCAAGGGCCAGGTGGCCGTGCACGGTGCCAGCTTCGAGGTCGCCGACGGCGAGCTCATGGTCCTGGTGGGCCCGTCGGGATGCGGAAAGTCCACGCTGCTGCGAATGATCGCCGGGCTCGAGGACATCACCGACGGCACCGTGTCCATTGGCGGACGGGCGGTCAACGACGTGGCCCCGAAGGATCGCGACATCGCCATGGTCTTCCAGAGCTACGCGCTGTACCCGCACATGACCGCGGCCGAGAACCTGGCGTTCGGGCTGAAGCTGCGCAAGCATGACAAGGCGACCATCACCTCCCGCGTCGACGCCGCGGCCCAGACCCTGGGGCTGGGCGACATGATGGACAAGCTTCCGCGCGAGATGTCCGGTGGCCAGCGCCAGCGCGTTGCCCTGGGCCGGGCGCTGGTGCGCGAGCCGGAGGTGTTCCTGCTCGACGAGCCGCTGTCCAACCTCGATGCCAAGCTCCGCCACTCGGTGCGCACCGAGATCGCGCGCCTGCACCGCAAGCTGGGCACCACCATGATCTACGTCACCCACGACCAGGTCGAAGCCATGACCCTGGGCCAGCGCATCGTGGTGCTGAAAGACGGTGAGATCCAGCAGATCGATACGCCGATGACGCTGTACGACCGGCCGGCAAACCTGTTCGTGGCCGGGTTCCTGGGCAGCCCGGCCATGAACCTGCTGCAGGGAACGCTGGTGAGCGGGGATTGCTGGACGCTTGACCTGGGCGGCGGCTTGAGCCTGCCACTGGGTGAGGCGTGCATCGACCCGGGCTGGACGGGAAGGGGCGTCACCGTCGGGATACGGCCTGAGCATCTGCAGCCCGCAGACGGGCGCCAGGGCATATTCGAGGCGCAGGTGGAGGTGACCGAATCGGTCGGCAACGAAGTGTTCCTCAATCTGCGCTTCGGCCCGCATCCGCTGGTGGCCCGCATCCCCCCGCAGGCCTTGCCGCCGTGGGGCGCCAGCGTCGCAATGACCATGGCCGGTGACCGTCTGCACTTCTTCGATCCAGAGACTGGCCGGCGCGTGGATGTGTCCGCGTTGGGTTGAACTGAGGAGTCGCGGAAAACGCGATTTCCGCCACTCGCTGCTGGACAGGAGCGACCCATGAGCGCATTGGGAACTGTCGCGTTACGGGCAGCCGAGCTGCCGGGAGTGCAAACCATCGCGCGGCCGCTGTACCGGCAGTACTTCAAGCGCCCGTATCTTCAAGGCAACGCCTACTGCGGCGTCTACTCCAGCTATTCCGATGCCATGTCGGCTGCGCCGGCAACCATGCCGCATACCTATGACCTGCAGATTGCCGGGCGCATGTACCGTTCGCAACTGGAACAAGTGCGCGCCTGCGACTATCCGGCGATGCACTGGCTGTCACATGCACTGGCCAGGGGGCATCGCGTCATCTTCGACCTCGGCGGGCACATCGGGCAGGCCTATTACGGATTTGCCAGGTATCTCGACTACCCGCTGGAAATCCGCTGGCGGGTCCACGACGTGCCGGCCGTAACTGCTGCCGGCAGGCTGTGGGCGCAGAAGCACGACCCGGACGGCCGACTGGAATTCGTCGACAAACCAGAGGATGCGGACGGATGCGGCGTGTTGATCACCACGGGTGCTCTGCAATACCTGGAGTATTCCCTGTACGAGTTGCTCCTGCGCTTGGCCGCCCCGCCGGAGCATGTGGTCGTCAACCTGGTCCCGATGCACCCGGAGCATGGCTACTTCACCTTGCAGAACCTCGGCATTGCGATATTTCCCTACCGTGTGATGTGCCTGCCCGAGTTCGTGGAGCAGATGTCCGCTCTGGGTTACGAAGCGGTCGATCACTGGGAACTGCCGGAGCGGAATCTGCGGGTACCTTTCGAGCCGGACACCAGCATCGGCTGTTACCACGGGCTCTATTTTCATCGAAGCGGCTGAAAACGAACACCTAGCTAGGACAGGTCGTTCCGGCGGGCCGGCGCTCGGCGCGCGCGGCAGGTTGCAGTGCAGAACATGGCGCCTGCTTCCAATCACGGGTGTGGCGGACCGGGGCCGTGGACGGGCTCTCGACCCAGGGCAGGCATCGGTAGCTGTCCTCTTCTGGCGCGGAAGGTCGCGGTCCATTTTCGCCATGTCGACCGTTATACTGCCGGGTCGACGCCCTGCCTGCAGGGGTCCCGCGTCCAGCAAATCAATTGCTTGGCGCTGATAGATAACCCTCACTATCAAAGTGGCAGTGCGCCGGGCGACTCGGGCGCGACGCCCGGAAGCCACCGCCGCATGCGCCTGTCCACCATCAAGCTGTCCGGCTTCAAGTCGTTCGTAGATCCCACCACGCTGCACCTGCCGACCAACATGACCGGCGTGGTCGGGCCCAACGGCTGCGGCAAGTCCAACATCATCGATGCGGTGCGCTGGGTGATGGGCGAAAGCTCGGCCAGCCGGCTGCGTGGCGACTCGCTGACCGATGTGATCTTTTCCGGGTCCTCCGCGCGCAAGCCGGTGTCCCAGGCCACGGTAGAGCTCGTGTTCGACAACAGCGACCACACCATTGCAGGCGAATTCGCGGCGTTCAACGAGATCTCGGTCAAGCGACTGGTCAGCCGCGACGGCACCAGTAACTATTACCTGAATGGCACCAAGTGCCGCCGCCGCGACATCACCGATCTGTTCCTGGGCACAGGGCTGGGACCGCGCAGCTACTCGATCATCGAGCAGGGGATGATCAGCCAGATCATCGAGGCGCGTCCGGAAGACCTGCGCGTATACCTTGAAGAGGCCGCGGGCATCTCCCGG
>JBBSVH010000081.1:0-11727 GCA_038233685.1 Lysobacterales bacterium | reverse complement strand
TGGATTTCGAGGACGGAGCGACCTTTTCGTTGAAGCATCGGCAGCGTTGGCGCTTCTGGCGCCGGTCAATGGCCGCGCTGGACGCATGAGCACCGGACCGCGAGTCCGACGTCGCGAATGCAGCTCCCCGGGCACCTGGCCAGATCACGTGCCGCCGTTGCTGCGCAGGATCTACGCCGCGCGCGGCGCTGTAGAGCTAGGCCACGCACAGCCAAAACTTGCACAGTTGCTGGCGCCCGGAATGCTGGCGGGCATCGAAGCGGCGACCGGACTGCTAGCCGAGGCCATCGCGGCTGGAAGGCACATTGTGGTGGTCGGAGATTTCGATTGCGATGGAGCCACCGCGTGTGCGGTGGGCGTGCGCGGACTGCGGATGCTGGGTGCCGCCCGGGTCACCCCAGCGGTGCCGAACCGCATGGTCCACGGGTACGGACTCTCACCGGCGCTGGTCGACGAACTTGCCGCGCTCGAGCCGGATCTGCTGGTGACCGTGGACCACGGTATTGCCTGCGTTTCGGGCATTGCCGCGGCCAAGGCGCGCGGATGGCAGGTCCTGGTCACCGACCATCATCTGCCGGGTGCGGTCCTCCCGGTCGCCGACGCCATCGTCAATCCCAACCAGCACGGCGACGCGTTCCCCAGCAAGGCGCTGGCGGGCGTCGGCGTCATGTTCTACGTGCTCCTGGCGCTGCGCCGCCACCTGCGCGAATCTGGAGCTTTCAGTGCCGCCGAACCGGACCTGCTTCCACTATTGGACCTGGTGGCCGTCGGCACGGTCGCCGATCTGGTGCCGCTGGACGTCAACAACCGGGCGCTTGTGGGCGCTGGTCTGAGGCAGCTGCGGGCCGGTCGGGGATGCGCCGGACTGCGTGCCTTGATCGAGGTATCGGGACGCGATGCGGCGCGCCTGACCACGGCAGACATCGGCTTCGCCATCGCCCCGAGGCTCAACGCTGCCGGTCGTCTGGAAGACATGGCGGTGGGCATCGAATGCCTGCTGTGCGATGACCAAACGCGTGCACGTGAACTGGCGCGGGCCCTGCACGGCATCAACGCAGAGCGGCGCGGCGTGCAACAGCAGATGATCGAGGAGGCCGACGCGGCGATCTCAGGCAGCGGACTGGATGCGTCAGGAAGCGTGCCGCATGCGCTTTGCCTGTTCGATGCGCAATGGCACCCGGGCGTGATCGGACTGGTCGCCTCCAAGATCAAGGAGCGCCTGCACAGGCCGGTAGTCGCGTTCGCGCCGTCGGAACCGGGGAGCCGCACTTTGCGTGGCTCGGCACGATCCATTCCCGGATTCCATATCCGTGATGCGCTGGCGAACATCGAAGCACGGCATCCGGGACTGATGGGCAAGTTTGGGGGACACGCGATGGCCGCTGGGCTCAATCTGGCCCTTGACGACCTGCCGCGCTTCCAGGCGGCGTTTCGCCAGCAGGCCGAAGATCAGCTCGATGCCCACCTGCTGCAGGCCGAGTTGCTCAGCGATGGAGAACTGCTGGCGCATGAGTTCGACCACGCCAGCGCCGAGTCGCTGCGCAGCGGGGCGACCTGGGGCCAGGGGTTTCCCGAGCCGGTTTTCGATGGCGATTTCGAGGTGCTGGATTGGCGCGTGGTGGGCGAGCGCCACCTCAAGCTGACCCTGCGCACCGAGGGGCGTTGTGAGGCGCTCAATGCCATCCATTTCGGCGGCTGGCGTGACGTAGCCCCGCCGTCCCGCGTGCACCTGGCTTTTCGCCTGGCGCCTGACGACTACCGCGGCGGCGTGGCTATCCAGCTGATCGTGGAGCATCTGCAAGCGGCAACTGCGGCAACTGCGGCGACTGCCGACGCTTGAGACCGAACAGCGGCCGCATCCACCCGACCCGACGGCTGCCTTCATAGCCGAGAAAGCAGACGGCAAAGGAGAGCGTGACCAGTAGCGGGCCCTCTAGCATGGGCGTGAGTCCCAAGGGTTTGAGGTTATGCGCCGCCACCACGATCACCGTCTGGTGAAGGATGTAGACCGGGAACACCGCTTGGCTCAGGTAGCGCAGGACCGGGCTGTCACCCGGCGCCAGCTGGCGAGCGAATCCGAGTAGCGCCGCGATGCTGGTCCACTGGTTGATTGCCCACGCCACGCGCTGCGCGTAGCGGGCGAGGGCGGGAGGGTCGTCGTCATAGCCGGACCATTAGAAATACCAGACGATGAAGCCGTAGCTCGCCATCGCCACGAGCGCCGAAGGCCAGCGGCGTCGCTGCAGCGCGTTCCAGAAGCCCTCGCTGTGCGCCATCACGAAGCCGAGCAGGAACAGGCTCAGGTACTGGCCGTGGTTGTACCAGTCGTCCACCAGCGCGTGGGTCGACTCGAACCGGCCCACCAGCAGCAGCCTGGCGGCCGCCAGCACCAGCACCGGCCAGAGCACAACCCCCAGGCCCGAGAGCATCGGCTCAAGCCGGTCCGCGGCCTCCGGCAAAAGTTTCGGGGCGAACTTCAGGACCAGCCACAGCACCACCGTGTAAACCCAGAGATAGGCGATAAACCAAAGGTGGTTCCAGGTGGGCACATCCAGGCATCCGTCGTCACCGCAGAAGTTCGGGTCATTGCCCAGATAGCGGGTCCAGAACGCCAGGTAGCCGTCGTGATAGCCGCCCGGCAGCTTCTCGACGACTTCGTAGTAAGCCTGGGGCGTGACCACCACGAGCATGCCGAAAAGCAGCGGCACCAGCAGGCGCCATGAGCGCGCGCCCAGAAACCCATTTGGGTGCCGTTGCAGCAGAAACGCGGTGGCGGCCCCCGACACCAGAAACAGCAGGCTCAGTCGCCAGGGACTGCTGAGCAGCATCAGCGGCTCGAGAGTTTCGCTGGCGAAGGGGCTTTTCACATGCCAGTCCCAGCTCACGTAATACATCCCGACGTGATACAGAACCAGCAGCGAGAAGGCGAATACCCGGATCCAGTCCAGGTCGTGGCGACGGTCCATGCGCAGGTCCACGTGGAAGAAGATCCGCAGCTTCGAGGTCCGATGCCACGCCCGTCAGGTCCAAGTGACCGGTTGCGCCCGTGCTGGGACGAACGGCATCAGCGAGGGAGCAGATTGGCGGTGCGCGGGCAGTGCAGCCTCTAGAATGCGCCGATGCCCGATGCGTCCACTACATACCAACGCTTCCAGCCGTGGCGGCGGCCGTTCGAGATCGGCTTTTGGCTGGTCATCACCCTGGTCAACGGCGTGGCCAACAGCGTCACCGTATTGATGGACGTGCGCCGCGTCGGCCTGGGCTTCGCCACCTGGCAGCCGGCAACGTGGGAGCTTTCCAGTGGTGTGGTGATGCTGGCTCTGGTGCCTGCACTGGTCTGGTTCACCCGGCGCCTTCCCCTGCACTGGGACACCCTGCGCAGCTATCTTCCTTGGTACGTGCTGGGCAGCGTGGCGTTCTCAGTGCTGCATGTGCTGGCCATGGTCGCTCTGCGAAAGCTTGTCTATGCGTCGCAGGGGATGGTGTACGACTTCGGCCCGTGGCCGCGTGAGCTGTTCTACGAATATCTCAAGGACGCGCGTTCCTTTGCCGGCATGGTGGTGATGATCGAGGGCTACCGGTTTGCTCTGCGTCGCTGGCAGGGCGAAGCCAGCGTGCTGGACGAGCCGGACGAAGGCTTGGCGCAGGACCCTGTCGGCCGGCCCGAACGCTTCCTGGTGCGCAAACTGGGCCGCGAATTCCTGGTCACGGCCAACGATATCGAATGGCTGCAGGCATCCGGCAACTACGTGAACCTGCACATGGCAGGGCGCGACTACCCGCTGCGGAGCACCCTTGCCGGGATCGAAGCCAGGCTCGACCCGGCGCGATTCGTGCGGGTACATCGGAGCTACATGGTCAACCTCCAGCAGCTGGTTTCGATAGAGCCTGTCGACAGCGGAGATGCGCGCCTGCATCTCAAGGATGGGACCACGCTGCCGTGCAGCCGCCGCTACCGGGGCAGCCTCAAGGCCACGTAGCGACGCCGCGGCCGAAGCGAGTGGGGAGGTCAGAGCTTAGCGCTCTGGTATCCTTCGTGACCCCCGAGCACGCCCCCCACGACACCATGATCGAACTCAATCCCATTCGCCAGAGCATCGCCGATCTCCAGGAACGGCTGCTGTCGCTTCGGGGGTATCTTTGACTACGATGCCAAGCGCGAGCGCCTAGAAGAAGTAAACCGCGAGCTGGAAAACCCGGAAATCTGGAACAACGCAGAGCATGCTCAAGCGCTGGGGCGCGAACGCTCCGGCCTGGAAAAGAACGTCAACGGCATCGTGGCCCTGGAGGAAGGCCTGGCGGGGGCGAGCGAGCTCCTGGACCTGGCGCAGAGCGAAAACGATGCGGAAACCGCGCAGGCCGTTGTCGACGACGTCGCCGGCTTTGAATCCAGCGTAGACAAGCTCGAGTTCCAACGCATGTTCTCTGGAGAACTCGACCCGGCCAACTGCTTCGTCGATATCCAGGCCGGTGCCGGCGGGACCGAGGCACAGGACTGGGCCGAGATGATGCTGCGCATGTACCTGCGCTGGTGCGAGTCGCGTGGCTGGAAGGCCGAGCTGATGGAAGCCAGCTCCGGTGACGTGGCCGGCATCAAGTCCGCCACGTTCAAGGTCGAAGGCGATTACGCCTACGGCTGGTTGAAGACCGAGATCGGCGTGCACCGCCTGGTGCGAAAGTCTCCGTTCGATTCTGACAACCGCCGGCACACCTCTTTCACCTCGGTGTTCGTTTCTCCCGAGGTCGACGACAACATCGAGATCGAGATCAATCCGGCCGATCTGCGTACCGACGTGTATCGTTCCTCCGGCGCCGGCGGCCAGCACGTCAACAAGACCGAGTCGGCCGTGCGCATCACCCACATCCCCACCAACACCGTGGCGGCCTGCCAGACCGGCCGCAGCCAGCATGCCAACCGCGACACCGCGATGAAGATGCTCAAGGCCAAGCTCTACGAACTGGAAATCCAGAAGCGCAACGTCGAACGCGATGCGCTGGAGGCCACCAAGTCGGACATCGGCTGGGGCAGCCAGATCCGCAACTACGTGCTGGACCAGAGCCGGATCAAGGACCTGCGCACCGGTGTCGAGCGGACGGATACGCAGAAGGTGCTCGACGGTGACCTGGACGGCTTTGTCGAAGCCAGCCTGAAATCAGGTCTCGAAGCCGGTGCCAAGCGCAGCGACGCTTGAATTGCACATGCCAGGTGCGAATCAGGCCGCATGTGCGCTGCAACTTTTCGAACCCGATAGCGACAATCTGAAAAAGTATTCCCGCGTGCGGGGATGACCATCGAAGCACCACCAGCAGCCACGGCCCAATCCATGACCGACAACACACCCGTACCCGAGGAAAACAGCCTGATCGCGGAGCGTCGCGCGAAACTGACGGCGCTGCGAGGGCAGGGCGTTGCGTTCCCGAACGACTTCAGGCGCGAAGACTTCGCCGGAGACCTGCAGGGCGAATTCGCCGACTCCCAAGCGTGGTCGTCCGACGCGCTGGAGGCCACCGGCCGCGAAGTCCAGGTGGCCGGGAGGCTGATGGCCAAGCGGATCATGGGCAAAGCCAGCTTTGCCCAGATCCAGGACGAGTCCGGCCGCATCCAGCTGTTCCTCCAGGCCAGCACGCTCAACGAGGTGTACGACGCGTTCAAGGGCTGGGACGTGGGCGATATCGTCGGCGTCCGCGGGAGTCTCACGCGCACGCGCACTGGCGAGCTTTCGGTCAGGGCCACCACCCTCAGGCTCCTGACCAAATCGCTGCGTCCGCTGCCGGACAAGTGGCATGGCCTTTCGGATGTCGAGCAGCGCTATCGCCAGCGCTACGTGGATCTGATCGTCACGCCCGAGGCGCGCGAGGTCTTCATCAAGCGCTCGCACATCATCCGTTCGATGCGTGAATGGCTGGACGCGCGCCGCTTCCTGGAAGTGGAGACGCCGATGATGCATTACATCCCCGGAGGCGCGGCGGCCAAGCCTTTCAGGACCCACCATAACGCGCTGGGGCTGGATCTGTACCTGCGGGTAGCGCCCGAGCTGTACCTGAAACGGCTGGTAGTCGGCGGCATGGAGCGCGTCTACGAAATCAACCGCAACTTCCGCAACGAAGGCGTCAGTACCCGGCACAACCCCGAGTTCACCATGCTCGAGCTGTACGAGGCGTACACCACGTACAACGAGATCATGGACCTGACCGAGGGGCTGATCCGGTCGGTGGCGCTCAAGGTGCTGGGGACTGGCCAGCTGACCTGGGATGGCGAGCAGATCGACCTGGCACCGGCGTTCCGACGCTGGCGCATGGACGACGCGGTACGCCACCACAATCCGGAAATCAGCGTTGCCGACTGCACCGACCGCGCGGCCCTGGTTGTCCATTGCGGGCGGCTGGGTATCCACGTCAAGCCGGGCCACGGCTGGGGACGGCTGTTGCTGGAGATCTTCGAGAAGACCGTCGAGCACAGGCTGGTCCAGCCCACCTTCATCACCGACCACCCGGTGGAAGTCTCGCCCTTGGCGCGGGCCAAGGACAATGATCCTGGCTATACGGACCGCTTCGAACTGTTCGTCAGCGGCAAGGAATTGGCCAATGGTTTTTCGGAGCTCAACGATCCGGAAGACCAGGCGGCACGCTTCCTGGCCCAGGTCGAGGCCAAGGAGGGCGGCGACGACGAAGCCATGCATTTCGATGCGGACTATATCCGCGCGCTCGAGGTCGGCCTTGCGCCCACCGGCGGTCTGGGGATCGGCGTGGACCGGCTGGTGATGCTGCTGACCGGCTCCGATTCGATCCGCGATGTCCTGCTGTTCCCTTACATGCGGCCCGAGAGTGGCTGACCTCCGGACCGGCGCAGGCTCCGGGACCCGTCAACACCGTGGCGACAGACTGACGTCCTGAGTCAGTAACCGCTCCTGTTTTGCCACATACGTGGCCGGAGGTTGTCCGGCTCATTGGCCCGTGAGACAACGGCGTCGGCCGCCAGGCCACGGCTTCTGGTGTCGGGGACGTGCGCCCAGCCAAATGGCACGTTTTCTGCTTCAATACCATCGATCCCCCGCGAAGGAGGCGGAGGAGCAGGAACAGACTGCGGTGCAGGCCGCAGTTTTCCAGCCCACGAAAAGGACGCGACGATGCTAGATGCCAGCAGGGTGTACTCCGGAGTATCCTCACAGGACAGCCACCTCGCGTGGCCCGATGGAGTTGGCAGCCACTTGGATATCGTCATCGTCGACGATCAGACTTCGGCGCGCACGATGCTGCGCCATGTCATCGAGGACATCGCTTCGGAGCTATCGGTGCACGACTTTGGCGACCCCGCGGTCGCCCTGGCGTGGTGCGAGACCAATCACACCGACCTCCTCCTGCTGGACTACCGGATGCCAGGCATCGACGGCCTGGAGTTCGCGCGTCGATTCCGGCGCCTGCCGATGCACCGCGATATCCCCATCATCCTGATCACCGTGGTTGGCGACGAGCCAATCCGCCAGGCGGCGCTAGAGGCGGGGGTAATCGACTTCCTGGTCAAGCCGGTGCGCCCGCGCGAGCTGCGTGCGCGCTGCCGCAACCTGCTGCAGCTCCGGCAGCAGAGCGAGAACGTCAAGCAGCGCGCCATGTCGCTGGAACAGCGCCTGCTCTCGAGCATGCACGAGGTCGAAGAGCGCGAACGCGAGACCCTGTCCCGTTTGGCGCGAGCCATCGAGTACCGCGATAGCGGCACCAGCGCATACCTGGAGAGGATGTCGCACGTTGCCGGCCTGATCGCCGAGCAGCTGGGCTTGCCCGAGGACGAGGTGCGCGCAATCGAGATGGCTGCGCCGCTGCATGACATGGGCAAGATCGCCATTCCCGACGCGGTCCTCCTGAAGCCGGGCCCCCTGACCGACGAGGAAACGCAGATCATGCGTCGCCACCCTCAGATCGGACATGAGCTGCTCAGCGGCAGCAACAATCGCTTCATCCAGACCGGCGCGATCATTGCCCTGCGCCACCATGAGCGCTACGACGGCAGTGGTTATCCGGATGGCCTTGTGGGAGACGCCATTCCGTTGGAAGCTAGGATCGTGGCCGTTGCGGATGTCTTCGATGCCCTTATCTCTCCGCGCCCTTACAAGAAAGCCTGGGAAGTGGACGCGGCGCTGGCCTATCTGTACACGCAGCGCGGACGCCTCTTTGACCCAGCCTGCGTCGAAGCCCTGGGGCGAGGGCGCGAGCGGCTGGACGAAATCTGCGTGCAGTACTCGACCGTGAACGCCCGTCCGGGCATGCGCTGATCATGGACGCGTCCTTCGCCGGCCTGAAGGCGCGGTTGAGCGATCGCACCGACAGCGAGCATGGCCAGGTCCTGGTGCGGCTCGTCCTGATCACGATCATCCTTCTCTACACGCTGCTGCCATCGTCCCGGGCGGCGCTCGATCCTGCCGCCTATCCCGTGGTCCTCGTTATCGTCACGGTCGGGTTGGTCAATGGTCTGGCGCTCATGCTGTGGCTGCTGGCAGCCCCTGCAAAGTCGCATGCGCGTCGCACTTTGGGGATGTTGGCCGACTATGGCCTGCTCGGCGGCGCCATGGTGGCGATGGGCGAGCCCCTGGCCTGGACCTACGTGATCCTGATGTGGGTGACGGTAGGCAATGGCCTGCGCTATGGCAATCACTACCTGATTGCGGCAGTGGCGATGGCCAGCGCGAGTTTCGCCTGTGTGCTGGTCTTCACTCAGTACTGGATCGACAACAGGCCGCTGGGCCTTGGGCTGTTGATGGGTCTGGTCGCCGTACCGATGTACCTGTCGGGCCTACTTCGACAGTTGACCGCCGCGACCGAGGAAGCGAACCGGGCAAACGAGGCCAAGAGCCGGTTCCTGGCCAACATGAGCCACGAATTCCGCACGCCGCTCAACGGGCTGTCGGGCATGTCCGAACTTCTCGCGACTACCCGGCTGGATAGTGAGCAGCGTGAATGCCTGACCACTATCCAGGCCTCGACCCGCAGCATGCTGGCGCTGGTCGAGGACGTGCTGGATATTTCCGCCATTGAAGCCGGCAAGCTCAAGCTGGAATGCGTCGAATTCCAGCCGCGCGAGCTGCTGGAAAACATTGGGATGATCCTGCTGCCGCAGGCGCGCGCGAAGAAGGTCGCCTATGAGGTGCATGTCGCCGACGACGTGCCCCGGAAGCTTCTGGGAGACGTGCGCCACCTGCGCCAGGTCCTTCTGAACCTCGCGGGCAACGCGGTCAAGTTCACCGAGGTCGGTACCGTACGACTTGAAGTGGTCGCGGCGGCTTCCGCGGTGGCTTCAGGCCAGTTGAACCTGCGCTTCACCGTTTCGGACACGGGCATAGGTATACCGACGCGCGTTCGGGCGAAGCTGTTCGAAGCATTCGAGCAGGCCGATGTCAGCATGGCGCGTCGCTACGGTGGCACCGGTCTTGGGACCACTATTGCCAAGGGACTGACCGAAGCCATGGGTGGCACCATCGGCTTCGAGAGCTCCGAGCACGGCGGCAGCAGTTTTTGGGTCAACCTGCCGTTCGACGTGGCTGATGCCGAAAACCAGCAAGCCCAGGTTGTCGTGCCTGCCTGGATAGAAGAGGGCGAGGACCACGGCGCCCGTAACATCATCGCCTTCTCCGACCCGTTCCTGCGCCATCGGGCACGGGTGCGAAGCCTGCAGATCCTGGTGGCCGATGACCACGAAGCCAATCGAATGGTCGTTCAACGGCTCTTGCAGAAGGCGGGTCATCGGGTGGTTTGCGTGCCTAGCGGCGAAGAAGTGCTCGACGCGCTGGAGGTGGCGGACTACGACGCTGTGATCGTGGACCTGCACATGCCCGGTCTAAGCGGCCTTGATCTGCTCAAGCAACTGCGCATCATGCAGGCGGGCGGCGGGCCACGTACGCCAGTGCTGGTCCTCAGTGCCGATGTAACGCCCGAAGCGATTTCCCGTTGCGAGAAGGCCGGTGCACGCGCCTTTTTGGCCAAGCCCCTCGCCGCCGCGCGCCTGCTTGAACTGCTTGCCGAGATCGCCACGGCGGGGCCGAGCGTGCCGACTGCGCCGGTGGCAGCCCCGATCGAAGCGAAGACGACGCTTGGCAAGATCCTTGATCCGGGGGTGCTTGACGAACTGAGCAGCCTGGGCATGGGCGACAACTTCGAACGCGAGTTCATTGCGCAGTGCCTGAGCGATGCCGAGGCGTGCATAGTTTCACTGGGTGGCAGTCTGGAGCGCGGCGATGCTGCGCAAATGCGGGAACATGCACACGCCCTCAAAGGCGTGGCGAGCAACCTCGGCCTTTCAAACCTTGCCCTCGCCAGCGGCGAGATGATGGGACTGCCGGAAGTACAGATCGAGCGGGAATGGCGCAAACGCCTCGCCTCGCTCGGTGCGCATCTCGCCGAGGGCCGTTCGGCGCTCTCGCAGCGCGCACTCGCCAGGCGCCAACGCCTGGACAAGGGTGAGATGAGCTGATCGTCTGCGTATGCTGAAAGTCGTGGCTCATGCCGCCCGCGTAGCGGAACGTCGCTCTTGCGCTCGGACGATGCGCTCCATCATCTTCAACGACTTGTCGCCAAGTCCAAGCGCGGTGTCGACCCACAGTTCGGTGATGGCCATCAGTTCGTTATAGCCCACCGCTTGCGCCAGGTTGCGGCACGCGTTCATCGCAAGATGGGCGTGGGGGCTGCGTTGCTGCCGGGCGATGAGCTCCTGCACCGCCGCCTGACCCTGCCCCTTCGGAACCAGCACATCGACTACGCCCAAGGCATGAAGTTCATCACTTGTGTAGATATTCCCGTCGAGGATTATCTTCTCGGCCACCTGTGGCGACACGCGCTTGCAGAGGAACGAGTAGGCGCCCATACCCGGGAAGAGTCCGAACAACACTTCGGGAAGCCCCATTCCCACGCCTTGCTCGGCAACGATCGTGTGGCAAGAGAGAGCGATCTCGAGGCCGCCACCGAGGGCGTCGCCTGCGACCAGCGCGATGGTGCGGACATCGCCACCCAGGCCGGTATTCAACCGGTGCACTCCGTCCACGCACCGGCGCGCATAACCGAGGAGACGGTCGCGGTCATTAGCCCGTATCAACTGCGAAAAAAGTGCCAGGTCGCCGCCGAGGTTGAACGCAGCTGCGTCCGAGGCAATGACCAGATGGCGCAGGCCACTCTGTTTGCGCTGCGCCTCACGCAGCGTGATCGAGTTCATGAAGGCCAGCACGTCATCCAGCATTTCACTGTGAAAACACGGGCGCAGACCAGAGGTGTTGCCGGCGTGCATGCGAATCCAGTGACTGCGGCCGTCGGGCGTGGATTCGCCCCGGATCGTGGCGTAGGCGCTGGTGCGGTACAGCTGCTCGACATTGTTCATTTCTCGATCCTTGGCAGGGGGGTACGGGGGCGACCAGTGGCGTCTATCCAACGGAAGCCACTTCGCCGAATCCTACACCTGAACATTTGTCGCACTCGGCTCGAAAGGCCCTGTAAAGGAGGCCGGAGTGAGATAGCTTCCCTTCAGAGCGTCAAACTGTGACGTGCGTCAACCTGTGGGCCGCTGCGACGCCGCGCCAGGTCGTACCTGGTTTAGACCGGCAATTCACTGAAGGCGGGAGAGACGGCCTTGATCGTGGCCAATACCCAGTCGCTGCGCCGCTTCGCGAAGCCCTAGCATTCGTTGGTTGGACCGGTGGCCGATGCGGCTGCTGGCCATTGCGTGTGGCCAACGCGGGGCTTGTGGTGCCG
>JBBSVH010000080.1:0-11785 GCA_038233685.1 Lysobacterales bacterium | reverse complement strand
GCGCCCCAGAACGGCTCGGTGCCGAACGCGCGCAGCGTGTTGGCGGCAATGGCGCGGCCGTCCTGGGTCAGGCACGCACTGACGCCACCTTGCGTAAGCGGCGTGTCTGACGACTTCGGCGGCGTGTCGTTCAGTCCCGAAGCGCCCTCCGCACACGCGCCTACAAAAGCGGCGATCAGGTCCGCCCGCGGCTGCGCGTGCGGGCCACTGATCTGGGCACCGTAGCTTGCCGTCACCCCGCCCGAAAGCAGCGTCGCCAGATTCTCCGGGACAGGACCGGCGCCGGTCACGCCGCCGCGGGCCGTATCGCCGGAAGGATCGGCAACCAGCGCCTCGACGTCGCCGCCCTGGCCGAACGACATGCGCTCTTCGCTGCCGCTCGGGTCGAACCCCGGAACGTTGACCAGCAGCGTGCCGGTGCCGGCCGGGCAGAACAGACGAAGCGCGGTATTGCCTGCACTCTCCACAACGGCCAGGGCAACGCCTTCGCCACTGGATTGCAGGTCCCATTGCGCCGGCCGGGCAGCCATTGGATTGCTCTCTCCAGGGGCGACCGCGTTGTCGCTACCTCCACAGCTGGCGAGCAGCAGTACCGCGATCATCGAGTGGCGCATTGCAGGTCTCCGGGTGTACGACTGGGGCGAGCTCACTTTAGGTGGAAAACAGGAGTCAGAGTGGAGTGCCCCGGTTTCGACCCACGTCCTCGACCGCTCCTTTTTTGACGCGCCTTCTTCCCATTTTTGCTCGACTGCGGGGTTTGGCCGCATTCTCCCGCTTCCGGAGTTTGCCTCGATGAAGCCGCCGCTGGGCGCGATCATGCGCGAGGCAGTTATCGCGCGTGTCCGCAGCGCCACCGAAAAGCCGTTCGATATGGTGCGAGAAGCACGGCCATCGATCGTCGGCCGGATCACAGGTTGGAGTGCGGCATGGAGCAATCGGGTTCAAGTCTTTTCGATGCGCGGCACGCGGCCCTGTCGTTGTTGGCGGCGCACAACGAGGCCGAGGGTGCATCCAGCCCGGGTCTTCAATCGATGCTCAAAGCCGTTCGAACCCATCTGGACATGGACCTGGCCTTCATCTCGGAGTTTTCCGACGGGAGGCGATTCTTTCGCGACGTCGATGCGCGCACTGGTAGCTCGACGGTGACGACGGGAGATTCTGACCCATTGGATGAGGCCTATTGCTATGCGATGGCCACGGGTGCGCTGCCCGAACTCGTCAACGACCTGGCCATCAGTTGCGAGGGGAAGCTGATCAACTCCAGGCACAAGAACCTGATCCGGTCCCACCTCAGTGTTCCGATCCTGCTTGACGATGGCCGCTGTTACGGCGCGCTTTGCTGTACCAGCGCCCAGCCCGACCATTCGTTGAACACGCGGGATTTGAAGGTCTTGCGCGTCTTCGCAGACATCGCCGGGAGGCAGATCGATTCCGATGCAAGGGCCCAAGGGATAACGATCGAGATCAAGAAACGAATTGAGGCCGCGCTGTCGGGTGAACTGCTGCAGACGCTTTACCAGCCAATCTTCAAATTGGCCGACCAGCGCGTGATCGGATTCGAGACCCTGTCGCACTTCGAGAGCCAACCGGACCGCGCACCTGACCTATGGTTCGCCGAAGCGGCCACGGTTGGACGTGGCAGCGAGCTGGAAGCCATGGTGGTGCGTACGGCACTGCGTGATCTGGCCCGGCTTCCACCCCTTGCGTACGTGACCGTCAACGTATCGCCCAATACGATCCTCGACGGTACCCTGGGGACTGTCCTGGCAGGTTGGCCGCTGGAGCGCGTGGTGCTTGAAGTGACCGAGCACGCCGTCATCGACCATTACCAGGAGATCGCCACGATCGTCAGGCCATTGCGTGAGCGTGGGATGCGCATTGCAGTGGACGATGCGGGCGCAGGGTACGCAAGCTTCAAGCACATCCTCAGCCTGGCCCCCGACATCATCAAGCTTGACGTGAGCATCATCCGCAATATCGACAGCGACCGCGCACGGTTTTCCCTGGCCGCCGCTCTGCTGCGCTTCGCGGAAGAAACCGGCAGTCGCTTGATTGCCGAAGGCGTGGAAACGGCTGCGGAACTGACCACGCTAAGCGCGTTGGGCGTGGAGTATGCGCAAGGGTTCTTGCTGGGCCGACCGATCCCCTTGGAGGACGTCACGAACGAAGGGGACAGGAACGAAGTGGTCAGAGAACATTAGCGTTTTGATATGACGCTTCCGGGAAATCCGGTCAGGTTGGACTACCCCAGGCTTCTCAGACAGCTTAACCAGGCACTATTCCGCGCAGCCGCTGCGCTGCTCGCCGCCGACGGTCAGAGACACTGCAATCGCATAAAGAGTGTCGGACATGCCGTCGGAGCATCCGGGTTGCGGCCGTGTGCGCATCACGAACGGCTGGCCATCGAGCGCTCCCGACCATACGCCGTTGGCGGCACTGCCCGAGAACGTGGTCCACACCCGTGTTCCCGCCTGGTCCTCGGGATGCGAGTAGGTGACGCAGCGGCCCTCCACCTGTGCGCCCCAGAACGGCTCGGTGCCGAACGCGCGCAGCGTGTTGGCGGCAATGGCGCGGCCGTCCTGGGTCAGGCATGCGCTGACGCCACCTTGCGAAACCGGCGTGTCTGACGGCTCCGGCGACGGCTTGTTCACTTCCGAAGCACCATCCGCACACGCGCCGACGAAAGCGGCGATCAGGTCCGCCCGCGGCTGCGCGTGCGGGCCACTGATCTGGGCGCCGTAGCTGGCCGTCACCCCGCCCGAAAGCAGCGCCGCCAGATTCTCCGGGACAGGACCGGCGCCGGTCACGCCGCCGCGGGCCGTATCGCCGGAAGGATCAACGACCAGCACCTCGACGTCGCCGCCCTGGCCGAACGACATGCGCTGTTCGCTGCCGATCGGGTCGAAGCCCGGCACGTTGACCAGCAGCGTACCGGCGCCGGCCGGGCAGAACAGACGAAGCGCGGTAGTGCCCGCACTCTCGACGACCACCAGGGCAACGCCTTCGCCACTGGATTGCAGGTCCCATTGCGCCGGCCGGGCAGCCATTGGATTGCTCGCTCCGGGGGCGACCGCGTTGTCGCTACCTCCGCAGCTGGCGAGCAGCAGTACCGCGATCATCGAGTGGCGCATTACAGGTCTCCGGGTATGCAACGGCGTTAGGTCACTTTAGAACCAAAGGGTACCGAGCCGGTTAAACGCGCTGTTAGCTGCCTCCGTCCGCGATCATTCCGTCCCTGATCATCCCCAGTTGTTCCAAAACACCATCGATGCGTTCGCGAAACGGAAAGAACCCGCGCGTGGCGTGCGGCCAGAAATGCGCATCCCAGTCCCGGCGCACGTTCAGCAGCATGATGCCGTCCACGGCCAGCGCCTCGCGCAACGACTCAAGCGCGTCGGCCATCGGCCCGACCGGAGCTTCGGCGACAACCACGGTGTCCACGCCTGCGCGCTGCGCCATGGACTCGACCGCGCGCGCGTCAGGCGTATCGAGGACCTCTATCGCAACGTCGGGGTACGCATCGCGCAGTCGCGATGCTGTGTCGGCGATGGCGTCATCGACGAACCCGCCCGCCGCACTGCCCCACGGCCAAGCGACCGGTGCCGCACACGAGCGCACGCAGATCACGCCCCGTACGTCGGCTGCGATGGGCAGGCTCTCCGGATGCAGGTCGTCCGCTGTGATCAGCCGCAGCGCGGGTCGGTGCTCGGGCAGCGGGTCAAGGCGCGCAAGCTCGGCCGCAGGTGGCGGTGGCGGGCCCGCGATCGCCACCACGTTGGTGGCCAGGCCTGTCGGCCTGTAGCGATCGTGCGTGCAGCGCGCGATGTTGTCAGTGGTGGCCACGTAGGGCTTGCCGACTGTCTGCAGGCCCGCCACCCAGCGCCACGAGAGCGTGTTCGACGCCGCGTCGGCATCGAGCAGGTGCCGCAGGAAGAAGTCCGCGCCCAGCGTCCACGGCAGACGCAGCGTGAAAATCCAGATCGATGCGAACCACATGCGCGCGTGGTTGTGCAGATAGCCGGTCTGCACCAGTTCGCGCGCCCAGTCGTCGAAGCCGTCCACACCGGTGGTGCCAGCCTGCGCCTGCTCCAAGCGAGTGGCCAGGTCGCCGTCGTTGCGCACCACCGCGCGCATCGCATCGCGTTCAGCGACGAAGCTGGACCACACTGCCGGCCGCAGCTGCAGCCAGCCCTTGAAGTAGGTGCGCCAGAGCACTTCCTGCACGAACTTCTGCGCGCCGCGCGCGCCGTGCATGGCGATCGCCGCGGACACCACCTCGCGTTCGGTGAGCAGGCGGTAGCGCAGGTACGGCGACAGCATCGACACGTTGCCGCGATCGCCTGGCCCCCTGTCGTCGTTGCGCGTGCGCGCATAGTCGTCACCGGCGCGCGGCAGGAACTCATGCAGTCGCGCAAGCCCGTCGGCACGGGTGGCGTGCAGGCGGTATCCGGTGCCTGGATGCTGCCCGGGCGCTGGAGGCGTGGTGTGGTTGGACATGGCGTGACCGTGGTGCGGACCAGAGGCCACTACATGATGCAGGGAAAACAGGGATCAGAGTGTAGCGTTCTGGTTTCCCGGCCCCGGTTGCCCATGCTTCGACTTGAGCCATTCCTCTCCAAGGTCATGAGCGATTTCGCGAACGCGCGGCATCTGAAAGCAGTCGACGCCATTGCAAGAAGCCGCTCTCTCGGGCGAGTAAACTTCTAGCGTAATGATCTTCTGGCGACGGTCCAGTCGACCCCCAACCGGATTCCCTAACTAGTGCGACAGAGAAATCCGTGGTAATCCAGGTTGGACTACCGGGTCGCGGTCAACTCGGGTCCCGACAAGTGATCCCGAAAGAACCGCGTCAACTCCAACGTCGATCGCACCCGATTCTCCTGCTTGCGCCAGCCATGTCCCTCGTCCGGGAACAGCACGTATTCCACCTCGACGCCGCGGCGCTTGAGGTTCTCCACCACTTGCTCGGCTTCCACCACCGGCACGTTGGTGTCGTTGGCGCCGTGCATGACCAGTAGCGGGGTGGTGACGCGATCGAGTTTGTGGATGGGGCTCAAATCGCGCAGCAATTGCAACTGGGTCTTGGGGTCGCCGTATTCGCCCGTGCTGATGGCGCCCATCCACGGCGTGGACTGGGCGAAGAAGGTCTCGAAGTTGACCATGCCAAACAGGTTTGCGCCGGCGGCAAACGTATCGGGGTAGTCGGTCACGGCCACCATCACCACGTAACCGCCGTAGCTGCCACCGGTGATGCCGAGCCGGCCCTTGGCGCCGATGCCGGTATCCACCAGGAAATCCGCCGCGGACTTGATGTCCTTGTTGGCGTCGAAGCGGCCGGCGTGGTTGTCCAGGCTCATGAAGGCCTTGCCGAAACCCGAGGAGCCGCGGATGTTCGGCGCAAATACAGCGATGCCGCTGGCGAGCAAGGCCTGGTAGTCGGCGCGGAAGGCGGGCTGTTCCTGGCCCTCGGGCCCGCCGTGGAAGCTCAGCACCGCCGGGCCGGGTGATTTGAAATCCCTGGGCAGATAGAGCCAGCCCGATAGTTCGAGGCCGTCGTGCGCCTTGAAGGTGCGCAGCTCGGGCTTCACCAGCGCGGCCATGTCCACGCCTGCGTGCGGACTCCAGGTCAGGCGCGTGTATGCGCCACTCGTCAAATCGAGTTGCCAGAGGTCCGGCGGCGACACGGAGCCGGCCAGCGACAAGACGATCTTGTTGCCGTCGGGTGCGAAGTCGGCGCCGTAGACCAGCTCGGCCGGCGGGGCCGGCAGCGGCCGGCGCTTGCCGCTGGCAATGTCGATAAGCTCCATCGCGTCCCGGCCAGCGACGTTCCAAAGCAGGAGAGCAGTGCCCTTGTCCTTGCTCAGTTCGAAATCTTCGAGCTCGGCATCATCGCGGCCCGCCAGGGTGCGCGGCGCCGAGGGCGTGCCATCGGCGGCCAAGTCGATGCGTGCGAATACGTAGCGGTCCTGGCCGAGGTTGTGTGACAGCAGCACGATCGACGGCGTGGCACCAAAGCGGCCCGATGCCTGCGCCGTGCCTTCATGCGGCGTCAGCAGGATCGACTTGCCGGTCGCCAGGTTGTCCAGCCACAGGTTGGAATCGCCGCGCGTCACCAGCCTGCCCACCAGGGCCTGGTTGCCCGCCAGGTCCTGGATCCCGCCCAGCCCCTGCATTTCGATGGCAAGACTGGCCTTGCCCGTGGCCGGATCCCACAGCCAGGTATCCATGCTCGCGTCACTGCGGGCATTGGACGAAAACGTGTAGCGCCCGTCGTCCGCGAAGTCCCCCGCAAACACGTTGTGTTCGCCCTCGTTGATGCGGCGCACGTCCATGCCGTCGGGCGTGCCCATGAAGATCTGCGCGTTGTAGCCGCCGCCCGGCGACACGGCATAGACGACGTGCTTGCCGTCCGGCGCCCAGTGCAATCCGGAAACCGCGTCGGCATAGGCCGTGATCGGCTGCGGATAGCCACCGCTGGCCGGGATCCGCCAAGCCTGCGGAATCCCGCTGAGCGTGGTGATGAACGCGATCTGGCTGCCGTCGGGCGAGTACTCAGGTGCGTTCGCGCTGCCGATCTTCCCCATGGCAGTGATACGGGCTTCCAGTGCGGGATCGGTACCCCCGGCCGCGAAGGCAGTGATCGGAAGCAGGCAGACCAACGCAAGCATGGTGCGGGTGCGGAACGACATGGCGGACTCCGGTAGCGAGGCGTAGGCCAGCCTAGCAGTTGCGGCCGGTCGGGTACCCGCCGCCGCCTGTTTCCATTCTTTTCGACGAGCGGGGTCGGAGTGGACTATCGCTGATTCTCGCCGGTGGCGGCGACCCTGTGCGTTCCTGCTGGATTGAGCTCGGTGTGTCCAACCCCGGCTCCTTGCACGACTGCTCCTATGGCCACTTGTGCTGCGAAAACTCCATCAACCATTCGTTGCCGTTCACCGGCCAGATGTGGCCGGCGTTGTAAAGGCCAAACACCAGCGCCGCACCGCCGGGCTCGGGTGACTGCACGTTGCAACAGCTCATGAATTCCACCAGCGGTCCCTGAGTGTGGTTGTGGCGCACCAGCGCTTCCACGGTCTTGGCCCAGTCGTCCTTGTACTGGCGGCCTTCGCCCCGGCCAAACAGATACAGGACGGGTTTGGGCGGCGCAGTGCTGGCGAAATCCGCATTCACCGAACCGATCACGGTGAAGCTTGCGAATGCCTGCGCACGCTCGGCCAACAGCACCAGCACGAAGTGGCCACCATTGGAGAAACCGGCCGCATGCGTCTTGTCCGGCGTGGTCCCGTAGCGTGATGCCGTGTGTTCCAGCAGGCGGTCGACCAGTGCCAGGTCGCGGCCTCCCTCGTCACCGACACGACGCTGCCAGCCGCGCATCGACGATGATCCCCGCGGCTCCCCACGCGGATAGGCAACGATCGCGTCGGGCCAGTCCTTGTGCAGCTGCACCGCATTGGCGAAGGCCACGTCATCGTCGCCGCGGCCGTGGAACACCACCATCAGCGTTCTCCGTTCGGCGCTGGCGGCGTCTGGCACGAACATCAGCACGCGGCGTGACTGGCCTTGGATCTCGAACTCGAGCATTTCCCGCGCCGCATGCGCATTCGACGCCTGGCCGAGCAAAGCGGCCAGGAACACCCAGCTGAGTAATGATCGTCGGTCGGTGATGCGCATCGTCATCGGTTTCCACAGCGGCCAGAGTGCGTGTCGAATCGTCTTGCGTGAAAACGATACACGGGACGGGGCCGGTGGAGTCGGGATGATGTTTTCTATTCGCTCGCGCGCTTTTTCCCGTAGACGTTCCTGCGGCGCGGAACGAAGGGGACGGGGATGATCAATGCGATCTGCGCATCAAGCTGCGGCGTCTACTGGAACCGATCGGTCTGGCGCGGCGGAGATATCCGCCGCCACGCCAGTGGTGACTATTTGAAGGTCACCCGTTGCATCTGCTGCTCGCCGCTTGTCGCGCAGGCCTCACACAGCAGCCGTCGGTAATCGTGTCGGTCGCGATCGTCGATGAAGACCTCAGCGCGATTCGCGCCGCGCTGGGTCACGCGCAACGGCTGGTTGGGCAGGACCAGGCGGGCGCGGCGAGGCACGGGAGGAGTTTCGTTCAGCAGGAATGTCGAGCTCGGAAACGGTGTCTGCGGAAACGTTGTCAGAGTGACTGGAATTGGGGTCACACAGGAGCGCCCCGGTTCGCTGGCAACCCATGGGGCAACCCCACGTCACGGCGATTTACGGCACTGCGTGCGTAATCCCCGGGCCGGCCTGTCGGCGATCCGACCCTGCCGCCATGGCCCCAACCCAGACCGACGCGTCCCGCGCCCTGCCACTGCTCATCGGTACCGCCCTGGTGCTGGGCTTTTTGTACTGGGCCAAGGTGATCGTGGTGCCGGTGGCGCTGGCGGTGCTGTTCACCTTCCTGCTGGCGCCGGTGTCCAACTGGCTGGAACGCTGGCGCCTGGGCCGCGTGTCGGCGGTGGTGCTGGTCACTGTGCTCGCGGTTGGCGTCGTTCTGGTGGTGATCTTCGGCATTACCCGCCAGATCGGCACCTTGCTCGATGACTATCCGCGCTACGAGCAGAACGTCACCAGCAAGATCGCGCAGTACCGGGCCCGCGGCCGCGACGGATTGCTGGACAAGATGGGGGTGGTGGTCGAACGGGTGTCGACGCAGCTCGAACGCGGCCAGCCGCTGCCTGAGACCCGCGTGGAACGCGAGGCTGCGCGCGCGCAGCCGGTGCGGATCGTCAGCGAGGGGCCGTTCCGCCTGGGCCAGCTGTGGTCGGTGGCCGGTCCGCTGCTGCAGCCGGTGGCCACCTTCGGCCTGGTGCTGGTGCTGGTCATGTTCATGCTGCTGCGCCGTGAAGACCTGCGCGACCGGGTGATCTCGCTGGTGGGCGTGCGTCAGCTGGCCGAGACCACGCGTGCGCTCGAGGACGCGGGCGAACGCGTGAGCCGATACCTGTTGATGCAGTTGATGATCAACGTCGGTTACGGCGCGGCGGTGGCGATAGGGCTTGCGTTGATCGGGCTGCCGTATGCGCTGCTGTGGGGATTCTTCGCGGCGCTGCTGCGCTATATCCCTTACATCGGGCCATGGTTGGCCGCGCTGCTGCCAATTGCGCTGTCGCTGCTGATTTCGCGCGACTGGTCGGTGGTGATCATGGTGGTGGCGCTGTTCGGGGTGCTGGAGCTGATCACCAACATGGTCCTTGAGCCGGTGCTGTACGGGCGGGGGATCGGTGTGTCGCAGGCGGCGCTGCTGGTGGCGGTGGCGTTCTGGACCTGGCTGTGGGGACCGGTGGGACTTGTGCTGGCCTCGCCGCTGACGGTGTGCCTGGTGGTGTTGGGCCGCCACGTGCCGATGTTGAAATTCCTCGACACCCTCCTCGGCGACCGCCCGGTGCTGGAGCCTGCGCAGCGCTTCTACCAGCGCCTGTTGGCCGGCGACGAGGACGAGGCGGCAGCGCTGCTTGAGCGGATGACCGCCGAAAGCAGCCGGGCCGCGGCAATGGACGCCGTGGTGCTGCCGATGCTGACCCAGGCCCGCGCCGACCTGCGCGCGGGCAAGATCGACAGCAACGACCATGCCGGCATCGTGCGCGACACCAACGCCATGGTCGCCGAACTCGTCGAGCCACCCGTGTCGCTCGTCGATGACGACGCGACGCCACCGGCAGTACCGTTGCAATCGGCGCGCGAAGACGACGGCCGCACCAAAGTGCTTGCGCTGCCGGCGCGCGACGACACCGACGCTCTTGCAGTGGCGATGCTGTCCCGGCTGCTGCGCAGCGAACGCTTCGACTACCTGGCCGCGTCCTCGGCCAGCATGGTGTCGGACGTGATCGGGCGCATCGGCGAGTCGCCGCCCGACGTCCTGTTCATTGCCTCGATCCCACCCGGCGGACTGTCGCAGACCCGCTACCTCTGCAAACGGTTGCGCGCGCGGTTCCCGGAGCTGCGAATCGTGGTCGGCCGCCTTGGGCTCTACGAGGCCGAGCGCGCCGAGCAGGCGCGGCAGCTGCAGGAAGCCGGCTCCGACCATCTGGTGCTGGGCCTGGCCGAGGCCGTGTCGGAGCTGGGCAAGCTGTCGATGCTGGATTGACGCTAAGGGACTAGAGGGAACCTGACTAACCTCGATGTGGCGGCAGCGGATGATCCGGTAGCGATCGCTGTCGACCAACGCTGTCTTGGCGCGACCGGTCGCACTCAGGGTGTTTGGACGACCTGTAGAGGTTGATATGTCCAGTGGACTTTGAGTTGTCTGACTTGAATTCAGAACCATATTTACTCTGGCCCCGTTGTTCGGCCCATTGCGACGGCTCTGTCCTGAAGCGTTCCTTCGTGACGTTGACCTTGGACGACGCCAGCCGATGGGATACGCATGAACCCCACTGCCGACAGCACCTTGCTCGATGCCCCGGCCGGTCCCCTGCCGCTGACCGGTCGCGTCGCGCTGGTCGATACCTTGCGCGCACTGGCGCTGTTCGGGGTCATCCTGATGAACATCACGAGCATGGTGATGCTGTTCATGGCCCCGCAAGTCATGGCGGCTGCAGGCCTGTCGGACATGATTTTCGGCACCGCTGACCTGGTGCTGTTGCAGGGCAAAGCGCGTTCGTGCTTCGCACTGCTGTTCGGCATCGGATTCGGAGTGATGCTGCAGCGAGCCGACTCGGCAGGGGCAGGATTCAACCGGTTTTTCCTCCGGCGCATGGGCGTGCTGCTTGCCTTTGGCGTGGTGAACCAAGTGTTCCTGTTCTGGGGCGACATCCTGGTGACTTATGCCGTGGTTGGTGCATCGCTGCTGCTGTTCCGGCAGTGGTCCGACCGTCGCCTGCTCATGGCCGCGGTCTTGCTGGTGTTTGGCGTGCCTCTGCTGCATGGCCTCCTGGAACTGGTCTTCGGAGCGCTACCGGTGGCGATGACCCAGGCCCAGGCGCAAGCCACTACCGACGCCGCACTGGCTGCATTCCAGCAACCCGCCTATGGCTTTGCGGTCATGGCCGCCAATGTGTCGGTGCTGGTGCAAATCTGGGCGTCGGACATTGCCTACAAAGCCGTGTACGTGTGCAGCGTGCTGGGATTGTTCATCCTGGGCCTGTTGATTGCCCGCCGCGGCATTCTCTTCAACGTCCAATCGCATCGCCCGCTACTTCGACGCGTGGCCTGGGTCGCGCTGCCACTTGGCTTCGCCCTCAGCGCGCTGCATGCGACGGAGTCGTTCGGATGGGAACCCGGCATGCCGCTGGCGGCACTGGTCTCTGCGTCCTACCTGGGCTTGCCGCTGATGGCTTTGGGCTACATCGCAACCACCGCGCTGCTGTTGCAACGTCACGCACCTTGGCTGGTACGGCTACTGGCACCAGCAGGCCGTATGGCGCTAACCAACTACCTGGCTTCGGGCGTGCTGGGTGCCCTGTTGTTCCATGGCTATGGGCTGGGCTGGATGGGAAAAATTTCGATGACCGGAATGAATTTGCTTGCAATTGGCATCTTCCTGTTTTTGCTGGCCTTCAGCCACGCGTGGCTGAGCTGGTACCGCTACGGACCCATGGAATGGCTGTGGCGCAGCCTGAGCTACGGGCGCGCACCACGGATGTTGCGTGAGCAAGCGGTGCCTGCAATCGATTGATTGGGCTCTGGAAAGAAGGTGGCAGGGAACGTCAGCGTTTGCATGAGCTGTTCTCTGATGGAGCGGGACGATCCCCGCGGATCTGGCGTGTTGCCAGGTATCGCCGCAGTCATGTTGCTTGTACGTCTTCAGCGCCCTCGAATTGCG
>JBBSVH010000079.1:0-11831 GCA_038233685.1 Lysobacterales bacterium | reverse complement strand
CGGCATCCTCGCCGCGGAGTCGACCGCACTCAAGCGCTGGCTGGCCCATCTGACCAATGAAAACGCCCAGGGCGAGTACTACCTCACCGACATCTTTGCCGCCGCCGCGCAGGAATACAGCGCGGCGGAAATCGTGATGGTGGCCGACCCGATGGAAGCCGAAGGGGCCAACGATCCGTGGCAGCTCGCGCAACTCGAACGCGCCCTGCAGCTGCGCAACGCGCGCACCCTCTGCGAGCAGGGCGTGCGACTCATGGACCCGTCGCGTTTCGACCAGCGCGGCAGCGTTACCGCAGGCACTGATGTGGAGATCGATGTCGACGTGGTGCTGGAGGGCAAGGTGGAACTCGGCGATGGCGTCAGCATCGGACCGTTCTGCCGCCTGCGCGACGTGCGCCTCGGTGCCGGCACCCAGGTTCGCGCCCACTGCGACCTTGACGGCGTGGTGACGGAAGGCGCCGCGCATATCGGTCCGTACGCGCGCCTGCGACCCGGCACGGTGCTGGCTGACGGCGTGCACATCGGCAACTTCGTGGAGACCAAGAAGACCAGGCTGGGCGCAGGCAGCAAGGCCAACCATCTGAGTTACCTGGGCGACGCGCTGATCGGAGCCAAGGTCAACGTGGGTGCCGGCACCATCACCTGCAACTACGACGGCGTGAACAAGGCGCAGACCACCATCGAGGATGGTGCCTTCATCGGCTCCAACGCGGCCCTGGTCGCGCCGGTGACCATCGAACGCGAGGCCACGATCGCGGCAGGATCGGTGATCACCAAGACCGCGCCCGCCGGTGAACTGACTGTGGCCCGCGCGCGTCAGCAGACCCTTGAAGGGTGGCAGCGGCCGAAGAAGAAGTAGCGCCCCGATGCAGGGCCTGGTGATCCGCAACGGCGCCGCCGCCGACGCGGAGGCGCTGCTGGAGATCGAGTCGCGTGCCGCGAAGCTGCTGCTGGACTACGGCGGCCACGACCTGCTGGCCATGCACGCGTTGTCGCCGGAAGACCTGCTGCGCGGAGTCCAGTCAGGGCTGCTGAGGGTCGCCGAAATTGCAGCGACGCCAGTGGGCTTTGCACTGGCCGGCGCGTGCGATGGGCACGCGCATCTGTTCGAGATGGATGTGGATCCGGCGCACGGGCGTCTCGGCATCGGCAGCCTGTTGCTCGAATCGGCATGTGACGCGGCGACCGCGCTAGGACTCCGGTCCATGACCCTGATGACGTTGCGCGACGTGCCGTGGAACGCGCCCTTCTATGCGCGACGCGGGTTTGTGGAATTGGCCCAGCGTGAATGGGGCCCTGAGATGAAGAGCTTGATCGAACGCGAACGCTTGCTGGGGATCAACCCGGAGTCCCGGATCGTCATGCGCCGCATGCTTCCCTTCTCCCCCCGGGAGAACGTGCCCGGAGGTCGGCTGAGGAAGTGAATGGTCCGCTTGCGACGTACCTTCCCCGGCAAGTCACTCTCTTGCGCTCATCCGGCGCTTCGCTCCACCTTCTCCCCAGGGGAAAAGGGCGACAATATCAGCCGCCTGTCCGCACGGCGAACCAACGCAAACTTGAACACTACGCCGGCAGCTGCATCGCTACGCACAGGCCGCCGCCTTCGCGGTTGTGCATCGACAGCCGGCCACCGTGCGCTTCCACGATTTCCCGGGTCAGGGCCAGGCCGAGCCCTGTGCCGTTGCGCTTGGTCGAGTAGAACGGCACCAGGGCGTTTTGCAGCACCGACTCGTTCATGCCGCTCCCGCGGTCCAGGACCTCGATCCGCAGCCACTCGGGCAGGCGGGTCAAACGCACCGTTACCTGGTCCGCACCTTCTCCGGCCTCGTGTGCGTTTTTCAGCAGGTTCAGCAGCGCCTGCTCGATCTGCGCCGCGTCGATGCGCGTGGAGAGTTCGCTGTCGGTGCCTTCCAGTTCGAACGTGATCTGCCGCTGCAGGCGCGCGAGGAAGTGACCCCATTCGACGTTCTCCAGCTGCGGCTGGGGCAGCTTGGCGAAACGCGCATACCCCCGAATGAAGCCTTCGAGATGGCGGGCGCGTTCCTCGATCGTCGAGAAGATTTCTTCCAGGCGCTCGTGGCGGCCCCGTCGCACCAGCTCTGCGCCCGAATGCGCCAGCGACGCCACCGGCGCCAGCGAATTGTTCAATTCATGGCTGATCACCCGGATCACTTTTTTCCAGGTCTGCACTTCCTGCCTGCGCAGCTCACTGGTGAGCAGGCGCAGCAGCAGCAGCTCGTGGCGACGGCCGTTGAGGTGGAACTGGCGACGCGCCAGGTGGTACACCTGTTCTTCCTCCTCGCTGGCGTCGCTGCCGATGGCGAACAGGCTGTCGCGGCCGCGACCCATCGCCTCGCGCATCTCTATCGGGGCCTGTGCCAACAATTCATCGAAGCGCTGGCCCTCCAGTTTCCAGCCGCCGTGCAGCAGCTTGCGCGCCGCCAGGTTGGCGAACACCACCCGACGCTCGCCGTCGCCGCCGGCTGCGATGAGCAGCATCGCCACCGGAGTGTTCTGGACCATGGTGTCGAGCAGCAATTCACGCTGCACCAGGGATTGGCGCTGGTCACGCAGCACCTCGCCCAGAGCCGAATGCGCCTGCACCAGCTCGCCAAGTTCGTCCCTGCCATGCCAGTGGATGCCGAAGTTGAATTCGCCGTCGCGATAGCTGTTGACGCTGCCGGCGAGCGCGCGGAACAGCGACTGCAGCGGCTGAAGGGCTCGGCGCGACGCCCATACTGCCAAGGGCAGCAACAGCGCTGCGGTGACGATGCCGGCCAGCCTTGCATCCTGCAGCCAGTGCTGCAGCAGTAGCGGCAGGATGATGGCCACAAGCAGCAGCGGCAGTATCCACGCCAGGACCCGGCCGGCCAGGGAGCGCCGCATCATCGGCGCGGTCTCATTGGCGGGGAATGCCGAAGCGGTCCATGCGCCGGTACAGCGCCTGTCGACTCAGGCCCAGGTCCGCGGCAGCCTGGGCAATGACGCCGTGCGCGCGCAACAGCGCCTTCTCGATGGCCGCACGGTCCAGTTCGGGCGCGGCGTTGCTGCGCGTCGCCGTTGCTTGCGGCAGCTTCAGGTCGCTCGCCTCGATGCGATCTCCGATGGCCAGCAGGCCGGCGCGCTGGACCACGTTGCGCAGCTCGCGCACGTTCCCGGGCCACGGATGCCGCAGCAGCGCCGTGCGTGCGCTATCGGCGATCGGCTTTTCCGGCGAGCGAAAGTGTTCGGCCAGCGGCATGATGTCGCCGGGGCGCTCGGCCAGCGGTGGCACCTGCAGTTCAACCGCATTGAGGCGGTAATACAGGTCCTCGCGGAAGCTGCCGTCGCGGATGCAGGCAGGCAGGTCGGCATTGGTGGCGCTGATGACGCGCACGCTGACCTGGCGCTCGCGATTGGAGCCCAAGCGTTCAAACCGACCGGTTTCGAGCACGCGCAGCAGCTTCATCTGGCCGGCCAGCGGCAGGTTGCCGATCTCATCCAGGAACAGGGTGCCGCCGTCGGCCGCTTCGAACTTGCCTTCACGCGGCTTGTTGGCGCCGGTGTAGGCACCGGCATCAGCGCCGAACAGTTCCGCTTCGATGAGTTCGGACGGAATCGCGCCGCAGTTGAGGGTGACGAAAGGTCCCGTCTTCACCGCCGAATTGGCCTGCAGTATTTCGGCGATCTTTTCCTTGCCGCTGCCGTTGGGCCCCGTAATCAGCACCGGCAGCTGCGAACGCGCCACCTGGCACGCCAGGGCGATGACCCGCTCGGTGGCAGGATCATCGAACACCACGCCGCGCAGGTCGTACTTCTGCGCCAGCTGTTGCTGCCGCGCTCGCTCGCGCTGGCGCCTGCGGTCCAGCTCGTCGCGCGCTTCGGCCAGTTCGATCAGGTTGTTGACCGTACCCAGCAGGCGGTCGTCGTCCCACGGCTTGGCCACATAGTCCGCTGCGCCCGCCTTGACCAGGTTGACTGCGCTGCCCAGATGGGTCCACGCGGTCAGCAGGATCACCGGCAGATCCGGATGACGTTCGCGGATTGCAGCGAACAGCGCTTCGCCCTCTGCCCCGGAGGTGGTGTCGGCGCTGAAGTTCATGTCCTGGATCACCAGGTCCACCGGCTCGCGCTCCAGCATGGCCAGCCCGGCCGCGGGGGATTCGGCGCGCAGGGTGCCGATGTCGTGCAGCGAGAACAGCACTTCAAGTGCGGTGGCTACCGCAGGGTTGTCGTCGATGATGAGCAGGGTGGTCATGCAGGCAGGCGGTCCGCGCGTTCCAGTGGGGCAATCGTAGCGTTCATTGGTCCGGCTCCGCCGCGCGATGGCCGTAGCTGAGGACGCGGGTGATCTGCCAGCGGTCATCGACGTGTTGCCACACCATCGTGAATTCGGCGATGCCCTCGCATGTACTGGAGCCGGTGGCGCAGAAGGTGTGAGCGCCCTGCGCAATGGCTCCGAAATCCCGGATCGGATAGATCGCCAGGCTGCCGGCGACCAGTTTGCGGGTGATCTTGCCGCACACGTTCTTCGCCGTGTTGGCGATCATCGCGTCCCGCGTCCAGGTGACGCCGCCGTTGTCGTGGTAGAACTCCACGTCCGGTGCGAAGTAGCTGGCGTGCAAGCGCAGCTGCGCAGGATCCTCGCAACGATTGAACGCATCGAAAACGGCACCATCGAGCGCGGTGATGATGTGTTCGAGATCGTCACCGGAACGGGCCGTCGTTTGGGCGAGCGCGCCGACGGGCATGCCAGTCAATGCCAGCAGGAACATGCCCAAGGCCAATGGAGTTGATTGCATTGCATGTTCCTCGATCCAGGGAGTGGAGTGGTGCTATTCCCGCAGTGCCCGGGTGTGGCGCGCGCCGGAATGGAAATCAAGGTAGGTTGCCGCGCCTGATGCATCGAAACCGAACACCAGGCGCTCGTCGCTTCCGGCTACGTGGAACATGCTTTCCGATTCGGCCACCAGCACCTGCGGTGCCTGCCCCGTGGCCTGCACGTTGAATGCATCGCCTTCGCGCCACACGCGCAGGATCGCGCCGGACGGGGTGCGATAGCGGCCGGCATAGCTGTCCAGCGTGTCGCTTGAAACGTCGACTGCGGCTATTTGCGCCGCGCTGGGAGATGGCGTCGTGGCGGCACCATTTTGCGCCTGCAACAGCGGCGACGTCATGAGCAGGCATGTAAGCGTCAAGGAAAGCGAGATTTTTTTCATGGGCCGGAACTCCTAGGGATCACCGGCCACGATACGGAAAGCTGGGTGAACCACGCCGCGCTCCGTGGCTGCATCTCAGGCGCTACGCGTGGCAATCGCCGGCGGCACCGCCGATGCCCTGCGTGCGGGACCGTAGACCGCGATCTGTCCCAGCAGCCACAGCATCACCGCACCCAGGGGCAGGTAGTACAGCGGTAGCCGCGGCAGCTCGTAGCGCCCCATCAGCAGCTGGTTGATGGCGTAGGCCAACAGCATGCCCAGCGCGATGCCGATGCTGGCCAGAAGGAAGTTCTCGGTCTGAAAGTAGCGCAGGATCTGGCCCCGCGTGGCGCCCAGCGCGCGCCGGATGCCGATCTGCTTGGTGCGCTGCTGCACCCAGAAGCTGGCCAGGCCGACAATGCCCAGCGCGGTGACGACCAGCAGCGCTACGATCACCGACACCAGCAGCCAGGCCATCGCGCGATCCTGGCGGTAGTACCTGTCCATGACTTCGGTAAAGGTCTGCTGGCGCATCAGGATGCGGCGCGAGTTCACTCCTTCAAGCGCCGCAATGCCTGCCTTGAGCACCTCGGCGCGGCGTGCCGGATCGGTGCGCAGCACGTACGGACCTGGCGCGGCGCTGACCGGCAGGATGAACGAGTACTGGCCGGCAGTCGGATCGTCCTGGTCACCGGGACGGATCAGCGTGTCGACCACTCCGACAACGCGCGTTGGATCGTCGCCCCAGCTGTAGATGGACTTGCCAAGCGCCGACTCACCCGGGAACAGCTTTTCGGCCAGTGCGCGCGTCAGGATGGCGGAAGGAAAGGCGGGATTGGCGCCGGGCTTGTTAATCGCCGCCCAGCTGAGGACTTCATCGGCAGTGAAGTTCCTTCCTTCTACAAGCTTCAGTCCAAAGGCGTCGAGAAGCGAGGCGTCGCCCATGTACACAGCCGCATTCGCCGTCGGGTCGCGCTGGTCCTTGGCGAGGTTGATCGAGCTGTTCCATGACGAGTTGTTGAACGGGATCTGGTTGCTGCGGGTTGCGGCCTTGACCCCTGGAATGGCACGCAGCGCTGCCAGGTCCTGCTGCACGAGCGCGTCGGGATTGTCGTTCTTGCCGATGCCGGCCATCTCGATCGAAACGATCTCGTTCTCGGCCAGCCCGGTCGGACGATCCATGCGTTCGATGCGCGTTGCGATCAGGAACACCGCGTTGCAGACGATGGCGCAGGACAGGGCGATCTCCAGGATGATCAGCGCTGCGGCCGTCTTGTTGCGCAGCAAGGTGGAAAGGATGGGGCGAATGTCCATGGGTGCTCCGGTGCTTGGGTAGGGCGGGGTTCGGCCGCCGTGTTCGGTTGATTTGTGGGGCGCTGGTTACTGCGGTGGATCGACACGCCCTACGGAGCTATTGCGACTTGAGCTGGATGGCGGGGGTCACCTTGCACGCGCGCCACGCCGGCAGCAGACCGGCCAGCACGCTGGCGAGGATGGCGAGCACGAACGTGGCCACCAGCATCGTGCCGTCCAGGGTGGCCAGCGACGCGTAGTCCGCCGGCTGCTGGCGCACCGCCCACAGGCCCAGCGCCGCGAGCCCCAGGCCGAGCACGCCTCCGGCCAGCCCGATCGTGCCGGCCTCGACCAGGCACTGCGCAAAGATCGCACTGCGCGAGGCGCCCAGTGCGCGGCGCACGCCGATCTCGCCGCTGCGGCGCAGGAACTTGGCCAGCAGCAGGCCGACGGTGTTGAGCAGGCACACCAGCAGGAAGCCGATCGACAGCCACGCCTGCAGGCGTACGTCATTGGGGACGATGTGGTTCTTGTCGAGCCAGGTCATGACGTCGGACAGCGCGACGTTGGTGGGGCGCTGGAAGCGGCCCGCGGCACGCTGCTGATCGGAATAGTTGACCAGGTAGCGCCGGTAATCGTCCACCTTGGAGGGCGTGTCCAGCTGCACCCAGTACTGGAGCCAGGCGCACGCGGCGTTGATGCCCAGGTTGCCTTCGGGGTCGTCCCTGGCCTCGACGGGGTCGTCCCAGCAGTTCATGTTGCCGCTGGTGGCCATGTCCAGCGCGCGCGAGGTCAGGAACGGCACATAGATATTTTCGCTCGCGCCAAAGCGGTCACCGGTCACGTCGTAGAACATCGGCCTGGGCTGCCAGGTATCCACCACACCGACGATGCGAAGAGACTTCTGGTCGACCTGGATCGATTTGCCGACGCTGTTGCCGCCGTCGAACAGTTTGTCGTTCAATTCGCGGGTGATGACCGCAACGCGCGAGCGGCTGTCGTCGTCGGCCTTGTTCCAGCCGGCGCCATACAGGAACGGCACGTCGAACATCGGGAAGAAGTCGGCGGTGGTGAAACGCGAATCCACCTGCATCGGGTCCAGACCCGCACGCTGGGGTTCCACGGCAACGCTGCCGCGGGTCATCAGCGCCTGCCGGTCGGCCTTGGCCGCGCGATGCAGCGCTTCGGCGTCGTACCGCGTCATCTGCAGCTCCGGATCCGCGCCGGGTTTGAATCCACCCATGGAAGCCGGATCCATCTGCACGTAGAAGAGCCTGTCGCTCTTCTGTGGAATCGGGTCGCCAGACAGCACGTGGAGCACGGTCAGGGTGGTCATGCTGGCGCCAATCCCGAGCGCGATGGCGAACACCATCAGTGCGGTGAGCACCCTGTTGCGCTTGAAGCTGCGCAGGGCGAGATCGAAGTAGTAGGGGAACATGGTAGCTCCTTCTTTTCTTCTCCCTCCGGGAGAAGGTGGCGCGAAGCGCCGGATGAGGGTATGGAAATTCCGCTTGCGACCAAGGCCAATCAGCTTGAAACAAATCCCTCGTGACAAGGGCGCTTCTTCTTGCCGGCCGCCTTCCAGACAGGTGTCGCGCACGGCGAAGACGCAGTCACATGGCCGCGGCCGGTTCCATGGTCATGCGCTTCATGTTCGGCTCCACCGACAGGTCGGTCGCCATGCCGTCGACGATATGTACGTTGCGCTGCGCGCGCGCGGCCAGCTCGGTGTCGTGGGTCACCATGATGATCGTGGTGCCCTGCTCGTTGATGTCCTCCAGCAGCTCCAGCACGCTGCGCGCCATCTGCGAGTCGAGGTTGCCGGTGGGCTCGTCGGCCAGGAGCAGGCGCGGGCTGCCGGCCAGTGCACGGGCGATGGCGGCGCGCTGCTGCTGCCCGCCCGACAGTTCGGCGGGGAAATGCTTCATGCGCGACGACAGTCCGACCATGCCCAGCGAATCCTCGATGCGCAGTTTGCGTTCGGCCGAGGGCATGCCGCGGTAGCGCAGGGGTACGTCGCAGTTGTCGAACAGGTTGAGGTCGGGGATCAGGTTGAAGCCCTGAAAGATGAAGCCGATCTTCTGGTTGCGCAACTTGCTGCGCGCGTCGTCCGACAGTCCCTTCACGTCTTCGCCATCGAGGCTGAACTCGCCGCCGGTGAAATCCTCCAGCAGGCCGGCGATATTGAGGAAGGTGGTCTTGCCCGAACCCGAAGGCCCGGTGACCGCGACGAATTCGCCCTCCTTCACGTGCAGGTCGAGCGAGCGCAGCGCGTGCGTCTCGACCATCGCGGTGCGGTAAACCTTGGTGACCTGGCGCATGTTGAGCATTGGATTTCCTCTGGCTCTGGTGGCGGTTGGATGTCGGGAAAAGGGAAAGCGAAAGGGGGAAGGATGGGTAGTGCGAATCAGTTAACGCGCACGCGCTCGGCGTCGCCGAACAGGTCGCTGCCGGAGACGACTATCTTCTCGCCCGGCTGCAGCCCGCTGACGATCTCCACCTCGCCCATGCTGCTGACGCCGGTCCGGATCGGGCGCCGCACGGCGGTGCTGCCGTCGACCACGTAGGCAAAGCGCCCGCCGCCCTGCTCGACGAAGGGGCCGCGTTCAAGAACCAGCACGTTGTTGCGGGTATCCATGACGATGCGCGCGGACAGGCGCTGGTTCTGGCGCAGGCCTTGCGGTTGCTTGCCGTCGACGAAGCGCAGGCGCGCGTTGACTTCGCCATTGACCACCTCCGGCGACACCGCCGAGACCTGGGCATCGAAGATCTTGCCGCTGCTGGTGACCTGTGCGGGCATGCCAATGCCGAGGTCGCGGGCAAAACTCTCCGGCACCTTGATCTCGAGTTCGAACACCGAGAGGTCGACCACGCTCAGGATCGGCGCGTTGGCCACGACGTTGGTCCCCTGCTGGATCTGCACCTGGCCCACCTGGCCGTCGAACGGTGCGCGCAGGGTCAGCGCGTCGACCTGGCGCTGCAGCTCCAGCGCCACCGAGCGCTGGCGTTCGGCCAGCAGGCGCTTGTTGCGCGCATCCAGGCTGGCGCCGCGTCCCTGCAGCGCGTAGTCCTTTTCGGCCGAGGCCAGGCCCAGCTCGGCCTTCTTCAAATCATCCTGCGCGCGCGCCACGTCGACCTGCGGTACTGCGCCGCCGTCGAAACCACGCTGGTAGCGCTGCAGGTCGCGTTGGGCGGCGGTACGCTCGATCTGTGCCTGGTCCAGCAGCTTGCGTGCGTTGGAGCGAGTGAGTTCGGCATCCAGCACGGTCCGATTGGCCTCGGCCTCCAGGCTGGCCAGGGTCGACTCCTCCTGGACCAAGCGGCTGCGCAGCTCCGGGCTGTCGATCACCGCCAGCACCTGGTCCTGCTTGACCGCGTCGCCGGCCACCACCTTGAGCGCCACGTTGCCGCCGGCAATCGCATACAGCGTGGGGCTGTTGGCTGCGATCAGACGCCCGTCCGCAGACAGGTCGCGGACCAGGTCACCGCGCCTGACCTCGGCGATGCGCAGGCGGTCGCCGTCGAAGGACCGACCACCGCCGCTCCAGCCCAACGCCACCCATGCCAGCAGGGCCAGTGTGGCCACTCCACCAAGGCCCCACGCCAGCCACGCCCGGCGCGGTCGCACCCGGGCTGCCGAGCCGAGCGGCTGGTCCTGTGCAGCGGTGTCTTGAATGCGGGCGCGCTGGTCCATGGAACGGGGGTCCGGAAAACTCGTGGTCTTACGTTATCCAAGCAATCGGCGTGCCAATCGCAACATGTTGATTTTCAAGGCCGGGTTCGGCCTGGCCATGTGTCCGCGCGGACACTGTCCCGTCCGTCCGGACGCCACTCACCGCGTGCCGTTTAGACTGGCGCGTCTTTTCAAGGAGCAGGGTCATATGTGCGGGATTGTTGGTGCAATAGCGGATCGTGACGTGGTACCCCTGCTGATCGAGGGCCTGAAACGGCTCGAGTACCGCGGCTACGATTCGGCCGGCATCGCGGTGATCCGTGGCGACGACGTGGCCCGCGTGCGCCGTACCGGGCGCGTGTCGGAAATGGAAGGCGCGGCGCTCGCGGAGGGTTTCCACGCCAACCTGGGGATCGGCCACACGCGCTGGGCGACGCACGGCGGCGTCACCGAAGCCAATGCCCATCCGCACATCAGCCACGGTGTCGCCCTGGTCCACAACGGCATCATCGAAAACCACGAACAACAGCGCGATCGCCTGCGCGAACTGGGCTACGAATTCGAGTCGCAGACCGATACCGAGGTCATCGCGCACCTGATCCACTACTACCTCAAGCAGGGCGACGACCTGCTGGCCTCGGTGCAGCGCGCCGCCAAGGAACTCACCGGCGCCTACGCACTTGCGGTGGTCAGCCGCCGCGAGCCAGAACGCATGGTCTGCGCGCGCATGGGCTGCCCGCTGCTGGTCGGCCTGGGTGATGGTGAAAACTTCGTCGCCTCCGACGTCTCGGCGATCATCCAGGCCACGCGCCGCGTGATCTTCCTCGAGGAAGGCGACACGGCCGAGCTCACCCGCGAAGGCGTGCGCGTGTTCGACGGCGACGACCAGCCGATCGATCGTGAAGTCCATCTGTCCGACGTGTCGCTGGCCTCGCTCGAGCTTGGGCCGTACCGCCACTTCATGCAGAAGGAAATCCACGAGCAGCCGCGCGCACTGGCCGACACCATCGAGGCGGTGATCGACGGCGGATTCGTCGCGGAGCTGTTCGGCAAGAACGCCGATGCCGTGTTGCGCGAGATCGAAGGCGTCCAGATCCTGGCCTGCGGCACCAGCTACTACGCGGGATTGACCGCGCGCTACTGGATCGAAGCCATCTCGGGCTTGCCGTGCTCGGTCGAGATCGCCAGCGAATACCGCTACCGCGCCGCCTACGCCAACCCGAAACACCTGATCGTCACCCTGTCGCAGTCGGGCGAAACCCTGGACACGATGGAAGCGCTGAAGTACGCCAAGTCGCTGGGCCACGAGCACACGCTGTCGATCTGCAACGTGCCTGAGAGCGCGATCCCGCGCGCCAGCGAGCTGGTGTTCTACACCCGTGCCGGCGCCGAGATCGGCGTGGCCTCGACCAAGGCCTTCACCACTCAGCTGGCCGCGCTCTTCCAGCTGACCGTGGTCCTCGGCAAGCTGCACGGCAAGGTCGGCGAAGAGGAAGAAAACGACTACCTGGAGCAGCTGCGCTACCTGCCAGGCAGCGTGCAGCATGCGCTCAACCTGGAGCCGCAGATCGCGCTATGGGCCGAGAAGTTCGCGCAGAAGGACAACGCCCTGTTCCTTGGGCGCGGCCTGCACTACCCGATCGCGCTGGAGGGTGCGCTCAAGCTCAAGGAAATCTCCTACATCCATG
>JBBSVH010000078.1:0-11998 GCA_038233685.1 Lysobacterales bacterium | reverse complement strand
CGCGACTGGCGTGGCTCCCACAGGGGCTGGGGCGGGGCACTGTTGTGGGCTCGGTGGCTCGGTGGCTCAGGGCGCAGGCATCTCGGCCGTGCATCCGGCAGCTTCCGGCGAGCGACGCAGATCGCGAGGCCCGCGGCGCGAAAACATGCTTACCTGCGGAGCTGCTGCGATGACGTGCCGCATTTGCCACTGGCAGCGTGATAATCGATCGTGTGCCCTTTTGGACTTTCCCATGCGTCGGATCCCCTTCCTTCTGATCCTCTTGCTGGCAGCAACTGCAGCCCATGCGCGGCCAGTGCCGTGCAGCTCCGGCATCGTGTGGGAGGACAGCAATGCCAATGGCCTTATGGAGACCGGCGAGCCGCCGCTGGCGGGTGTCAGGCTGTTCGATGGCGAGAGGCTGGTCACCACCGATGCCGCTGGACAATTTGCGTTCCCCGCGGTTGATGGGCGGACCGTGTTCCTGATCAAGCCGGCCAGCCACGCGCTGCCGATCCGCGCAGATGGCTCGCCTGATTTCTGGTTCAACATCCAGGGCCAGCCCGGGCCGACATTGAAATATGGCGGCATCCCGAAGCAATTGTCGTCGTGCCGCAATTTCGGTCTGCTGCCCATCGCGCGTGCTGTTGCAGGCCAACCCTTGCAGGCACTGATCTTCGCCGACCCGCAGGTGAAATCCCTGCACGACGTGGGGTACTACCGTGGCGATATCGTCGCACCGTTGATGGGCGACCACGGCGCGAATATCGGAATCACGCTCGGCGACGTGGTCGACGACGATCTCTCGCTGTACCCGGAGATATTGAGCACCACCGTGGCGCTGGGCATTCCCTGGTTGCACATTCCGGGCAATCACGACCTTGATCTCGATGCGGCCGACGATGCGGATTCGCTGCGGACCTATCGAAGGCATTTCGGGCCCGACACCTATGCGCGGGAAGAGGGCCAGGCCACGTTCATCGCGCTGGACAACGTGATCTATTGCCCGGGACAGAATCCGGCCTACATCGGTGGCCTGCGCAAAGACCAGTTCGAGTTTCTGCAAAGCTACCTGCCGACTGTGCGCAAGGATCGTCTGCTGGTACTGGGCATGCACATTCCGTTGTTCAACCCGCTGGCCGACGTGGAGGCATTCCGCGCCGGGGATCGCGAGCGGCTGTTCGCGCTGCTGCAGGATTTCCCGCACCTGCTGGTGCTGAGCGGTCACAGCCATACGCAGCGCCACTGGTATCACGACGAATCGACCGGTTGGCGCGGCGCAACGCCGCTGCACGAGTACAACGTCGGTGCGGCCAGCGGCGCGTTCTGGTCAGGCGTGAAGGACCAGGCAGGGATTCCGGCGGCGACCATGGCCGACGGAACGCCCAACGGGTACGCGCGGTTACGTATCGAGGACGGCGGCCGGTATTCACTTGCCTGGTATGTCGCGCGAGACCCGGATGCCAGCGGCATTGGTCTGCATCTGCCCAGGGTGCTGCGCAAGGGCGCGTATCCGGCATGGGGCGTGTACGCCAACGTGTACATGGGTGATGAGCGAACGCGAGTCGAGTACCGCGTGGACGGTGGCGAGTGGAAGTCGATGAGCAAGGTGCTGCAGGCGGATCCGGCGCTGCTGGCCGAAAACATGCGCGACGACCTTGCGAGCGAACTGCGCGGCTACGATCGTTCGCCCGAAGCCAAGCCTTCGCAGCACCTGTGGCGCGGCGCACTGCCGACGGATCTGCCGGTCGGTGAGCACCGTGTCGAGGTCAAGACGTCGGATCGGTGGCGCGGGGAAATCAAAACCAGCGCCATGTATCGGCTGGATGCGGCACCTGGGTAGAGAGGTCTGTCCACGCCGGACTTCGCCTGCGCTCCTGTGGGCAGCGCAGTGAAGGGACGCAGGCCGGGGTTCACCGCAGCATCGCCGCCAGCTTCCCGCCGGCGCGGTCGAAGATCGATCGTGATGTCGTGAAAGGCCCTGTCAGGGCACGCCAGGCATTGGCTTTGGAGGCCACGCCAGGATGATCCAGGGCTACCCTCCCTGGCTGCATGCCCAAGGGTGCCATCGCAGCGCGGATGTAGTGGTTGAACAGCATGGCGCGCATCAGCTGCCGCGTGCGCGCGGTCTTGAAGATGATCGAAAGTGAAATGGAGACATCTTCGCTGCCGTTGCGAACGTGATGCCCGGCTGCAAACGGAATGTGCAGCGCCTGTCCGGGACGGAATTCGAACGGTTGGCCAAGCGTCTCGGTCTCCGGGCGCCAGACCGGTCGTCGTCCGGTATTGGCGAAGAAATGCTCGGTGTCCTGGTCGTCGACCACGCGGACATCCCACGGCGAATAGACGGTGACCACCTTGCTGCCCCGGCACTGCATGAGGAAGGTGGAATACCGGTCGATATGGAACGGGGTAACGCTGTTGGGAGAGGCGATGAACAGGTACAGCATCGCGTCATCGATTGCCCGGGGTATCCCAGCCGCGCTCACGAGTTGGCTGACTTCGGCGTGCAGCGCAGCGAACAGCGGCTTGAAGGCGGCATGCGTCTCGGGCCGGCGCACCATGATGTAACCATCGGTGGTGAGCAACTGTTCCAGCGCTGTTTCCAGGTCCACTGCCGGACGGTGGTCCAGATGGGCACGGTCGAAATTGTCGGTGTTGGCCAGGCGCCCGCTGGAGTGGAAGACCTGGTTTGAAGGCAGGCTTGGCAGCACGTCAGCCAGGACGTCCAGCGAGAGAGCCGGGTGGTCAACCAGTCGATGGTCGAAAAGAAAGCCGACGCGGTCCAGCAGTGCCGGGTCCATGCCCGGACCGAAGCATTGAATAGTCATTTGGATTCCCCCTGCTTCCCTATAACGCGAAAGATACGCAAACCGGCCATGTCCAGCCTGCGGCCGCGCGCAGAGCTGGATGGACCAGCACGGGACACGCGCCCGAAGCTGTCACATGGCCCTTGGGCTGTCTAGCTCAAGCCTGCGCGCAATCATGCAGTTGGGCGTGCAACCGCAGCCCGTGGTCATTACCGCGCCGGGTTTTCCTTCATGCCCATGCTTGGCGCTTTGCCAACGCTGAGTTGATCGTATTCAGGGGCGGAGCGGCGCACGGACCGAATGGACTCCCATCATCTGTTCGACGGGCGTTCAATCTGGCGGGAATCCAGGCATCAGGGGGCAAACTGGACTTGCTCAAAACTGGAGGCCCGTTGATGTCCGTTCGCCAAGGGGCCAACGCGGTGCTGCGGGTAGTCTTCAGGTCGGTCGACGAGCACCGTCTTCATCCCGGCCTCGCGCGCGGCATCGAGTTCCTCCACCACGTCGGACAGGAACAGGATTGCGGACGGCGCAACGCCTATCGATTCGGCTATCGAGCTGTAGCTGCCGGCTTCGCGCTTGCCGCCGACTTCGGTGTCGAACCATCCCGAAAACAGCGGCGTCAGGTCGCCGGCGTCGCTATGCCCGAAGAACAGCTTCTGCGCCGGCACCGAGCCGGACGAGTACACGTACAGCGGCAGTCCCTGTGCGTGCCAGCGCTTGAGAGCCGGCGCGGCGTCGGCATAGATGTGGGCCTTGAAGTGGGCGTCGCGATAGCCGGACTGCCAGATCATGCCCTGCAGCGCCTTGAGTGCGGTGTGCTTGCGGTCGCTGTCGATCCAGCCCTGCAGCGTCTCGACGATGACCTCGTCGCTGCAGATGCTGCCGTGCTCGGTGGCGACCAAGTCCAGCCAGCGGCGTACGGCAGGCTCGGTGCCACGTTCGGCTACGAAACCGGGCAGCGCGCGGCGCGCATACGGGAACAGAACATCCTTGACGAAGGAGATGCTGCTGGTGGTGCCCTCGATATCGGTGAGGATCGCCTTGACCATCAGGACGGCTTGCCCGGCTCGTAGCGCGGAAAGCGCGTGGCGATATCTTCGCCGGTGAAGTGGCCGATCCAGCCGTCCGCTTCTGTGAAAAAGCGGATGGCGATGAAGTTGGGTTCGTCGCCCATGTCGAACCAGTGACGGGTGCTGTCCGGAACCGCGATCAGATCGTCCTGCACGCACTCCACTTCGTAGATCCTGTCTTGCACGTGCAGTGTGAACAGTCCGGAGCCTGCGACGAAGAAGCGCACCTCGTCCTCCTTGTGGAAATGCTCGTCGAGGAACTTGGTGCGCATCGCCTCGCGCTGCGGGTTGTCCGGCGCGATGCTGACCACGTCCACGGCCTTGAAGCCGCGCTCGGCCACCAGTCGATCGATGTCATCCTTGTAGGCGGCGATCACCTCTTCCGGCGTGGCACCGGGCTCGACCGGTTTGATGGCTTTCCAGCGCTCGAACGTCACTCCGATCTTCTGCAGCTCGGTGGCGATGAAGTCCGGGTCGTAGCTGGCGAATTCCGGGGTCTCCGGGTTGCTTTCGGAAAAAATGCGCAGGCGGCTCATGGCGGGAGGCCTCGTGTGTTCGAGAGGGACGAAGCGTAGCAAACACCGGGCGCGATTCCGTACTTCCGGGCTTGCCCGGATGCTTTGCGGATACGGCGACCTTCGCGGAAGAACATCCGAGCAAGCTCGGATCTACAGGAAGGCCGTCCGAGCAAGCTCGGATCTACGGGAACGCTCCCCGGCTCTCACGGCTGGCTTGCGCAGGGCGTCCTTTCGTAGATCCGGGCTTGCCCGGATGCTTTGCGGATGCGGCGACCTTCGCGGAAGAACATCCGAGCAAGCTCGGATCTACAGGAAGGCCATCCGAGCAAGCTCGGATCTACGGGAAGAGCATCCGAGCAAGCTCGAATGTATAGAATTGCGGTCAGGCGCGAAGGCCGAGCTTGCGCAGCTCCAGTTCGCAGTGGAACAGGAACTCGAATGCTTCCAGGTGGCGACGGGCCTCGGCCATGTCGCCGCCCCACGCGTACAGGCCGTGGCCGTCGATCAGGTAGCCCCACATCGGACCGGTGTCGAGCAGCGCATCGACCTGGGCTGCCAAGACGTTCATGTCCTGGGTATTTGCGAACACGGGAACCGATATGGCCGCTTCGTGGGTGCTGTTGCCGCTGAACGCCTTGAGCAGTTCATACCCTTCGAGTCGGATATGGCCGGCGCCGGCGTACAGGCGCGAAGCGATTGTCTGCACCGGGGAATGGGTGTGCAGCACGCAGCCGATGTCCGGGAAGCGGCGGTACAGCTGGGTGTGCAGCAGGGTTTCCGCCGAAGGCCGGCGGTCGCTGCCGACGGCGAGGCCGTCGAAGTCGACCACCATTATGTCGTCCTCGGCCAGGCGTCCCTTGTCGCGCCCCGACACGGTGATCGCCGCATGGCGGTCGTCGAGGCGACGGGAAAAATTGCTGCTGGTCGCGGGGGTCCAGCCGGCCGCGGCAAGCTCACGCACGTTGCTGGCGATTTCCCCGGCCAGAGAATGAAGTCGGACGGTGTCGTAGGGAACGGTGTTCATGCCGCCAAGTCTAGCGCCGACCTTCAGCGGGTGGCGCGTCCGGCGGAAGGCGGCTGGCGAAGAGGCGATAGGCGGCCAGCGCGAGCAGGGCAATGACAACGGCGCCGATCAGCGTGGGTACCGGCGTGGAGTACACCAGCAGCGCGCACGCGACAAGCGCTCCCATGCCGACGACGCGGTCGCTGCGGGTGGCCTTGCGTTGCGGCGTGCCCAGCATCAGGCTCAAGCCCGCCGCGACGTACGCCATGACCACCAGGATGACCACCATTTCGATCAGCGTCTCGAACTGGCCCGATACAGAAGGCGATAGCGTCAGCATTGCCAGTACGCTCATCGACAGCGCCACGATGAGCAGGCACCAGCCGGCCGATCCGTTGTCACGCAGGCGCCCGAATATCGACGGCAGGTAGCCGCGATGCGCCGCACGCGCGCCGGATTCGCCGCTGACCAGCATCCAGCCACCCAGCGTGCCGGTAGCCTTGAGCGCCGCGGCCGCAGCGATGATCGGGATGGCCCACGCCCCAAACATCTGCCCGGCAACCAGCGCGAAAGGCGCGCTCGATGCCGCGAGCTGGTCGACCGGCACGATGCCCATCATCAGCACCGAAGACACCAGGTAGATGACACCGGCGATCAGGATTCCGCCCATCGTCGCCAGCGGCACGTTGCGTGCCGGGTCACGGACCACGCCGGCCACCATGGCGCCGGTTTCCAGGCCGACGAAGGCCCAGAAGATGGGTGCCAGCGATCCGAAGACTACCGTTGCATCGGACTCACCTGACACGTTCCATGCCTCTCGGTACAAGCCGGTGTCGAAGCTGCCCCAGCCCCAGATCAGCACCGCCGCCACTGGCAGCAGGCCCAGCACCACGCATAGCGACTGGAAGCGCGCGATCGGCCGCGGCCCCATCAGGTTGAGCGCGAACATGAGCCAGATCAGCACCAGCTGGCCCAGCAGCCGCACACCTTCGCCATCACCCACCGGCAGCAGGATCACCAGGTAACCGAACGCCGCCACGGCGATGGCGTTGTTGCCGATCCAGGAGGAGATCCAGTACAGGGTGGTAGCCAGGAAACCCATGTCGCGGCCCAGCGAGGGACGCACATAGTCGTCCGGCGAGGTCAGGCCCGGGTAGTCCCGGGCGAGCCTGGCGAACACGTTCCCCAGCACCACCGCCAGGACCGTGGCCAGCAGCCAGCTCAGGGCAGTCACGCCGCCGGATTTGGCCAGCGTCGCCGGCAGCAGGAAGAAGCCCGATCCGATCATGTTGTTGGCCACGACGAACGTCGCAAGCACTGGGCCGATCTTGGGTGGGCTGGCAGCGGTCATGGGAACCCGGCGTGGCGTAAAGGACGCATTGGAAAAGCGGCCGGCAGTCACTCTGCCGGCCGTAGAGGGTCACCCTTTCCGGGCGCGTAGCCTGCTGTGCCGGTAGCCGTACAAACCGTAGATCACCGCTCCGATCAGCAGCCAGGCCAGCAGCAGGTGCCAGTGGTCCTTGAACGGCTGCCAGAACAGCAGCAGGCAGGCAATGGTGCCCAGAGGGCAGATGACGATTGCGAACGGCACCCGGAACGGCCGGTGCAGGTCCGGACGGGTGTAGCGCAGGATCAGCACGCCCGCGCTGACCGTGGCGAATGCCAGCAGGGTGCCCATCGAAACGATGTCGCCGAGGAAACCAACCGGCAGCAGACCGGCGAGCACCGCGGCAACGACGCCGACAATGACGGTGCCGACGTACGGCGTGTGGTACTTCGGATGCACCTTGCCGAAGATCCCCGGCAGCAGGCCGTCGCGCGACATCGAATAGAAGATGCGCGGCTGCGCCATCAGCATCACCAGGATCACCGAGGACAATCCGGCGATGGCGGCCAGTTGGACCAGGGTCTGCAGCCAGCCCAGCGCCGGATAATTGTCCAGCGCGGTTGAAACCGGCTCCGGTGTACCCAACAGGCGGAAGTCCACCATCCCGGTCAGGACAGCGCACATGGCGATATACAGCACCGTGCACACTGCCAGCGAGCCCAGGATGCCTATCGGCATGTCCTTCTGCGGGTTCCTGGCTTCACCGGCCGCGGTGGAGACGGCGTCAAACCCGATGTAGGCGAAGAACACCACCGCAGATGCGCGGATCACGCCTTGCATGCCGTATGTGGTCCCGCCCTGGTTTTCAGGGATGAAGGGGGTCCAGTTCGCCGGATCGACGTACTGGATGCCGAAGGCAATGAACAGCAGGATCACTGTGACCTTGATGGCCACGATGATCGAGTTGACGAATGCCGACTGGGTGATACCGACGTAGCCGACACCGCTGACCGCGGCGATGATCAGCACCGCGGGCAGGTTGACCACGGCGCCGGTGCGGACGAATTCGCTGGTGGCGGCCTCGTAGGCATAGGGCGCGCTGGCCAGCAGCGCGGGCAGGGCCAGGTCGAAGTTGCTCAGGAAGGCGTTGAGGTAGCCCGACCAGCCGACCGCGACGGTGGAGGCCGCGAACAGGTATTCCAGCACCAGGCACCAGCCGATGAACCAGGCCACGACTTCGCCCAGGGTTGCGTAGGAGTAGGAATATGCGCTGCCTGATACCGGCAGCATCGCGGCGAACTCGGCGTAGCACAGGGCCGCGAAAGCGCAGGCAATGCCGGCGAACACAAAGCTGAGCATCACCGCAGGGCCGGCGTACTGGGCCGCCGCCTGGCCGGTGAGCACGAAGATGCCGGCCCCGATCACCGCGCCGATCCCCAAAAGGATCAGCTGGGTGCCGGTCAGGGTGCGTTTGAGGCTGATTTCGCCATCCAGCCCGCCCTCGAACGGTTCACCCGCATCGACATGTCCGGCCGGCGCGATCGGCTTGACCCTGAAAAGACCCTTGAGCATTCGCTTAAATCCCCGTGATGGCGCCCGGCCGAGCTGCCGGTAAGTAATGCTGGTGTGCTGCGGGCAAGCCCGACGGCAGGCCGTACCTTGCCAAAGCGCGGCGTTCGGCACAAGCGCAGCTGCAGCATCGGCTGCGATAATCCCGGGATTGCGGCAACCGAGGTACTCGATTGGACCCCTTGGCAAGCTCAAGCCTGAGGTTGCGGCAGCAGCTGGAGGCCCACGCGCAGGCTCAACCGGAGCAGGCGGACACCGCGGCCGGGTTCGTGGCGTTGCTTGATGACGCGCAGGATCCGTTCCAGCGCAGTCGCGGCGCCGGCCACTTCACTGCCGGCGCCTGGCTGGTCAGCGCAAACGGGGAGCGCCTGTTGATGACCCATCACCGCACGCTCGGCCGCTGGCTGCAGCTGGGCGGCCATGCCGATGGCGAGCGCGACATGGCGGCCGTGGCGCTGAAGGAAGCGCAGGAGGAGTCTGGCCTGGAGGGGCTGGCGGTGGAGGGCGACGCGATCTTCGACCTCGATCGCCACTGGATACCAGCGCGACGCGACGTCCCAGGTCACTGGCATTACGACGTGCGATACGTGGTGCGTGCAGGTGCAGACGAGCACTACCGGGTCAGTGATGAGTCGCATGACCTGGCGTGGCGGCTGATCGAGGAAGTGGCCCGGGATCCGGATGAATCGCTGAGGCGCATGGCGCAGAAATGGCTGGCCAGCCCTTGCCCGTAGATCCGAGCTAGCTCGGATGCTTTTGGCTTTGAGGCGAGCAGCATCCGAGCAAGCCCGGATCTACGCGGCTGCACTCAATACAGGACTCGCGTGCGCAGCGTCCCCTCGATCGCGGCCAGCGCGTCCTTGAGCGCGCCGGCCTGCTCCCTGGTGGCGGTGACGTCGATCACCACGTAGCCGACCTTGGCATCGGTGCGCAGGTACTGGCCGTCGATGTTGATCCCGTGCTCGCGGAAAATGTCATTGACCTGCGACAGCACGCCGGGCTGGTTGCGGTGGATATGCATGATGCGGCGGCTGCCTTCGTGGCCAGGCAGGGTGACTTCCGGGAAGTTGACCGCCGAAAGGGTGCTGCCGTTGTCGCTGTAGCGCACCAGCTTGGCCGCTACCTCTATCCCGATGTTGTCCTGCGCCTCCAGCGTGCTGCCGCCCACGTGCGGGGTCAGGATCACGTTATCCATGCCGCGCAGGGGCGACAGGAACGCATCGTCATTGCCCTGCGGCTCGACCGGGAACACGTCCACCGCCGCGCCGCCAACCTGTCCCGAATGCAGGGCCTGGGTCAGCGCATCGATATCCACCACCGTTCCACGCGAGGCGTTGATCAGGTGTGCGCCAGGCTTCATCGCCGCGATCTGTGATGCGCCGAACATGCCCTGGGTGGCCGGTGTTTCCGGCACGTGCAGGGTGACCACGTCGCTGCGCGAAAGCAGGTCCTCGAGCCCGCCCGCCGAGCGGGCATTGCCCAGCGACAGCTTGGTCTCGATGTCATGGAAGATCACGTTCATGCCGATGCCCTCGGCCAACACGCCCACCTGGGTGCCGATATGGCCGTAGCCCACGATGCCCAGGGTCTTGCCGCGCGCCTCGTGGCTGCCTGCGGCCGACTTCGACCAGCCGCCGCGGTGGCACTGCGCGCTCTTCTGGGGAATGCCGCGCATCAGCATGATCGCCTCGGCGATCACCAGCTCCGCCACGCTGCGGGTGTTGGAGTAGGGCGCGTTGAACACCGGGATGCCGGCCAGTTCGGCGGCCTCGGTGTCGACCTGGTTGGTGCCGATGCAGAAGCAGCCGACGGCCATCAGGCGGCGTGCATCGGCGAGCACTTCGGCGGTGAGCTGGGTGCGCGAGCGAATGCCGACGATGTGCGCCTCGGCGATGCGCTGTTTGAGCTCGTCTTCGGGCAGCGACTTGGCGTGGAGTTCGATCTGCGAGTAGCCGGCAGCCTGGAACGTGTCGATCGCGGTCTGGCTGATGCCTTCGAGCAGCAGGATGCGGATGTCCTGCTTCGGAAACGAGGTCTTTTTCATCGACATGCGGGAGAGAGCAAAGCGGCGGGGAGGGTGACTATGCCAGAAGGGCCGTATGCATGTTGCAGCGCGGCGGAGGTCGCTGAATGGACCGGCTGGACGTGCGCAAGGCTCGCTGGTTAGGCTGGCGTTCCCGCCGACGTTAGCCTGACGATGACCCAGCAACTGCTTGATTCGCTCCGAAATGCCGTGCCTGCGTTGCGCCTGAAGACCGACGCGGCGGACCTGGAGCATTACGGACGCGATTGGACCAGGCGCTGGACGCCCGCCCCGCTGGCCATTGCCCTGCCGGCCAGCATCGAGGAAGTGCAGGCGGTCGCGCGTTGGGCCAACGAGGCGCGCGTGGCGCTGGTGCCTTCCGGTGGTCGCACCGGCCTCTCTGGCGGCGCGGTCGCGGCCAACGGCGAGCTGGTGCTCAGCCTCGAGCGCATGAACAAGGTGCTGGAATTCAGCGCTGTCGATCGCAGCCTGACCGTGCAGGCCGGGATTCCGCTTGAAGCGGTGCACAACGCCGCGCGCGACCAGGGGCTGGTGTATCCGGTGGACTTCGCCGCTCGCGGCTCGTGCTCGATCGGCGGCACCATCGCCACCAATGCCGGCGGGATCCGGGTGATCCGCTACGGCAACACGCGCGAGTGGATTGCCGGGATGAAGGTGGTGACCGCCAGTGGTGAGCTGCTGGATCTCAACCGCGGACTGGTGAAGAATTCCAGCGGTTACGACCTGCGCCACCTGATGATCGCCTCCGAGGGCACCTTGGGCATCGTGGTGGAGGCGACGCTGCGCCTGGCCGAGCCGCCGCCGGCGACCAACGTGATGCTGCTGGCGCTGCCCTCGTTCGAGATGCTGATGCAGGTGTTCGCCGCGTTCCGCAGCCGCCTGCAGCTGGAGGCATTCGAGTTTTTTACCGACCGCGCGCTGCACCACGTGCTGGCCCACGGTGCGCAGGACCCGTTCGAGCAGGTGCATCCGTACTACGTGGTCACCGAATTCGCGATCGGCGATCAAGCGGCCGAAGCGGCGGCGATGGAGGCATTCGAGGCGTGCATGGAGAGCGGCTGGGTCAGCGACGGGGTGATCAGCCAGAGCGATGCCCAGGCCGCCCAGCTGTGGCAGCTGCGCGAGGGCATCACCGAGAGCCTCGCGCCCTACAAGCCGTACAAGAACGATGTCTCGGTGCGCATCTCGGCGATGCCTGCGTTCCTGGAAGAAACCCAGGCGCTGCTGTCCCAGGCCTACCCACACTTCGAGGTGGTCTGGTTCGGACATATCGGCGACGGCAACCTGCACATCAACGTGCTCAAGCCCGATGCGCTGGACCAGGCCGAGTTCGTGCGCCAGTGCGAGGAAGTCACCAGGGTTCTAGCCGAATCGCTGCAGCGACATGGCGGCAGCATCTCGGCCGAACACGGCATCGGCCTGGTCAAGAAGGGCTACCTGGAGAGCACCCGCAGCGCCGCGGAGATCGAGCTGATGCGCGGAATCAAGAAGGCGCTGGATCCCAACGGCATCATGAACCCGGGCAAGGTTTTCGACAGTTGACCCATGCCTGATGCGGCGCCTAAAACAGCCCTGCTTGACTTGATCTTCGGGTCTTCTCTTAAGCAAGAGCGGCCTGGAACCATAGGCCACGCCGGGAAGTGACTGGTCCTGATCGCCTGGTTAGGCAGGCCTG
>JBBSVH010000077.1:0-12079 GCA_038233685.1 Lysobacterales bacterium | reverse complement strand
TATCTATGGGCAGCCCAACGCGGGGGACGCCAGCATGGCCGTGACTGAGTCGCTACAACTGCGGCATGGTGTAGGATTTGGCCTTCTCCGCCGCTACCGCCACACAGGTCAATGCATGTCGGCAACCCTAGAAGCACAGGTCACAGAGCAGGACGAGGCTGGCAGGCTGTTACTGGCAACTGCCGAGGGCGACACTGCAGCGTTCGAACGGCTTTACCGCACCACGTCGCCGCGGCTGTTCGGCGTGTGCCTGAGGATCGTGTCCCAGCGCAGCGAAGCCGAAGACGTACTGCAGGAAGTGTTTGCAAACGTGTGGCGCAAGGCCAGCCAGTTCGACCCGGATCGCGCGGGCGCGATGACCTGGCTGACCATGATGACGCGCAACAAGGCTATCGACCACCTGCGTGCCAACCGCTCCAGCAGGATGTCGGTGGCCATAGAGAACGCGGAAGAGCTGGTCGAAACCGGTCCCAATGCGCAGGTCGCCACGGAGATGGCCCTGGAAAGCCGTCGGCTGGACGTGTGCCTCGGTGAGCTGGAGGCGCCCCGACGGCAGCTGATCCGCACGGCGTTCTTTGAAGGCAACACCTACGAGGAGCTGGCGCAGCGCAGCGGTACGCCGCTGGGCACCGTCAAGAGCTGGATTCGCCGCAGCCTGGTCAAGCTCAAAGCGTGCCTGGAACGATGAACACTTCCTACCCGGGACAAGAACAGGATCCGAGCGACGGCGACGTGCTCGCCGGCGAATACGTGCTGGGCGTGCTGGATGCGTCAGAGCGACGGCGCGTTGAGCAGCTGATCGAAAGCGATAGTGCGTTTGCCTCGGAAGTAAGCCTCTGGGAGAGCCGCCTGGTTTCGCTGGCAGCAGAGATTGCGCCGGTGCCGGTTCCAGCTTACGTCTGGGCGCGTATTTCCAGTGACCTGGAGCTGTCACCGGCTCCTCGCCGTGGTCCAGTGTCGAACATGGAACCTGAGCACGAGTCGTTTTGGCAGAAGCTCGCATTCTGGCGCCTGTTGACGGCCGGCGGATTCGCAACGGCGGCGGTCTGCCTGTTTGCCCTGCTCAATGTGGTGCGTGCTCCACAGCCTGCCGATCCGGTGGCTCCGGAGCTGGTGACCGTTCCCGAACCGGTCACGCCTGCAGGCCCGACCGAGATGGCTTCAACCTTGACCCAGGACGACGGCCAGCCGGGGTACGTGGCGACCATGGACGCGGCCACCGGCCGAATCACCGTGACGCCTCTGCAGCCAGCGGCGGATGACGATCTCGTTCCCGAACTCTGGCTGATTCCCACCGATGGCGTGGCTCGTTCGCTGGGCGTCTTCGACGAAACGGCCTCGAAATCGGCAACGATTCCGCAGGAGTACGTGGAGTTGCTCAGCACCGAAGCAATCCTGGCAGTCACCCTCGAGCCCGCGGGCGGCGCCCCCGGAGGCAAGGCGACGGGGCCAGTGGTGGCCAAGGGCGGCATCCAGCTGCTTGCCATGGCGCCGTAAAGCGGGACGTGCCCTGCGCCGCAGTCGAAGGGCTGCGCGGCGGAAGGGACATCCGAACCCGCTGCGACCCATCGCGGCGGGTTTTTTCTTGATTGCGCCGGCCGTGGGCTACGCGAGTGGAAGTTGAATGGTGGCTCACCCCGCCGGCGCATCCGTCGACAGCCAGTCGACGTAGTAAGCAGCACGTCCAGCAACGAGTCCTCCATGCCCAGCCTCCCCACTCGACACCATTCGTCTGCTCCGCAGCAGCGGGGGCGCACCGGCGCGTTGCTGCGCTGGTTTGACACGACGGTTGAGGCGCCGCTCGATGAGGCACATGCCGATCGCATCGACTGGCTGCGCACCGCTCCGTTCGTTGCCATGCACCTGGCGTGCCTGTGGGTGTTCCAGGTGGGCTGGTCGTGGTTCGCCCTGGCAACCGCTGCGGCTCTGTACGCGGTGCGGATGTTTGCGCTCACCGGCTTCTACCATCGCTACTTCTCACACCGCGCATTTCGAACTTCGCGGCCGGTGCAGTTCGTCTTTGCCGCCATAGGTGCCATGTGCGTGCAGCGTGGCCCCCTGTGGTGGGCTGCGCATCACCGCCACCACCACCGCCATACCGACACGCCCGCCGATCCGCACTCGCCCAGGCACAAGGGCTTCTGGTGGAGCCACATGGGCTGGTTCCTGACGCCGCGCGGTTTCCGCACGGAATGGTCGCGGATTCCTGACCTGCAGAAATACCCCGAACTACGCTGGCTGGACCGTTTCGACATCCTGATGCCGGTGCTGCTCGCTGTTGGTCTGTACTTCCTGGGTGCATGGCTCGAGTCCGCGCATCCGGCGCTCGGCACCAACGGACCGCAGTTGCTGGTGTGGGGATTCTTCGTATCGACGATCGTCCTGTTCCACGCCACGGTCACCATCAACTCGCTCGCGCATGTGTTCGGCAGTCGCCGTTTCGACACCCGCGACGACAGCCGCAATAACTGGTTCCTGGCGCTGATCACCTTTGGCGAGGGCTGGCACAACAATCACCATCACTTCCCCGGCTCCGCGCGCCAAGGCTTCATGTGGTGGGAATACGACTTCACCTGGTATGGGCTCAAGCTCATGTCGTGGCTTGGACTGGTGCATGACCTCAAGCCCGTGCCGGCCGGTCTGTCGCGTACGGTACGCCCTGAACCGTGAGCAGGATCGCCGTGGTGGGCTCAGGAATCGCCGGCCTGGGCTCGGCTTGGCTGCTGTCCCGCAAGCATGACGTCGTGTTGTTTGAAGCTGGAAGCTATCTCGGTGGCCACACGCACACCCATGAGATTGAACTTGGCGGCAGGTCGTACGCCGTCGACACCGGCTTCATCGTCTTCAACGAAGCCAACTACCCGCTGCTGACGCGGATGCTCGCCGAGCTAGACGTGGCCTCGCAGGAGACGACGATGAGCTTCTCCGTGCACGACGAGGGCAATGGGTTCCAGTACAACGCCGGCACCTTAGGCGGGCTTCTTGCGCAGCCATCGAACCTGGTGCGTCCGCGTTTCTGGAGGATGTTGCGCGACCTGCGTCGTTTCTACAGGGAGGCGCCAGAGATACTGCAGGACGCCTCACAGGACTGCACGCTGGGCGATTACCTCCAGCGCAACAGCTATTCGCGTGAGTTCCGGGACGACCACATCGTGCCGATGGCCTCGGCGCTGTGGTCCTCGCCGTCGCAGACTATCCTGCAGTTCCCGATGTCGCACCTGGTGAAGTTCATGGCCAATCACCACATGCTGCAGGTCAGCGACCGGCCGCAGTGGCGCGTCGTGCAAGGCGGATCGTCCAGCTACGTGCGCGCGCTGCGCGCTCGCTGGAATGTTGAAGAGCGCGTGCAGACGCCCGTCAATGGCATCAGGCGCGTGGCGCAGGGAGTGATGGTGGCCAGCAGTGCCGGGGATGAGGCGTTCGAGCAGGTGGTACTGGCCTGCCACGCCGACGACGCACTGCGCCTGCTGCAGGACCCGAGCCAGGAAGAGGCCTCCATCCTTGGTGACATCACCTACCAGGACAACGAAGCGATCCTGCATACGGACGTGCGCGTGCTGCCCCCACGGCGCCGCGCATGGGCGGCCTGGAATGCGCACGTGCCAACGCAACAGGACGCTGCGTGCAGCGTCAGTTACTGGATGAATGCGCTGCAGTCGCTGGATGCGCCGGAGGAATTTATCGTCACTCTCAACCGCCGAGCGGACATTGATCCGGATCGCGTCCTGCGCCGGCTGCACTACCGTCACCCCCACCAGACGCTGGCATCGGTTGCCGCGCAGTCACGCAAAGCCGAGATCCAGGGAGTGAATCGCACGTGGTTTGCCGGCGCCGGCTGGGGGCATGGCTTCCATGAGGACGGCCTTCGAAGCGGCGTGGAAGTCGCCAGCGCTCTTGGAGTGGAGTGGCCGTGAACGTGCTGCGAACCGGGAACATCGAGGTGCCGGTGCCCATGCAGGAGATTCCTGCATGCGCCGACCGCGCCGCGGCACCCGCGAAGTTGCACAGCGCCATCTACGCCGGAACCGTGCGCCATCGGCGCCATGCGCCGCATCCGCACGCCTTCACCTACGGTCTGTTCCTGATGTACCTGGACCTCGATGAGATGGAACGGATTTTCCAGGGCCGCTGGCTGTGGTCGGTGGGTCGCTGGAACATTGCCCAGTTCCGCCGCAGCGACTATCTCGGCGACCCCGACATCCCGCTGGATCGGGCGGTGCGCGATCGGGTGGAGCAACACACCGGGCACAGGCCGCTCGGCCCGATCCGGCTCCTGACCCATCTGTGTTACTTCGGTCACTGCTTCAATCCTGTTAGCTTTTATTACTGCTTCGAGCAGGACGGCCAGACCCTGCAGGCGATCGTCGCGGAGATCACCAACACACCCTGGAAACAGCGTCACAGCTATGTGCTGCAGGTGTCGCAGGCTGGTGCGGCGAGTGGCGTACATGCGTGGCAGTTCGACAAGCGCTTCCACGTCTCGCCGTTCATGGCCATGGAGCACCGCTACGCGTGGCGTTTCACCACTCCTGCGCAGGATCTGCGCGTGCAGATGGACGTGCTCCCGCCGCAGCCGCAAGCCACCGCCGCTGTCGAACAGCGCGCGCTGGATGTGACCCTGGTCCTGCAGCGCAACGAGCTCAATGCAGTCAACCTGTTCCGCGTACTTGTGCGGTACCCGCTGATGACTCTGCGCGTGGTGCTGGCCATCCACTGGCAGGCGCTGCTGCTGTGGCTCAAACGCAACCCCGTGCACGACCATCCCGATACCAAGGTGCCCTCCAAATGAACACGAACGCTGCCACGACGGGAGAAGTCGGCTCGATCACCGCGACACCGGCCAACAGCAACAAGGCCACGATGATCGAACGCATCCTGCGCAGGCGTCTGCTGGAGACGCTTGGCGGCCTGCGCGACGCCAGGATCGTGATCGACGACGCCGAAGGCACCATCGTGCTGGGCGAGGCCGTCGCTTCGCCATCTACACTGCAGGTACACCTGCGCGTGCATGATCCGGCGTTCTACCGGATGGCGGCGCTCAACGGCAGCGTGGGCGCAGGCGAGGCCTACATGGATGGGCTCTGGGAATGCGATGACCTGGTGGCGCTGGTGCGCATCCTGGTACGCAACCGCGACCGCCTCGACGCCATGGAAACCGGCACCGCGCGTTTGGGTGGGTGGCTGATGCAGGGCCTGCACGTGCTGAGCCGCAACACGCGCACCGGAAGCCGCCGCAACATCGCCGCGCACTACGACCTGGGCAATCCACTGTTCAAGCTGTTCCTGGACGAGAATCTCATGTATTCGTCGGCCATTTACGAAGACGAAGCGGAATCGCTGGAAGTGGCGGCGACGCGCAAGCTGGATCGCATCTGCACCAAGCTTGGACTTGGGCCGGAGCATCACGTGGTCGAGATCGGCACCGGCTGGGGCGGGTTCGCGCTGCACGCGGCACGCAACTACGGCTGCCGGGTCACCACCACCACGATCTCGCGCGAGCAGTACGACCTGGCCACCGAACGGGTGGCCGCTGCCGGTTTGCAGGATCGGATTACCCTGCTGCTGGAGGACTACCGGGACCTGCAGGGAACGTTTGATCGAGTCGTATCGATCGAGATGATCGAGGCGATCGGGCATCAGTACCTGGACACCTACTTCGCCAAGGTCGCCAGCCTGCTCAAGCCCAACGGCCAGGCGCTGATCCAGGCCATCACCATCGAGGACCACCGCTACGCGCAGGCACTCAAGTCGGTGGATTTCATCAAGCGCCATATCTTTCCGGGCAGCTTCATTCCATCCGTCTCGGCCATGGCCGGCGCCATCGGTCGCGCCAGCGACCTGCGGCTGTTCAACCTCGAGGATATCGGCCCGAGCTACGCATTGACCCTCAAGGCCTGGCGCGAGCGCTTCCATGCACGTATCGATGAGGTGCGTGCGCTGGGATACGACGAGCGCTTCATCCGCATGTGGGACTTCTACCTTGCCTACTGCGAAGGCGGGTTCCGCGAGCGCTCCATTGGCGATGTACATCTGTGGCTGACCCGCCCCGATGCGCGGCCCGCGCAGTATCCGAACGTGCTGGAGGCGGTGTGAACAAGGCCGTCAACTTCGTCGCGTCGCAGTTGCTGTGGCTGCTTTCAGTCTATGGCGCGGCCAACCGGATGTCGTGGCTTGGCCCGGCGTTCTTCGTGCTGTTCGCCGCGTGGCAACTGCAGCCATCCAGAAGAGCGCACTCGGACCTGCGCCTGATGCTGGTCGCCTTGCCCCTCGGTCTGCTTGTCGATTCGATCATGGCCGCGTCCGGTCTTGCCCGCTACGCATCGCCGGGTCCCCTGCCGTGGCTGGCGCCGCTGTGGATACTGACCCTGTGGATGGGCTTCGCCCTCACCTTCAATCACTCGGCGGCGTACCTGCTGCGGCGCCCCGCCCTGGCCATTGCGTTCGGTGTGGTCGGCGGCCCGCTGTCGTACTGGATCGCGCAGCGCGCCTGGAGCGCCATCGAATTCGCCGAGCCGGTCTGGCCGGCATTGCTGGTGCTCGGCTTCATGTGGGGCAGCGCAATGGCGCTACTCTCGATCGCCTGCCGTCGCTACGCCGCGCCGGCCCCCGTAATGCAAACCGTGGAGACCTGATCGATGGACGCACTGCCGCTGCTTTGGGTGCTGATAGGCGCCAGCGTGATGATGGTGCTGGGCTGGGCATGGCAGCGCCATAGCGGCAACGCAGGCGTCGTGGACGTGCTGTGGTCGGCGGGCATGGCGGCCAGTGCGGTTTTCTATGCCGCGGTGCTGCCGGGCGCGACCCTGCCCAGGGTGCTGGTTGGCATCCTGGGAGGACTGTGGGGCGCTCGACTTGCCATCCACCTTGCGCAGCGCGTCTTCAGCGAAGACGAGGACGGCCGCTACCAGAACCTGCGCCGCAAGTGGAACGGTAGCCAGACGAAGTTCCTGATGTTCTTCCAGGCCCAGGCCGCGTTCGTGGTGTTCTTTTCGATTCCGTTCTGGATCGCCGCGCACAACCCGGCGCCGGTCTGGACGCTGTGGACGACCCTCGCCGTGGTCGTGTGGCTGGTCGCCGTCCTGGGCGAGAGCGTGGCCGACCGGCAGCTGTCGGCGCATCGCAACGACCCTGCCAACAAGGGCAAGACCTGCCGCTCAGGCCTTTGGCGATACTCGCGTCATCCGAACTACTTTTTCGAATGGCTGCACTGGTTCACCTACGTGTTCCTGAGCATCGGTCTGGGTGCCCTGTGGGTGGGGCTCAGCCTGATCGGCCCCGCGCTGATGCTGGCGTTCCTGTACCGCGTCACCGGCATCCCCTACACCGAAGCGCAAGCCCTGCGTTCGCGCGGCGCCGATTACGCCGAATACCAGCGCACCACCAGCCCATTCATTCCATTTCCGCCAAAAAACTGACCGCCATTCCAGCTGGAGAACACCTTGTCAACGACCACACCTGTCGGCCACGACGACCTGAATTTCGCTCCGCCCGAACGCGGCCTGACGCAATGGGCCGAGAGCGGCCTCCTGCCAGATTCCGCGCTGCGCCTTGGCATCCGGCGCATGTGCGCCCAGCGCCTGCGCGACGAGCTTGCCGGCAGCGCGGACGAAATCTGGGAGCGGCAGCGCAGCCGGCTCGATCAGCTACGGGGCAGCGCGATCGCTATCGAAACCGACGCCGCAAATCGCCAGCATTACGAGCTACCGCCCGAGTTCTTCCAGCTGTGCCTGGGCAAACACCTCAAGTACAGCAGCTGCTATTGGGACGAAGCAACCCCCGACCTGGCCTCTGCCGAGGCGCGGATGCTCGCGCTGTATGGCGAGCGCGCCGAACTGGCCGACGGCCAGAGGATCCTCGAACTCGGATGTGGCTGGGGTTCCCTTACATTGTGGATGGCGCAGCAGTATCCGAATGCACGCATCACCGCGGTTTCAAACTCGGCCCCGCAGCGCGAGTTCATCGAAGCGCGCTGCCGGGAGCGCGCGCTGTCGAACGTGCAGGTCATCACCCGCGACGTCAATGCGCTGGAGCTGGAGCCGGCCCAGTTCGACCGCGTGGTGTCCATCGAAATGTTCGAGCACATGCGCAACTACCAGCAGCTGCTGGCTCGCGTGGGGCAGTGGCTGGTGCCGGGCGGTAAGCTTTTCGTGCACATCTTCTGCCACCGCGACCTGATGTATCCCTTCGAGATCGAGGGCGAGGACAACTGGATGGGCCGTCACTTCTTCACCGGGGGCCTGATGCCCGCGGCAGACACGCTGCTGCACTTCCAGGACGAGCTGAGCATCGAACAGCGCTGGCTGCTCTCCGGCCAGCACTATGAGAAGACTGCCAACGCGTGGCTTGAGAACCAGGATCGCAACCGCGACGCCGCCATGGAAATCCTGGAGCGGGCCTACGGCAAGCAGCAAGCCAAGCTCTGGCACCAGCGCTGGCGGATGTTCTGGATGGCGTGCGCCGAATTGTTCGGCTACGACAATGGCAAGGAATGGATGGTGGCCCACTACCGCTTCCGGCGCTGAGCGCGCTCGCCAAAGCGCACTCTCAGCCCCGGCGTGCGCGCCCTGATGCAAGGTGCTGACCGGCGCGATAACCGATCCAGGCACCGGCGAGCCAGGCGAGGCTCGAGACCAGCAGCAACACCCCGGCATCCCCCGTATCGCCAGCCTGCAATCGCAACCGGACCTCGGCGGAGAACAGCGAGAAAGTGGTGAAACCGCCGCAGAAGCCGGCCATGACGAACAGTCGCTGCGCTTCACTAGCGCGCATCGAACCATTGGCGCCGGCTGTTGCGGCATAGAACCCGATCAGCGTCGAGCCCGCGACATTGACCGCGAGCGTCGACCATGGCACCACGAGCGCTTCCTCGGCTCCGGACTGGGCCAAGCCTATGCCCCAGCGTGCGCTGGCGCCGATCGCACTCCCCAATGACACCCACAGCGTTTGCGACAGCGTGGACTTCAAGCGACGGCCCCAAGCCAGGACCCGGAAAAGACGGCCGCCACCCCGGCAAGCAGGGTCGACGCGGCATAAACGAAGGCCGCGCCGCGCCGATTGTCCTTGGCCATCAACAGCACTTGCAGCGACAGGCTGGACACCGTTGTGTAGCTGCCCAGCACGCCCACACCCAGTAGCAGCCATGACCCTTCAAAACCACTGGCCTGCCCCGCCCCACTCGCCAGCAACACGCCCAGCAGAAACGCTCCGCTGAGGTTGACGGCCAGGGTGCCCCACGGAAACCGGTCCCCCACCCGCTCGCAGAACCAGATCGTGACAAGGTGCCTCAGGGCGCCCCCGATGCCTCCGCCCAGCGCGACCAGCCCCAACTGCGCCCACGGATCCATCAGCGATGCGGTTTCGTCGTCGCCGTCGCCGCGGAGCGCGCGCTGCGCAAGCGGTCGAGCTTGTCCTTCAGCTTGATCTCCATGCCGCGCTCCACGGGCTCGTAATACACGCGCTCGCCCATCGCATCGGGGAACCCGGTCTGATCCAAAGCGACGCCCTGCTCGCTGTCGTGGTCGTACTGGTAGCCCTTGGAGTAACCCAGCTCCTTCATCAGCTTGGTAGGCGCGTTGCGCAGGTGCAGTGGTACCTCCTGCGTGCCGTGCTCGCGCACGTCGCGTTTGGCCGCGCCGAAGGCCTTGTACCCTGCGTTCGACTTGGCGGTGCTCGCCAGGTAGATGACCAGCTGCGCGAGGGCCAGGTCACCCTCCGGACTGCCCAGGCGATCGAACGTATCCCAGGCTTCGATCGACATCTGCAGCGCGCGCGGGTCGGCCAGGCCGATGTCCTCGACCGCCATGCGCGTCATGCGCCGGGCCAGGTAGCCGGGATCGCAGCCGCCGTCGAGCATGCGCGTCAGCCAGTACAGCGCCGCGTCGGGATTGGAACTCCGCACGCACTTGTGCAAAGCCGAGATCTGGTCGTAGAACTGCTCACCGCCCTTGTCGAAACGCCGGGTGCGATCGGCCAGCACCTGGACCAGTGTCTGCTCGGTGACCTCGCCACCCTCCCCCAGCGCCAACTCGGCCGCAATCTCCAGCAGGGTCAGCGCACGCCGCACGTCACCGTCGGCCGCGCCGGCAAGTTCCCGCAGCGACGTTTCGGACACCTGCAGCCCCTGCCCGCCAAGCCCGCGCTCGCTGTCATCCAGGGAATGGCGCAATGCCTCGGTGATGTCCTCCACCGACACCGACTCCATTACGTGCACGCGGCAGCGTGACAACAGCGCGGAGTTCAGTTCAAAGGACGGGTTCTCCGTGGTGGCACCGACGAAGACGATCGTGCCGCGCTCGATGTGCGGGAGGAAAGCATCCTGCTGCGCCTTATTGAAGCGATGCACTTCGTCCACGAACAGCACGGTATGGCGGCCTTCGGCGAAGCGATGCGCCGCTTCGGCAAGGACCTGACGTACCTCTGGCAAGCCTGATAGCACGGCGGAAATCGCCTTGAATTCGGCATCCGCGTACTTGGCCAGCAGTAACGCCAGGGTGGTCTTGCCGCAGCCCGGCGGACCCCAGAGGATCATCGAATGCACGTGCCCGGACGCCACCGCCCTGCGCAGGGCGCTGTCAGGCGCGACCAGTCGCCGCTGTCCCACCATCTCGTCCAGGGAAGCAGGACGCATGCGCTCCGCGAGCGGGCGCATCGCGCTGCGATCCACGCTCAGCAGGTCGCCTGAATCACTGCTTTTTTTCTTGGCCGTGGGCACCCGGGCATTCTACTGCCCGGATGTCTCACGCCCTTCAGATCTCGCCGATGACGTCGACGCCCTTGGCAGGCACGTACTTGAACGTTCCGCCCGCGAAGGCCGGATTGCGCTTCCAGCCTGCGAAGTCGATCCGGGTTCGCTGGTCAACGGCATCGACCACTTCCATGCGGGTCAGGCCCTTGTCGTTGAAGCCAAGCCGTGCGGACTGGAAGCTGGCATCGGCGGCGTTCTTCGGAGTCAGCACCAGCCAGCGCAGGCCACCGGCAGCAGCGGCTTCCTTCACGTTGAACTGCTGGTCCAGCTTGCCCGGATCGATGAGCGCCGACAGCGGGCTGTTCTGCTCTTCAACGCCCTGCTCGCGCACGCTGACCTGTTCCAGGTCGGGGTCGTACACCCACACCCTCTTGCCGTCGGCCACGATCAGCTGGGGATACGGCTTGGTGTATTCCCAGCGGAACAGGCGCGGCGCCGACATCGCAACACGGCCACTGGAGGTTTCTTTCAGCTTTCCAGACGCGTCGTACACCTGCTGGGTGAACTGCGCGTCAAGCCCCTTGAGCCCGGTGGTGAAGGATTTGAGGTCATCGCGAGCGCCGGCAAAAGCGCTGCTGGTGGCCAATGCAGCGCCGAGGAGCAGGAAACGGTAGGAATGCTTCATTGGGATATCCCGTGCAAGGCAGGCATGCAGTGTCGCCAGTGCCAGCTGAACACGTGCCAATGCGCTGGTCGGCAGGTCCAATCAGGCAGCCAGTGCTTCGATCCGGAGCGGGCCCTGTCCACGTGGTCTCGATGCTCTCCAACGTCCGCGCAGAAGTAATCGCGGGCGGGCGTCGCTCCTACAGGTGGAACGCGCGCGGGTGCGGCTCGCTCCTCGAGATAACTGGTGGATCAATCGCGCGGCGGCGGCGGCGCGAGGACGCTGCGGTCGCCGTTGTGCTCCGGTCGGGTGACAATGCCGGCCGCTTCCATGGCTTCGATCAGGCGCGCGGCCCTGTTGTAGCCGATCTTGAGGCGTCGCTGGACGCCGGAGATCGATGCGCGGCGGGTTTCGGTAACGATGCGCACGGCGTCGTCGTACAGCGGATCGCCCTCGGCGTCGCCCGAGGTTGCCGACTCAGGCAGGCCGGTGGCGCCGACCACGGTGCCATCGCCCATGGTCTGGACTTCCTCCAGCACGCCTTCGATGTACTGCGCCTTGCCGCTTGCCTTCAGATGCTCCACCACGCGATGCACTTCCTCATCGCTGACGAACGCGCCGTGGATGCGCTCGGGCATCGCGGTGCCCGGCGGGAGATACAGCATGTCGCCATGACCAAGGAGCGTCTCGGCGCCCGACTGGTCCAGGATGGTGCGCGAGTCGATCTTGCT
>JBBSVH010000076.1:0-12170 GCA_038233685.1 Lysobacterales bacterium | reverse complement strand
CGCGCGCCGCTCGGGTGTGGTTTTGTTTTTTTTCGTCGGGGGCACCCCCACCCCGCTGGGCTCCCGGGGCCCCTCACCCCCCGGGGCGGCGCCGGGCCCCGCTCCTACAGGGGGTTCAGGTGGCCCGGTATAATTCCAGAGCGCAGAACCCAGAGGTTTCATCCTTGCCACCCTCCCCCGAACCCGTCGTCTCCGAGCTGATCGAGCTGCTTTCGCTGGAACGGCTTGAGGACAACCTGTTCCGCGGCCAGAGCCGAGACATCGGCACCAAGTACGTGTTCGGCGGCCAGGTGCTGGGGCAGGCGCTGTCGGCGGCGCAGGCGACGGTCGAAGGCGGCCGCATGGCGCATTCACTGCACGCCTATTTCCTGCGTGCCGGTGATATCCAGCAGCCCATCGTCTATGACGTGGACCGCACCCGCGACGGCAGCAGCTTCTCGGTGCGACGGGTCACTGCGATCCAGCACGGCAAGGTGATCTTCTTCTGCGCCGCCTCGTTCCATGACCACGAGGTCGGCGTGGAGCACCAGCTGAAGATGCCGGAGGTGCCGCAGCCGGAGGACGTCGCCCCGACTGCTCCGGTTCCCGGCGAGATCATGGCCACCCTCCCACCCAAAGTGCAGCGCTGGCTGTCGCGCCGCGGGCCTTTCGAATTCCGTCATGTGTACCCGCGCGACGAACTCAACCCGCCCAAGCAGCCGCCGTTCCAGCAGGTCTGGTTCCGCCTGTGCGAGCCGGTGGGCGACGCGCCGGAGCTGCACCGCGCGCTGCTGGCCTATGCCTCGGACTTCCAGCTGCTGGGCACGGCCAACTATCCGCACGGGATCAGCTATTACCAGCCCAACGTGCAGATGGCCTCGCTTGATCATGCGCTGTGGTTCCACCGGCCGTTCCGCGCCGACGACTGGCTGCTGTATTCGATCGACAGCCCCAGCGCCCAGTCCGCGCGCGGCCTGGCTCGCGGCCAGATCTTCAACCGCGCCGGCCAGCTGGTCGCGAGCACCGCGCAGGAGGGCCTGATCCGGGTCCTGCCCGAAGGCGCACCCGGTGGCGTCGTGCCGGCAAAGGACTGACCATGAGACAGATCTACACCAGCCTGCGCGTGGAAACGGTGGAAGGCGTGGCCCAGCTGCTCCGCGACGCCGGCATCGAGATCTACATCGCCAACGGGCGCTCGTATCACAGCAAGCGCGGCGGCCAGTTCAGCTATGCCGAGCCGATGCAGACCAAGCAGCAGCCCAGCCTGTGGGTGAAGCGTGCCGAGGACCAGCCGCGGGCACGTGAAATCCTGCGTGAAGCCGGGCTGATCAGCAGCAGCCGCCAAGGGCCGCAGCCAGCGCTGGTGTTCAGCACGCCGGCACCGGAAATCGCGGGGAAGCGCCCGCTCGCCTGGAGGCTTCGCGTTGCGCTGCTCGGGGCCATCGCCGTGGCCGCCGTGGTAACCGTGATCCGTCAGCGCAGCATGCCGCCTCCGCCGCCAGCGCCGGCCGTCTCCGCCCAAGCGGTCCAGCCGGCGGCGGTCACCGGGGAGCAGGAGGAAGAAATCCGTATCCGCATTCCAAGCCCCGCGCCCCAGCCGGAGCAGTAAACCGGTCGTCCGGTCACATTCGCGCCGCGGAGCCGTCATTGGAGGTACTCCATAGCAAGGCACTCCGATGAATGCACAGACCCTCGACTTCACCCTGCAGCACGAGCTTCCGGCCGCCGCGCGCGGCGACCAGCACGCCTACGGCCGGATCGTAGGGGCGTGCCAGAACACCGTGACCGCCATCGCCCTGGCCATCACCCGCGACGTCACGGCCAGCGAGGACATCGCGCAGGAGGCGTTCCTCAAGGCCTGGCAGCAGCTCGACCGGCTCAGCAATGCGGCCAGCTTCCTGCCGTGGCTGCGCCAGATCACCCGCAACCTGGCGCGCGACCACCTGCGCGCCAACCGCAATCGCGCCTTGACCGGCGAACGCGCCGAGATCGCCATCGGCATGGCCGCCGATCCCTCGCCCACGCCGGGACAGCGACTGCTGCAGACCGAAGAGGAAATGGCCGCTGAGGAAATCATTTCGGCGCTGCCCGAAGACAGCCGGGAAACCCTGCTGCTGTACTACCGCGAAGGACAGAGTTCCCAGCAGGTGGCCGTCCTGTTGGGCCTGAGCGATGCGGCCGTGCGCAAACGCCTGTCGCGCGCCAGAAGCAGCGTACGCGAGGACATGCTGCGGCGCTTTGGCGAGTTCGCCAGCGCCAGCGCCCCCAGCGCCGCGTTCGCGGTGGCGGTGACGTCTGCGGCGATGGCCGCTGCACCGGCCGCCAGTGCGGCGGTGATCATCGGGGCCAGCGCAGTTGGCACAAGCGCGAGCGCCGCCGCCGGCAAGGTGGGAGCGAGCGGACTTGGGGCTTCGGCGGTCAATGGTGGCGTTGCATTTGCTGCTCTGGGGGCCGTGTTGGGCGGTCAGATGCACATCGTGGTGCCTGCGCTGATCGGCGGAATGCTTGGGGCCTATCTCGGCGGGCGGTCGCTGCTGCGCTTTGCCGAAAACGCAGACGAGCGTCGCCGGCTGCAGCGCTTCATCTACGTCAGTACCGGCACGGCGGCACTGTTCAGCCTGGGCGTTCTTCTAGTCGCGACATTCGCGACCAGCACTGCGGCAGTGGTGCTCTATGCGGCGGCCGGCGTGGCCGTCATCAACTACCAGTGCCTGGTGATGCTTCCGCGGATCATGACGCCGATTCTGCAGCGCAGCGCCGAACGGTATGGTCGCAGCAGGGTGTGGTTGCATGAGTTCATGTATGGCCGCATCGGCGTGGTGATCACCGACATCGGCGTCGCGGTGGCGCTGGCGTGGATGTACCTGCGCTGATACGGCCGCGTTGCCAACGGCACGCAAGAGGCCCGCATCGAAGCCGATGCGGGCCTTTCAATCACCAGGCTTCCTGTCTACGGCGTACGAGCCTTGCGGTCACCGCTACGCATTGCCTGCGCGCGACTCGAGCGCGCCGCGTCGAACTCGCCGCGGCTGAGCTGTCCATCACGGTTGGTGTCGGCTCGGGTGAACCACGCTCCAGAGCGCTCTTTCGCCAGATCAACGCGGTCTTCCCGGTCCACGAAGCCGTCCTTGTCGACGTCCATCCTGTCGAAGCGCTCGGCGAAGCGGGGGTTGCCGGCCACCTCGGCGCGGCTGATCCGGCGATCGCCATCGCTGTCGAGCTGCTTCAGGCGCGCATGCACGCCCGCCGCCATCCGGCGGTGCCCTCCCAGTGCGTGCTTGCGCGCAGGGCGCTCCTGCGGGGACAGGCGTCCGTCGTGATCGACGTCCAGCGTGTCGAAGCGCCCGGCAAGCTTCGGCATGGCCGCCGCTTCGCTGCGGTCGATGTAGCCGTCCTGGTTGGTGTCGATGCGGGGCTTGGGCGCCTGCACCGGCGTCCTGGTCTGGGCGAAGGCAGCGACGCTGGCAGCTCCGACCACAAGCAGTACGGCCGAGGTGAGAAGTTTCGTGCGGATCATTCGGAGTCTCCAATGGGAATGGCGCAAATCAGCCACCGCCAATACAAACGCGACGGGACCGGATCGGTTGACTTGCGGCTCGTGACGTTCAGGTTTTTCAGGGTCGCACGGCATGCGATCTGCCTGGCGCAGTATCCTCGTCATATGCAGCGCCACCTTGCCCGCACCGTTTCGATCATCGGACACCCCGCGCTCGTGCTTCCCCTGGCGGTGCTGGCGCTCACCCTCCGCAGCGGAACCCGCGCGCAGGCGGCGTGGTCGGTGGCCGGATTGGTGATGCTTGCCGGGCTGGTGATGGCGTACTCGAAGTGGCAGGTCCGCCGCGGACGCTGGAACCACATCGATGCCAGCGCCGTCGAGGAGCGACGGTCGCTCAATGGTTTTCTGATGGCCGCGCTGAGCATTGCTGCAGTGCTGGCGCTGGCGCTTGGCGCCCCGCGCGAACTGGCGCTGGGCCTTTGCCTGTCGGCTGCAGTGGTGCTGCTGGCAATCCAGATCCAGTCACGCTGCAAGCTGTCGCTGCACATGGCATTCGTGGTGTTCGCCGCGTTCCTGGTGGGGGCCGCCAGCAGCCTGGCGCTGGTCACCGGGCTCGCATTCGCCGGGCTGGTCGCGTGGTCGCGCCTCAGCCTTCAGCGCCATGAGCCCCGGGACATCGTGGCGGGAGCCGCGGCGGGCGCCGCCGCAGGTCTGCTATTCCACCTCGTGACCTGGTACTGGACGCGCTGACGTGGGCACCGACGCACCACAGCCAGGCGACGATCTGCGTCTGTTCCATACCGGCGAGCATCCCTGCGGCTACTGGCCCGAGCGCCAGGCACGCGACCTGGTCCTGGACCCGCGCGACCCGCGGCTGCCCACGTTCTATCCGAACGCCCTGGACTGGGGTTTTCGCCGCTCTGGAGACCTCGTCTATCGTCCACATTGCCAACGGTGCAGCGCCTGCGTGGCCGTGCGAATCCCGGTGGCGGAATTCCGGCCCGATCGGGGCCAGCGTCGATGTGCCGCACGCAATGCACGGGTCGAAGCGAGGATCGTAGGGGCGGAGCGTACCGCCGAGCACCTGGACCTGTATCAGCGCTACCTGGCTGCACGCCATCCCAAGGGCGGCATGGACGACCACGGCGCCGTCGAGTTCGAGCAGTTCCTGGTTGGCAGCTGGTCGGAGGGCCGGTTCCTGGAATTGCGCGAGGACGGGCAGCTGCTGGCCGTGGCCGTGACCGACCTGGTGCCGGAGGCGCTGTCGGCCGTGTACACCTTCTTCGAGCCTGGCCTGGAGTCACGCAGCCTGGGCACGCTGGGGATCCTGCGGCAGCTGGAGTGGGCGCAGCGCGAATCGCTCCGGCACCTGTATTTGGGCTACTGGATCGAAGGCCACCGGAAGATGGACTACAAAAAGCGCTTCCGGCCACTGGAGTCGTTCGACGGACGTCGCTGGCGTCGCTTCGTCGAGGAGTGACCGCGCGCGCAACCCAGGCGCTCTGTCTGCAGTGCATGTACTCACTGGCGTCGGCCATCGACGTGCCAGAATTGGCCTATGCGCCCACTCGTCCCGATTCTTTTGCTGCTCCTCTTTTCCACTGCCGCGTGCGTGCGCGTCAACGTGCACGGTGATCCCGCAGCGTTGATTGATCGCACTTCCGCCAAAGACACCCCGGCCAAGGTCGGGACGCTGCGGGTGGCGACCTACAACACCTCCCTGTACACCGAGGATGCCGGAGGACTGGTGCGCGCACTCGAGGACGACAGCGCGAAGGCGCGCAGCATTGCCGCCGTACTGCAGCGGGTGCGGCCCGATGTTGTGCTGTTGAACGAGTTCGACTACGACCCGACGCACCGCGCCGCCGACCTGTTCCAGTCGCGCTACCTCGGAGTCGCCCAGCCCGGAGGCGGCGATGCGCTGCGCTATCCGTACCGCTACCTGGCGCCGGTCAACACCGGCGTACCGAGCGGGCTCGATCTCGATGCAAACGGGAGCGTGGGCGGCGCCGGGCGCGATCGTGGCAACGACGCGTGGGGCTACGGTCTGCACCCGGGCCAGTACGGGATGCTGGTGCTGTCCAGGTTCCCGATCGACCAGGCGCGGGCACGCACCTTCCAGCAACTGCGCTGGAGCGACATGCCCGGCGCGCTGCGGCCCCGGGACCCGGCTGCCGCCCTGCCTTTCCATGACGACACCATATGGAAGCAGCTGCGCCTGTCGTCCAAGTCGCACTGGGACGTGCCGATCCAGACGCCGCTGGGTGAACTGCACCTGCTGGCCTCGCACCCGACCCCGCCCGTGTTCGATGGTCCCGAGGACCGCAATGGGCGGCGCAACTTCGATGAAATCCGGCTGTGGAAGGAATATCTCTCACCTGGAAACGAGGCCTGGCTGTGCGACGACCAGGACCGCTGCGGCGGCCTGGGCGACGACGCGCGCTTCGTGATCGTCGGCGACCTCAACGCCGATCCGGACGATGGCGACGGCTACCCCGGCGCGATCAGCCAGTTGCTGCGACATCCGCGCGTCAATGCGACCAATCCCCCACGCAGTACCGGCGGAGCGGAACTTGCTGCCGCGACGGGATTTGCCCGTCGCGGCGATACCGCCACCCACACCGGCGACTTCGGCCCCGCGACCGGGACCCTGCGGCTCGACTACGTGCTGCCCTCCATGCAGTGGCAGGTGGTCGGCAGCGGGATCCATTGGCCGGTGCCGGGCGAGCCCGGTGGCGAACTCATCGACGCCAGTGACCACCGCCTGGTCTGGATTGATCTGCGTCAAGGGCTGGAAGATCGGCCCAGGTAATCATCCTCACTCCACCGGCGGCGTCGGCTCTGCATCGGGGGACGCGGCGTCTGCGGAAGGGGTCGCCGGGACAGGTGTCGCGCGGATCGGGGTCGCCGTGGCTGCTGCGCGCGGCCTGAAGCCAAAGGCGTCCTCGCCGCGCGCCGACACGATCATGCGCACCATGCTGGAGGGCACCATAAGTTCGACCTGCAGGGCCTGGCCATCCTCGGTGGTGCCGTCCAGCGACATCTCGATCAGCGAGCCGGCCGTGTCGATCTCGGTACACAACACATGTGCGCCGTTCGCGCCTTCAGTGATGTACGGCTTGACCGCATCACCCAACGCTTCAATGGCTTGCGGGAACAGGAACACGGCGTAGCCGTCTGTGTCTTTCATCGAGTCGTGGATCCTTGTTTAGTCAGGTGAGTTCGATGCCGATGGCCTGTGCGGATGCACGCGCTGCCCGGCGGGCGGCGTCAACGCTCTGACCACGCGCCAAGGTCACGCCGACGCGGCGCTGACCATCTACGCGCGGTTTGCCGAACAGGCGCAGTTCGCTGTCGACGCCATGCAGCGCAGCATCCACGCCCGAAAACACCGGCACCCCATGTCCCTGCGCCAGCAGCGCACACGACGCCGACGGGCCACGCTGCCTGATTGCCGGTATCGGCAACCCCAGTATGGCGCGCGCATGCAGCGCGAACTGGCTCAGGTCCTGCGAGGCCAGAGTCACCAGCCCGGTATCGTGCGGTCGCGGCGAAACCTCGCTGAACCAGACCTCGTCGCCACGTACGAACAGCTCCACGCCAAACAGGCCCCAGCCACCCAGGTCGTCGGTGATGGCGCGCGCGATTTGCTGCGAGCGCTCCAGCGCCAGCGCCGACATCGGCTGCGGCTGCCAGCTTTCGCGGTAGTCGCCGTCCTGCTGCAGGTGCCCGATCGGTTCGCAGAAGGAGGTTCCGCCGGCGTGGCGCACGGTCAGCAGGGTGATCTCGTAATCAAACTCCACGAACCCTTCCACGATCACCCGCCCGGCCCCGGCGCGACCGCCGCTCTGGGCGTATTCCCACGCCGTGTCCACGTCGCTCGCTCCGCGCAACGTGCTCTGGCCCTTGCCCGAGGACGACATCAGCGGCTTGACCACGCACGGCAGGCCGATCGCCTGCACCGCCTCCAGATACTGCGACCGGGTGTTGACGAAACGGTAGGGAGACGTCGGCAGCCCCAGGGTTTCGGCGGCAAGACGGCGGATGCCTTCCCGGTCCATGGTCAATCGCGCCGCGCGGGCAGTGGGCACCACGCGCACCCTGCCTTCGGATTCCATGGCGACCAGCGTGTCGGTATGGATGGCCTCGATCTCCGGTACCACCAGATCCGGGCGCTCGCTTTCGATCAGCGCGCGCAGTGCGTCGGCAGCGAGCATGTCCAGCCCGTGGGAACGATGTGCCACCTGCATGGCGGGCGCATCGGCATAGCGGTCGGCGGCGATGACTTCCACGCCCAGCCGCTGCAGTTCGATCGCCACCTCCTTGCCGAGCTCACCGGATCCCAGCAGGAGAACGCGGGTGGCCTGGGGCGAAAGCGGCGTGCCGATACGGGTCATGCAGGGGTCCTTGCAGCAGCGGAGCGGCATTTTAGCGATCCTGCCATGCCGCCAGATCATTCTGTTGACATTTGATATCAATTTGATATCTTTTATCCGAACCCAGAGGATCCACCCATGAAAGAAAATCCGACCCGATCGATTGCCGGCATCCCGCTTCTCCTTGCCCTCCTGGCGGCCGCCCTGCTCGCCGCCTGGCTGTTCTTCAGCGGCGTGGGGGCCGTTGGCAATGCGGGAGGGCCTTCGCCATTGAAGATCATTGGCAGCGTGCTGCTCAGCATTGCCGTTGTGTTCTGCCTGACCGGGCTGTACACCCTGCAGCCCAACCAGGCCGCCGTACTGAGCCTGTTCGGCAAGTACGTCGGCACGGTCAAGGACAACGGACTGCGCTGGAACAACCCGTTCTTCAGCAAGCGCAAAGTGTCGCTGCGCGTGCGCAACTTCGAGAGTGGCCGGCTCAAGGTCAACGAGTTGGAGGGCAGCCCGATCGAAATCGCCGCGGTGATCGTGTGGCGGGTGGTCGATTCGGCCGAGGCCGTGTTCAACGTCGATGACTACGAGAGCTTCGTGCATATCCAGTCCGAAGCCGCCCTGCGCGCAATGGCCACCAGCTACCCCTACGACAGTCACGAAGAGGGCGAGGTCTCGCTGCGCAGCCACGCGGCGGAGATCAGCGTGCATCTGAAGGAACAGCTGGACGAGCGCCTCAGTACAGCAGGCGTGGACGTGCTGGAAGCGCGCATCAGCCACCTGGCCTACGCGCCGGAAATCGCCCAGGCCATGCTCCAGCGCCAGCAGGCCAACGCGGTGATCGCTGCGCGCACCCGGATCGTTGCAGGTGCCGTGGGCATGGTCGAGATGGCCCTGGCCGAACTGGAGAAGAACGGCGTCGTGCAGCTGGACGAAGAGCGCAAGGCCAGCATGGTCAGCAACCTGCTGGTGGTGCTGTGCTCCGAGCGCGGCACCCAACCCATCGTCAACACCGGCTCGCTGTACTGAGCCGGCCCGACGGATCCGGTCGTGGCAGAAAAGAAGGCCTATCCCCTGCGCATCAGCGCCGACGTGTTCGAAGCCACGCAGCGCTGGTCGGACGATGAGCTGCGCTCGCTCAACGCGCACATCGAGTACGTCCTGCGCGACGCGCTGCGCAAAGCCGGACGCCTGCCCTCGCCATCCAACGGATCAGACAAGGAGAAGATCAAATGAGTGACCGATGGAGTTATGAAGTAGTCCAGGTTAAGCCGGGCACGTGGGGTGGATTCAAGATCGAGACGATGCAGTCGGAGTTGAGCCGCATGGGCGCGCTGGGCTGGGAGCTGGTGAGCGTCGTGATTCCCGCGCCGGCCTCGCCCGCCGTGATGGTTTTCAAGCGGCCTCAATAATCACGGCGCCGCTCGCGCCAAACCGGCCCGGGCGCCTGCTGGACCAGGAGAACCCTTGTGGTGCACATCATCCGCATGATCAAAACCCGCCATGCGCAGCAGACGCAGCAGACGCAGCAGATCGTCGCAACGCTGCTGATCGTTTCAGCACTGGCCCTGTTGGCCGGCATCGTCCTGCTGCTCCACTGAATCTTTGGCGAAGGAAATCCGCATGTCCGATGACACTATCCACCAGCTGGTCGCGCCCGGAATCAAGCCGCGGGCAATCCTGTTCGGTCTTGTGCTTGCCCTTCCCCTGACCGTTATCGCTGGCGCCACGCTGTGGAAGCATGGTGGCAGCCTGGCCTCCGCTGCGGCCTCAGGCGATTTTTCCACCCACATCGCATCTTTGGGCACTCCGGTATTCCTGCTCCTGCTCTGGCTGCTTCTGGAGCTTGCAATGAAGCGGCATCGACTGCAGCTGGATCTGGATCAACTGCGCATCAAAACCTCCTTCTATACCCGGACCGTGGCCCTGTCGGAGTTGCAACTCGGACAGGCCCGGGTAGTGGATCTGGAGGAGCGCACGGAATTCAAGCCTGCCCTGAAGACCAACGGCTACGCGCTGCCTGGCTTCAAGAGCGGGCACTTCCGGCTGCACAATGGCGAAAATTCCTTCGTTGCCATTGCCGGAGGCCGGCATGCGCTGTGGTTGCCCACTGCATCAGGAAAAGGCCTGCTGCTGCAGCTCCATCAGCCCGACGCCCTGCTCAAGCGCCTGCGCGAACTGGCACAGCCCCAGCTGCACCGCTAAGCTGGCGCGATGCGCCCCCAACCCCGATTCCTGATCAACACCTCGACCATCGAGCTGTGGCCGGGCGGCCTGCTGCGGGCGCGCAGCAATGCCGACGCACGCCTGCTGGCGCGCGCGCGCACGGTGCTGAGGCGCAAGCGCGATGGTCGCTATCTCGCTGCCGTGGTGGACGAAGGAATCCAGTCGCTGATGCCGCGCTGGTCACGCGAGCCGGGAGTGGACGAGGCGCTCGATTGCATCGATGGACTCATGCCTGATCGTGGCGTGGACATCGACGCCATGGGCACCCTGCCGCTCGACGGCCTGCACGAGCGACTGGATTGGCTGGGGCTGGATGACAGCTACGCGCAGGACACCGGCTTGCAGCTGATCGCCGAACCCGCGGCGCTTGCCCTGGCCGGATCTGATCGCTACCGCAGGCCGCTGTGGCTGACCGCAGGGGCTTCGCGCGCCTGGACATTGCTGAAATACGCCGCCGCACGCGACGGGGTTTTGCTGGAGGCAATATCGGGGTATCGCAGCCACGATTACCAGCTGGGCATCTTCGAGCGCAAGCTCGCGCGCGGCCAGGACGTGCGCCAGATCCTCACCGTGAACGCCGCACCCGGCTACAGCGAGCACCATGACGGCAATGCACTGGACATCGGCGCGCCGGGCGAGCCGCCGGCCGAGGAATCCTTCGAGAACACAAGTGCTTTCGAATGGCTGCAGGCGAACGCCGCGCGCTTCGGCTTCCGCATGAGCTACCCACGCGACAATCCGCACGGCATCGTTTACGAGCCATGGCACTGGTACCACGTTGGAACCGGCGGCCAGGACTGACACCCATTCATCCTTCCACCCCCAAAGGAAATTCCAATGACCGACCTCGCCACCCTGCAGAACCACCAGGTACGACTGGCTTCACGCCCCGTTGGCATGCCGACGCGCGAAAACTGGAAGTTCACCACCGAGCCTGTCGCCGAACCCGCGGCGGACGCGATCGTGGTCAAGACCCTGTACCTGTCGCTGGATCCTGCGATGCGTGGCTGGATGAACGAAGGCAAGTCGTACATTCCGCCAGTGGGCATTGATGAAGTCATGCGCGCGGGTGGAATCGGCGAAGTGGTCGCTTCCAACAACCCGGCATTCGCTGCAGGTGACATGGTCAGCGGCGGCATCGGCGTGCAGGAATACAAGGAGTTTTCGGCCGCGGAAATCAAGCGCAGCGGCGTGTTCAAGATCGATCCTCGCCTAGGCACGCCCACGCAGTGGCTCAACGTACTGGGAATGCCCGGGATGACCGGGTACTTCGGCCTGATGGACGTGGGCCAGCCCAAGGCCGGCGAGACCGTGGTCGTATCGGGAGCATCAGGCGCCGTAGGCCAGACCGTGGGCCAGCTTGCGAAGATCAAGGGCTGCCGCGTGGTCGGCATCGCCGGCGGCAAGGCCAAGTGCGATTGGGTGGTCGACGAACTCGGCTTTGATGCCTGCATCGACTACAAGAACGAGGACGTGCGCGAAGGCCTGAAAACCCACTGCCCCGAGGGCGTCGATATCTATTTCGATAACGTGGGCGGCGAAATCCTGGACCACGTGCTGGGCCGCATCCGCCGCAGCGCGCGCATCATCATCTGCGGCGCCATTTCGCAGTACAACAACACCACCGCCGTACAGGGCCCGAAGAACTACCTCTCGCTGCTGGTCAACCGCGCGCGCATGGAAGGTATCGTGGTGTTCGACTACGCCGACCGCTATCCGGTAGCCATCGCCGAGATGGCGAAGTACCTGAAAGAAGGGACGATGAAGTCCAAGGAGGACGTGGTCGCCGGCATCGAGACTTTCCCCGAGACCCTGGTCAAGCTGTTCACCGGCGAGAACTTCGGCAAGCTGGTGCTGCAGGTCGCCGAAAGCTGAAGGTATGTCGGCCGGTGGTGCGGAGCCTTGGCTCCCGCCATCGGCTCACCGACACAACGGTGGAACGAGCACCAGAGCCGAGCAAGTTCAAAGCTTTCGCGCTTTGCGCGAGCCAACTTTGCCAGGACACACGTCGCTCCTCGTCGGGTGGTATCCAGTCCTCTGGTTGGATGCCATGCTCCGGGTCGCGTTTAACCGGCCTTGGTGGGCTGGTGCGCGTGCTGGTG
>JBBSVH010000075.1:0-12495 GCA_038233685.1 Lysobacterales bacterium | reverse complement strand
GCCCAGGGCCTGGGTGATGTAGCCAAAGCTGCCCGCCGGCAAGGTGACGCTGTCGCCTTGGGGAACAAGGACGGCGGCACAATCGCGTTCGAACTGGACCGGTTCACTGCTGCGCGAGTACATGACAACCAGATGGGGGCGGTGAGGGATGCCGCAAGCCCGTCATTTTAGCCCGCTTGACCCGATCGGGTCGGCCGGGTGGGCGGCGACCTCCAGTATCCTTGGCGGTCCTTGATGGAATGACCATGCCCCAATCGCCCCGCGACACCCCCTCAGCGCACTGGATCGCGCCGACCTTGCTGCTGCTGGGCAACATCTGCTTCGTGCTGGCGTGGATTCTGCTGGCCATCTACTTGCAGGACCAGAGCAGCTGGCTGGCGGTGTTCGGAGCGATCGCCTCGGCGCTGCTGCTGCGCCTGGGTGGCATGCGCGCGGGATCTTCCCGCGCCGCGCTGGCCGTCGGCTCCACTGCAGGAATGATCCTGCTGTTCAACTGGGCCATGATCGCCACCCAGATCGGAATGATCATGGGCCTCAACCCGCTGGATTCGGCACTGAAGCTGGGCATGCACCACGCGAGCACCCTCGCCGGCCTGGCCAACAGCGGAGCAGACCTGGCGTGGATGGCGCTGGCGCTGGTGCTGGCGTGGCTATTGGCCCGATGACAGCGGCAGATGCAACGCGTCGCCGTCAGTGGCCGCCGTCCAGCGCCTTGAGTTCGCTCACCAGCGCCGCCGCCATGTCAGCGCCGTCGCCGTACAGCATGCGGGTGTTGTCGGCGTAGAAGAGCGCGTTCTCGATACCGGCAAAGCCCGTGCCCTTGCCGCGCTTGATCACGATCGTGTTCTTGGAATTGACCACGTCAAGGATCGGCATGCCGTAGATGGGGCTGGCCGGATCGGTCTTGGCCACCGGGTTGACCACGTCGTTGGCGCCGATCACCAGGGCCACGTCGGTGTTGGGGAACTCGGGATTGATGTCGTCCATGTCCGCGATCAGGTCGTACGGCACGCCCGCCTCGGCCAACAGCACGTTCATGTGCCCTGGCATTCTCCCGGCCACGGGGTGGATCGCGAATTTCACCTTGACCCCGCGCTCCATCAGTTTTTGAGACAGCTCCCAGATCTTGTGCTGGGCCTGGGCCACGGCCAGGCCGTAACCGGGCACGATCACCACGCGTTCGGCGAACGCCATCATCGCCGCGACGTCGCCGGCCTCGATGGGCTTTTGCGAGCCGCCGATCTCCTGCATCTCGCCACTGCTGCCGCCGAAGTTGGAGAACAGCACGCCGCTGATCGGCCGGTTCATCGCCTTGGCCATCAGCCGGGTCAGCAGGATGCCTGCCGCGCCCACCATCATGCCGGCGATGATCAGGGTCTCGATGCCGAGCACGTAGCCTTCGAAGGCCACCGCCAGTCCCGTCAGCGCGTTGTAGAGCGAGATCACCACCGGCATGTCGGCGCCGCCGATGGGCAGGGTCATCAGCACGCCCAGCGCCAGCGCGGTCATGAAGAACGCGAGGATCCAGGGCAGGTCGAGGGTCCAGATCGCCATGATCCCGAATGCCACGGCCGCCAGCGCGATCACTGCGTTGAACACCATCTGCCCGTTGAACGTGTAGCGCCTGTCCATGCGCCCGTCGAGCTTGGCCCAGGCGATGATCGATCCCGACAGCGACACCGCACCGATCAGCGAACCAACCACGGCCAGTACCAGCACCACGATCGAGGGCGAGCCCCCGTTGGCGGAAAATCGCAGCAGTTCCACCGCGCCGATCGCCGCCGCCGAACCGCCGCCCATGCCGTTGTACAGCGCCACCATCTGCGGCATGTCGGTGATCGCCACGCGCTGCGCGGAAATCCAGGCCGCGGCCGTGCCGATGGCCACCGCCAGGAAGATGAGCAGGTGATTGTCCAGCCCGGGCATCAGGAACGTGGCCACGGTGGCGATCAGCATGCCCAGGCCCGCCCAGCGGATGCCGCTGCGTGCAGTGACCGGCGAGGCCATGCGCTGCAGGCCGAGCAGGAACAGCGCGGCGGCCACCAGGTAGCTGGCCTTGACCAGAAGCGACAGAAGTTCGGGCGAAGTCCAGTTCACGCGTCATCCCCCTTCGCCAGCGGCTTGCGCGAGGACTTGAACATGTCGAGCATGCGTTCGGTCACTACATAGCCGCCGGCGGCGTTGCCTGCGCCGAGCAGCACCGCAATGAAGCCGATGACTTTTTCGACCCCGGTGTCGGCATGCCCCAGTACGACCATGGCGCCGATCAGGACGATGCCGTGGATGAAGTTCGAGCCCGACATCAGCGGCGTGTGCAGGATCACCGGTACACGCGAGATGATGACGTGGCCGGCAATGGCGGCCAGCATGAAGATATACAGGGCCACGAAACCGTCGCTCATCCACTTTCTCCCCGGGCACCGTGCCCTGACGCATCATAACCGCGCACTGAACCGGACTGCAGCCAAGTCAACGGTCCCTGCTGGCGCGCGTTTGCATCCCCACAGCACCCACCTGAGGAGGAAAGTGACATGAGCATCTTTCGCGTACTGGCAATGACCTTCCTGTTGTTCGGCATCGCGACAGGCCACGCGCTGGCCCGCGATCCGGGTGATCGTATCGACGAGCGGCTGGACCACAAGGGAGAGCGGACTGCGCACCGCCTGGATCACCGGGGCGATCTGGTCGAAGCCCGTTACGACCGGCGCGCCGCATGGGCCGGCCGGCACGGCAAGCCGGTGCTTGCCAGCCGTCTCGAGTTTCGGGGGGATCGCATCGATGCCCGACTCGATCGCCGGGGTGATCGCATCGAGCGAATGCTGGACCGGCGTGGCGACCGACTTGAGCGGCGCTGGGACCGCAGGCACTGAGTCGAACGGGTGACGGAGAATCCCTGCCCTGCGTCATCCTTTATCGCTCCAGCGGCGCCGCCCGCGGCCACGCTGGAGCAGTTTCTGGCCGGCCTGGGGACCCGTGCATTCCGCTTCGCCGAGGTCGGACTGCGCAACCGGGAAGACGCGCTCGATGCCGTACAGGAGGCCATGATGAAAATGATGATCTATCAGTCGCGGCCCGCAGCCGACTGGACCCCGCTGTTCTGGAGCATCCTCCGGCGCAAAATCGTGGACCTCCAGCGGCGGTCGAACGCCCGCCTGCGCTGGTTGACGCCAGGCCCCGGACGCGAGGAAAGCACCCTCGACTGGGCCGAACCGGGCGCCGGTCCCGCGCAGGTCAACGACCAGCGCGAAGCGTATTCACGGCTGGTGGACGCATTGCGCGCATTGCCCAGGCGGCAGCGCGAAGCGTTCACCCTGCGGATACTGGAGGAGCTGGATGTCACCGACACGGCGCGTGCCATGGGCTGCTCGGAAGGCTCGGTCAAGACTCACCTGTCGCGCGCGCGCAGCGCGCTCAGGAAACATCTGGAGGAATTCGCGTGAAATCACCGATGCCCGGCGACCCGGAGTTCGACCACGCGATGCGTGCCCTGCACGACGCGGCAGGTGCCAGCCTGTCGCCGACGACGTTGGCACGGCTGCGTGCCGCGCGACATTCGCTTCCCAACGGCAGGTCCGCGAGCCACTTGGCCAGCCGGTGGCGCTGGCTCGGTGCCAGCCTGGCAGCGTTGGTGCTGGTGGTGGCGGTGGGCGTGCGAACCGGTCAGCAGGCCGGAACCGGGCCGGCTGCGGAATCTGCAGGCGTGGCGGCGACAGGGGGCCTGGACGAATTCGAATCCGCCTATCCGTCCGCCCTGGCCGCCCTGGACGAGGATCCGGATCTGTACCTGTGGCTGGCTTCCGAATCCCAACCTCTTACCCTGGAGCAATAGGCATGAACCTGACCACGCGCGTCCTCCCACTGATGTTGTTGCTGCTGTTCTCGTCGGCGGCCATGGCGCAGTCCGATGAAGCACTCCCGGAGTGGGATCGGCTGACTCACGCCCAGCGCGAAACCCTGGTCGCGCCGGTGCGCGAACGCTGGAACGCCGAGTCGCCAGAGCAGCGGGTGCGCATGCTCCAGCACGCGCAGCGCTGGAAGGCGATGACTCCCGCACAGCGGCGCGATGCACGAAGGGGCATGCACCGGTTTGGCGACATGAGTCCGCAGCGGCGCCAGGAGGCGCGCGCACTGTTCGAGAAAATGCGGACCCTGGAACCGCAAGCGCGCGCGGAGCTGAGGCAGCGCTGGCAGCAGATGTCGCCAGAGGAGCGCAGGGAGTGGATGCAGGAGCAGGCCACGCCGCCATAGGCGACCGCTGGACCACGGGGCGCTGGCAGGGTGAATCCCCCGGCACAGACCGTTCGAGCTCGAGCTCCTGCATATCTGCGCCCCACGCGTGCGCGCCAGCTCAGCGCTTGAGCGAATCGCGTGCCCGCAGGGCTCCTGCCTCAGGCCAGTGCATGGGCGAGGCGCGGCTCTAGCCCGGCGTGGCGACCTCGGCCTGCGGCCACCGCGTCTTGGCCAGGAGTTCGTCCTCCCAGTCGAAGGTGATCGCGCCGTCGTTGACGAACAGGGCCACGAAATTGAACACATTGCGCGCGTACATCTCACTGGCGTGCACCGCGCCCATGCTGGCGAGGTTCAATGGCCCGGCCACGGTGACACCGCCATGCTCGACGGTTTCGCCCGGGACGGTGGCTTCGCAGTTGCCGCCGGTCTCTGCCGCCAGGTCGACGATGACGCTGCCGGGCTTCATCCCGTCGACCATGGCGGTGGTGATGATCCTGGGCGCCGGGCGTCCTGGCACCGCGGCGGTGCATACCACCACGTCGATGCCCTTCAGATGCTCGGCCAAGCGCCGCTGCTGCTCGGCGCGCTCTTCCTCGGTGAGCTGGCGTGCATACCCGCCCTCGCCCGCTGCGCTGACCCCAAGGTCGAGGAAGCGCCCGCCCAGTGACTGGATCTGTTCGCGCGTTTCCGGGCGCACGTCGAAGCCCTCGACCTGCGCGCCCAGGCGCTTGGCGGTGGCAATGCCCTGCAGTCCGGCGACGCCAGCACCGACGATCAGCACTTTCGATGGACGGATGGTGCCTGCCGCCGTGGTCAGCATCGGGAAGAAGCGCGGTGCCAGTTGCGCGGCAATGAGTACCGCCTTGTAGCCGGCCATGCCCGCCTGGGAGCTGAGCACGTCCATGGCCTGCGCGCGGGTGGTGCGCGGCAGCTTCTCCAGCGGGAACGCCAGCAGGCCACGCTGCTGCATCGCCTGGGCACGGGAGGGGTCGGCCTCTGGCTGCAGGATGCCGACCAGCGTTGCACCTTGCTTCAGCAGGCCGATCGATGAGGGATCGGGCGCCTGAACGCACAGCACCAGGTCGGCCGCCGCGCGCGCATCGCCGGTTGCCAGTACCGCTCCCGCATCGAGGTAGGACTGGTCGATGAATCCTGCGCGCGTGCCGGCACCACTTTCAACGTGCACGCGAGCCCCGCGGGCCACGAGCTTCTTGACGGTTTCGGGGGTGGCGGCAACGCGCCGCTCGCCGGACGCGGTTTCCTTCAACACCAGTACTTCGACCGCCATGTTCGCCCTCGCCGGATGGATGCAGTGCCCGATGCTAGCAAAGGCACGACCCCGCCGGCGGACAAAGGCGATGACAGCGCAGGCGGGATCAGGCGTTGGCCGCCGCCGGGCGCGCCGGATCCAGACGCTCGATGACGCCCTGCATCGCACTGTCGAACGCATCTTCCTGCCGGTGCGTGCGCAGGCGACCCAGCCTCACCATCACCGCCAGTTCCTCGGGCGAGGCCACGCAGAAGCGCACGCCGCGGCGATTGACGAACAGCAGTCGCGACGAAATCGGGCTGATCCACGACAGCTTGCCCGCCTGCAGCCGGTTGTCCCTGTCGATGAAGTCCAGCCATGTGCCGATCGCCATGAGGCGGAAGTGGTCGGCGTCGGTCCTGTCGAAATCCAGCGTGTCGGTGCCGGCCACCAGCTGCATCGGCGTCTGTTCTTCTTCGACGTGAGGCAGCACGACCTGCGGCAGTTCCGGCAGCGATTTCTCAAGGTCGGGCCGGGATGCCGCCACCGCCTGCAAGGTGTCGTGCAGCGCGTCCACGGCCGAACTGGCCGCGTCCCGATTCATGCCAACGCTGGCGAACACCTGCTGCAGCGCAGGGCGCCACGCCTGCAGCCACGGCTTGCCGATGATCTGGCGCTGCGCCTCGGCCAGCTCTTCCAGCACGCCGTCCGCCAACGCCAGTGCATCGCGCAGTCCATCCGCGTCCTCGCCCTCGCGCAGCACGGTCATGGTCACGTGGTGGGCCCACGGCTGGCGCATGAAGTCATCGATGGCCTGCGGCACGTGGCGACCGTCCAGGCGCGCGGACAGTTCCAGGTTCATGCGCGCGCGCGCCGCCTCGAGACGTTCCTGGCCACGCTGGATCTCGGCCGCCCGCCGCTCGGCAATGTCGATGCGGCGCTTGTGCTGTCCAAGGAAGTCGCGGAACTCGTCTTCCAGGGTGAGGAAAATCGCGAGGTTCTCGTTGAACTCCGCCGTCAGCCGGTCCACCACTTCCTCGACCTTGGCCATCAGGCTTTGCTCGGCCGGGCTTTCTCCATTGTTGCCCTCACAGGCCTCGGACAGCACGGTGAGCAGGCGCCGCGCCGGGTGGGTCTTCTGCACGAACATGCGCCGGTCCAGCAGCGCCACTTTGGCAAACGGGACCAGCAGGCGCCCGATCAACTCGCGCGGCCGCCCTGCCAGGTCGCGCTCGTCCAGCATCACGTCGAACAGCATGCCCACCAGGTCGATGGCGTCCTCGTCCACGGGCGCAAGCCGGGCACTGGAGGCATCGACCCCAAGGTGGCTGGCGCTGCTGAGCACTTCACTTTTCAGGCGCTGCGCCAGCGACTCGTTGGTATCGCCGATAGCCGCGCGAAGCGAAGCGCTGGGGGAGCTCTGCAGGACCGACAGCACCGACATCATTTCGGTCTGCGAAAGGGACCGGTTGGCAGTGGAGCTCCCGCCCGAACCGCTGCGCTGCGGCGGACTCGGGCGGTTGCTGCGCGACTCCTGCAGAAGGTGATGCAGTGCTTCCAGCAGCACGCCCTGTGCACCGCCAGGAAACCCCGGGCTGTCCCCGGTGCCGCTCTGGCCCATGGCTGCCTGCATGCCGCCTTTCATTCCGGCCATGCGGTGGGTGAAGCGCGCGGCCCATGCCGGCGCGCTGGCCTCTTCGTCGTCCACCATCGCGTCGCGTTCGGCGCGCCGGGGCAATTCCGGCAAGCGCCGCTTTGGCTGCGCGGCCATCTCGGGGATCACCCCGGCTTTTTCCAGCAGCTCGTCGAGCGCGTCGTACAGGGCGGCGATGCCGGGCACCATCTCACGCTCGCACAGCTTGAACACGACCAGTCGCACTTCCAGGCTCAGCTCGCAGCTCCCGAAAGCTTCGTGCAGGGCGACGCCGACGTGCTCGGGGCCGATCGGATTGTGTTCGCTGTCCAGCACCAGGTTGCCGGCGATCAGGCCGAGACGCCGGTCCAGCCGCGCGAGCACCGGCTTGCAGTCGCGCAGGATCACCCCGGCAAGGTTGCGCGCTGCAAGCCTTGACTCCAGCTCCTGCTCGGAGACCAGGCTCAGTGCAAGGTTGGAATCGCTCACTGCGGCTTCGATCGAAAGGGGCCGGCCCTGCTCCATTGCCAGCCACGCCTTCATCAGGTGCTCGCGATACCGGCCGGCGATTTCCGGGCGGCGGCGGCGAAGCTCGCGCATGCCATCCAGGAAAGCGGTCTGCGAACGGCCCGCGCGCTCGGCACGGTCAAACAACGAATCGTCGAACCGACCCAGCGCAGTAGCAAAGGCCTCGACCAGCTGCGGCACGATGGCCGCGCGCGACTGGTCCAGCAGGGACTGGTTGCGGCCCAGGCCGGCGAACTCATGGTTGAAATTGGACATGCGCGATCCATTGCACGGGAAGATAAAGGGGGGAACGGGTCTTCCCTAAACCCGTCGGCACAGCTTATGAACGCGCGGCGCGATCAACCGTGACCCGCTATGCAGTTTGATGCCCTGCAACACAATCACCCCTACCGGCGAGGCCTCAGCCCTGCAGCCGGTCGATCGCCCCCTGCATGGCGCTGTAGAAGGCGTCCTCGTCACGATGCAGGCGCAGCCGCTCCATCTGCACCATCGCCGCGAGTTCGCTGGCCGAGGCGACGCAAAAACGCGACCCGCGCCGGTTCACGAACATCAGGCGCGCCGAGATCGGACTGATCCAGCTCAGCTTGCCACTCTGGACGCTGCCATCCCGATTCACGAAGTCCAGCCATGTCCCGAGCGGCAGTTGACGGAAATAATCCGCAGTGACCTCGTCCACCTCCGGTGTGACGTCGGATTCGACCCAGGCCTGCGGTTCGGGCTCGGTTTCCAGCTGTGGAATCGACTCCGCCTGGGGCAGCTCGGGCAGCCGCACCGCATCCTCGGCCAGCGCCTGCAGGGCCTGCTGCAGGGTCAAGACCACCGCGGCCGACGCTTCGGTCGCCAGGCCGAGCGCCGAGAACATGCTGGTCATCGCAGGTCGCATGGCTTGCAGCCAGGGCTTGCCGGCGCCATGGGTGCGGGCCAGGTCCAGCTCCTCCAGCAGGCCGTCGCCCAGCGCGAGTGCTGCAGCCATGTCGGTCGCGCCCGCTTCGCCACGCAGGGCCACCATGCCCACGTACGGTGCCCAGTAGTCTTCCAGGAAGCTTTTCAGGGTCGAAGGCACTTCGCGATGGCGCAGCCGCGCTGCGAGCTCGGCCTGTGCGAGCCGCCCTGCATCGAGCCGGCGTTCGTGCGCGCGGTGCATTTCCGTAGCGCGGCGCTCGGCGATCTCGATGCGTCGACGGTATTGCGCGTACTGTGGACCGAACGACTGCTCGACCGCCTCGAATATTTCCATGTTTTCGCTGAAATCGCGGGTCAGGCGGGTCACTGCAACCTCGACCTGTTCGAGCAGGGCCATCTCCGCCGCTTCAGTGCCGGAGCAGTGCTCGCTGGCCTCGGCGAGCAGATTGAGCAACCGCCGCGCCGAATGGTTGGCCCGGGTGAATACGTCTCGATCCAGCAGCGCGACTTTTACGTAAACCACCGGCAGGCGCAGCATCATTTCGCGGATGTGCCCACCGAGGTGGCACTCCTCGAGCAGCACGTCGAAGAGCATGCCGACCAGGTCGATCGCATCTTCGTCCAAGGGGTCCAGTCGCACCGCGGTCGCATCGATGCCCAGCCGGGCCGCGCCCGCAAGCACCTCCCACTTGAGGCGGTCTTCAAGACTGCGCATGAACGCCGGGGCATCGGACATCGATTCGCCGGGCATGCTCTGCATCAGCGACAGCACCGACAGGAGCTCGCGCTGGGACAACGGACGCTTTTGCGCCGGGCCCGCATGCAGCGGCGATCCGTCCTTCTTGCGTGCGCCCTGGAGCAGCTGGTGCAGCGCCTTGGGCAGGACCTCACTGGTCCCTCGCGCATGCAGGTCTTGTGAACCTGCCGGCGTCGGTACCGACTCTTCCCATCGACTGAAAAACCTGGCGATCCAGTCCGGTGACTCGCCGGCGTCGGCATCGGCGGGCGTCGAGCGCGTGCGGGCCGACGGAATGTTCGAGCGCTTGCGCGGCCGCAGCTGGGCCACATGCGAGGACCTGGCCACGCTCACCAGTCCCTCCTCCAGGGTGGCGTACAGCGCACCCACCTTGATCAGCCACTGGGCCTCACACACCTCCACTATCGCCACCCGCGCGCCGTGGGCGAGCGTGCACGGTGCGAAGGCCTCGTTCACCGCGGCGCCGATGTGGTGCGGGCCGAACGGCAGCGTGTCGGCGTCCAGCTTCACCCCACCGGCGATCAGTCCCATGTAGGTATTGAGCCGCATCAACTCCGGGCGCCATTCGTAGGCGACGGCGTCAGCAAGGCGCCGGACCGCCAGCCTGACCTCGAGGTCCTGGTGCGAAAGCAGGCTGTAGGCGCCACCGGACTGCGCCAGCTTGTATTCGACCGACAGAGGGCGCCCTGCCTCCAGCGCCTGCCAGGCGTTGGCCAGGTGGGCGCGAAAGCGCGCCATCACCTGCTCACGCTTGCGACCCACCTCGTGCGAGGCGTCCACGAAGCTGCTGGCCGCGGGCCCGGACTGCCCTGCAAGCGCCATCAGCGAAGGCACCAGGCCGTCCACGACCTCGGCAAACATCTCCGCCAGCGGAACCAGGGCCAGCTGTCGGACCTGCTCCAGCAGCTCCGCGTTCTTGACGCGCTCAGCCTCGGGAATGTAAGGATTGGCCATGCGGGGTCGATGCGGCTCGCGGTTCGGTCGGGACGTTTTTATCGACCATCCGTATAAGTCTTTAGCAATTAACGTGCCGTCACAAGCATGAATCAGCTGTCGCGACAATTCAGGCGTGGCTCGAAACGCTAGACTTGGGCGGATGGCCCACCCCCTACCCAACTCCATGCTCGATCAGCGCCGGTCCGTTCCATCGAAGCAGCTTGGCGAGCCCGGCCCGGGACCCGAGGCGCTGGTGCTGATGCTCCAGAGTGCGTCGCGGGTACCCGACCACGGCAAGCTGGTGCCGTTTCGCTTCATCCGCATTTCCGGGCCGTCGCGTCATCGACTCGGCGAACTGCTGGCGGCCAGGACTTTGGCGCGTGATCCGCAGGCGGCACCGAGCGCCCTGGAAAAAGAGCGTTGCCGTTTTTCGCACGCGCCGGTGGTCGTGGCCGTGGTGGCGTGCCTCACCTCCGGCCACAAGGTACCCGAGCAGGAGCAGTTGCTCACTGCCGGCAGCGTCTGCTTCGCGCTGCTGCAGGCCGCGCAGGCGCAGGGCTTCGGAGCCCAGTGGCTGACCGGCTGGGCCGCCTATGATCCGGTGATTGCCGCCCATCTGGGCCTCGAAGCGGGGCAGAAGGTGGTCGGCTTCATCCACATCGGGACCCCGAAGCTGGACCCGCCGGAGCGCGAGCGTCCCGATGCCCGGTCGCTGCTGAGCGACTGGGTCCCGCCGCCGCGGGAGCCCTCCCGGCGTGGCTGAAGCGGCATTGCCCACCGTAGTGCGCACACCGCTGTACCTCGTCGATGCCAGCCTCTACGTGTTCCGCGCCTGGCATTCGATGCCTGACGAATTCCGCGACGTCGAAGGCTGGCCGACCAACGCCGTGCACGGCTTTGCCCGATTCCTGTTGGAGCTTCTGGAACGCGAACGCCCGACCCACATCGTGGTCGCCTTCGACGAGGCGCTGGACAGCTGCTTCCGCAACCGCCTGTATCCGGCCTACAAGGGCAATCGCGAACCGGCACCGGACGAACTCAAGCGCCAGTTCACCCACTGCAAGGCGCTGTGTTCGGCTCTGGGGCTCAGCGTGCAGGCGCATGGCGAGTACGAAGCCGACGACCTGATCGGCAGCGCGCTACACCACGCTCGAGCGCGCGGTTTCCGCGGGGTGATCGTCTCGGCCGACAAGGACATGTCGCAACTGCTGCACGCCGATGACGAGCAATGGGACTTCGCGCGCGGCATGCGCTGGGGTATGCCGGGAGTGAAGGCCCGCCATGGCGTGGAAGCACACCAGATCGCCGACTACCTCGCCTTGGCCGGCGACGCGGTCGACAACATTCCCGGCGTGACCGGCATCGGCGCCAAGTCAGCGGCGATCCTGCTGGCCCATTTCGGCACGCTGGACGTCCTGCTGACCCGCATCGACGAAGTCGGATTCCTGCGCCTGCGCGGAGCCGCGCAGATGGCCGCACGCCTGCGTGACCAGCGCGAACACGCGCTGTTGTGGCGGCAGTTGGCGACCATCGCGCTGGACGCGCCTTTGGATAACGCCGAGTCCGATTTCATTCGCGCCGAAGCCGACGCCGATATGCTGTCGGCACTGGCCCAGGCGCTGCGCTTCGGCCCGATGACCCGGCGACGGATCATGGAGGCTGCGGGCTTCGGGCAGGCCCCTCACTGACACTCGCGTCGCGCTCCCCCTACTCTCCGCGCGCCTGGCGCGCCACCGGCACCGGCGTGGGTACGAATCCAATCCAATAGCAGGCGAAACTCTATGAACAGCAAATCCGCCGCACCCACGCTCGTCCATGACGGAAAATTCCTGCGCATGTTCCAGCGTGGCACCTGGGAATACGTGGAGCGCGCCCACGCTGGTGGCCTTGCCGCGATCATCCTGGCGGTGACGCCGGATGACAACGTGCTGTTCGTGGAACAGTTTCGGGTACCGCTGCAGGCGCCAACCATCGAAATGCCGGCCGGGCTGGTCGGCGATATCCACGCTGGTGAATCGATCGAAGTCTCTGCGATCCGTGAGCTGGAAGAGGAAACCGGCTGGACCGCCGAGCACGCGGAGGTCCTGATGATCGGGCCCACCTCTTCGGGCATGTCCAGCGAAAAGATCGCCTTCGTGCGCGCCACGGGGTTGAGACGGGTCGGCAGCGGCGGAGGTGACGGCAGTGAGGACATCAGCGTCCACGAGGTGCCGCGCTCGGGCGCAGCGGCCTGGCTGGTGAAGAAAATGGCCGAAGGCT
>JBBSVH010000074.1:0-12524 GCA_038233685.1 Lysobacterales bacterium | reverse complement strand
CAATGACCAGCCCAGGTACGCCGTGCTGAGCGCCAGCCCAGCCATCAGCGCACGTTGCGCTGCGCTGCGTTCGCGCAGGAAGAACGCCACAACGCAGGCGATCAACAGCCACACCGTGTACAGCGGGTCGATGATGAACACACTCGACCACATCACCGGCGCGGTCGGCAGCGGCCACAGCAGTTGCGTTCCGTAGACGGTGAAGGCGTCAAGCAGCGGATGGGTGACCAACGCCAGCTGGATCGCCCAGAACCAGCGCGTAGGCGACTCTGCCACGCGGTTGCCGCTGCGCTTGAACAGCCACCACAGCAGCCAGCCCACCAGCGGCAGCACGAACAGGGAATGGCTGAAGCTGCGGTGCACCGTCATCAGCGCCACCGGGTCGTCGGTGAACAGCATGATCGGGAGGGAATCCAGGTCAGGCAGCGTGCCGAGGACTGTACCGGCCAGCAGAGCGGCGCGGCGATGGCGATGCGGCGCGATGCTGGCGGCGACGGCGCCGCCGAGCACGATCTGGGTCAGGGAATCCATCCGGCGATGCTAGCAGCGCGCTCCTTCGGCTCTCCCCTGTCGCGCCGCTGCGCGACGGATGGCGTGACCGGAATCGGAGCGCGACGGCGCCGGAACCTTAACCGCCCCAGGCTACGCAGGCCGCACAATGCAGCACCCACGCCGCCCGTGTATCATGCGCGTCCATCTTTTCATCTCGATCAAGGGATATAAGCCGACATGTCCAACTACCTCTTCACCTCCGAGTCGGTTTCCGAAGGCCATCCGGACAAGCTTGCCGACCAGATTTCCGACGCCGTGCTCGACGCCATCCTCAAGCAGGACAAGCGCGCCCGCGTGGCGTGCGAAACCATGGTGAAGACCGGGGTGGCGATCGTTGCCGGCGAGATCACCACCAGCGCCTGGATCGACCTTGAGGCGCTGACCCGCAAGGTGATCCTGGACGTCGGCTATGACAGTTCGGAAGTCGGTTTCGACGGCGCCACCTGCGGCGTGCTCAACCTGATCGGCAAGCAGTCGCCGGACATCGCCGCCGGCGTCGACGGCAGCAGCAAGCAGCAGAAGAAGCCCGAGGAACAGGGCGCCGGCGACCAGGGCCTGATGTTCGGCTACGCCTGCAACGAGGCGCCGGAGTTCATGCCTGCACCGATCTACTACAGCCACCGGCTGGTGGAACAGCAGGCCAAGGTGCGCAAGAACGGCAAGCTCAAGTGGCTGCGCCCGGACGCCAAGTCGCAGGTCACCCTGCGCTACGACAGCGGGCACAACGTGGTCGGGCTGGACGCGGTGGTCCTGTCGACCCAGCACGACCCGGGCATCAAGCAGAAGGACCTGGTCGACGGCGTGTACGAGTACATCCTCAAGCCCGTCCTGCCCAAGGCCATGCTCGAGAAGCTGCCGAAGAACAAGATCCACATCAACCCGACCGGGATCTTCGTGATCGGCGGTCCGGTGGGCGACTGCGGCCTGACCGGGCGCAAGATCATCGTCGACACCTACGGCGGCATGGCCCGCCACGGTGGCGGCGCGTTTTCGGGCAAGGACCCGTCCAAGGTCGACCGTTCGGCCGCGTATGCAGCCCGTTATGTCGCCAAGAACATCGTTGCCGCCGGCTTGGCCGACCGCTGCGAAGTGCAGGTCAGCTACGCGATCGGCGTGGCCGAACCGACTTCAATCTCGGTCACCACCTTCGGCACCGGCAAGATCAGCGACGACAAGATCGAGAAGCTGATCCGCAAGCATTTCGACCTGCGCCCGTACGGCATCGTCAAGATGCTCGACCTGATCCACCCGATGTACCAGCCCACTGCGGCCTACGGCCACTTCGGTCGCAAGCCGAAAGACTTCACCTATACCGACAGCGCCGGCAAGCAGCACACCGCCACCGCGTTTTCGTGGGAGAAGACCGACAAGGCCGAAGAGCTGCGCAAGGCGGGCGGCCTGTAGGAGCGGGCCCTGCCCGCGAGGCCATTGCAGGCACAGGCTGCGCGCAATCGCGCCGAAGTGGCACACCTGCACAATTCCACCATCGGACGGGCCGCATCGCGGCCCGTCTTTTTTTCGGTCGTTTAGACTGCCCTACCCCGGTGCTGGCCGTTTCCTATCGTGACGTTCGCAACTCCTGACGGCGCACATCTCAAGCAGCTGCTGCGGCAGGAGTTCGACGCACGGAGCATTCGCCGCGGAACCGCGTACTTCCGCGGCGGGCGTGTGCTCAAGCTTGATATCGAACAGGCCGATTCCGGTTTCCATATCCATGGCGATGTGCAGGGCACGCCGCGGAAGCCGTATGTCGCGGTGCTGGAACTGGCCCACGAAGACAGTGGATTCGTGCTGCTCAATGACTACTGCAACTGCCCACTTGGCGGCGGCTGCAAACATGCGGTAGCGGTACTGCTGGCCGCTGCCGAACGCCTGACCTCCGCGCCCACGGCCGCTGCGCCCGCGCTGTCGTCGGGACAGTGGGACCAGTGGTTCGAGTCAGAGCAGGCGCCCGCACTTGGTCCTGTGCAGGCGCCGGGCGGGCAGCGGCTCGGTTTCATCCTTGACCTTGACCGGCAGGTGCCGTTGCCCAACGTCACCGTCCAGCCGGTCTGGCTGCACCAGTTGCACGGGGGTGGCTGGGGCAAGCCGGAACCGTGGCGGACCGGCGGCGCGCGGCGTGCGGCGCAGCGACACGACCTCGACGATCGGGAGCATGCGCTGGTGGCGGCACTGCGCATGCAGCCAGTGCTCAATCCGAAAGGCAACGAAGCCTACCGGCTGGATGACGCCCGTGGCGACGCCCTGCTGCACGCGCTGCTTGACCAGCACTGGTGCTGTTGGCAGAAGACGCGCGCCGGCGTGCTTGAGCTCGGCCCGTTGATGCCGCTGAACTGGCAATGGCAGATGCAGCCCGATGGGAGCCAGCGCCTGCTGGCCGACGGAATCATCGCTCGCATGGGTGAGGCGAACGCCGATGCCCCAGAAGGGCGGACGCTGCTGCGCGCCGGAAGCGCACTGTGGTATTTCGATCCGGCCCAGCGGCAGCTGGGCCGGACCGCGCACGACCTGGCGCTGGCAAAGCGCCTGCTGCAGATGCCTCCGCTGGCACCCGAGCACGTCGAGCACGTCTCTGACCAATGGCAGCGCCAGGCTTCACTCGCCGCGCTGTCGCCGCCATTGCCCATAGTCCCGGCGGACAGCATCGGCGGGCTGCCCGGCCCCGTGCTCACACTGGCAGTCGCCACGCCAGATCCCGATGCGCGCGGCGCGCAGTCCGGGTGGTACCGGCAGCGTCTGAAGGGGGCTCCCGCGATGTTCCTGGCCCGCCTGCAGTTCGAATACGAAGGCCATCGCGTGGACGCGGAATGGCCGATCAGGCCCGAACGGCGCCTGGTCGATGACAGGCTGCTCCTGATCCAGCGTGACGCACGCGCCGAGAAGGAGGCTGCGGGACACCTGCTCGCCATTGGTCTGCAGCCCGCGGAGGACCACCCCAGACTGGCCTGGCCCATGGCCGATTGCGTGACCGCCGGCGATTGGCTGCTCCAGGATCCGGAGGCGTGGCGGGACCCGATTGCGCTGCTGGCACTGCGCGCCGCACTGGAAGCGGCCGGCATGCGGGTTGAACTGGCCGCCGACTACCCGATCGAACTGCTGGCTGAACCCGACGCGTGGTACGGCGAGCTGGAAGAGACCAGTGGCGAGCACTGGTTCGCGGTCGAGCTGGGCATCCAGATCGGTGACGAACGGGTGTCGCTGCTGCCGATCCTGGCCCGCGCGCTGGAGGATCGGCACTTTGCGCTGCACCCGTCGCCTGCCGAATCCGCCGACGCGGTGTGGTTGGCACCGCTGGACGAACGCCGGCGGGTGCCGCTGCCGCTGCGGCGCGTGCGCGCGATGCTGGCGCCGTTGCTGGAATGGATTTCGCCGCACGCACTGCGCGAAGGCGGGCCGTTGCGCGTGCCGCGCTTGGCGGCCGAAGCACTGACCGGTCTGCAGTCCGCCGCCGGTGCCGGCCTGATCCTTGGTGGCGCGGCGTCTGCACAGGCGCTGGCCGAGCGCCTTCGCCAGGCCGGCCGTGACTTGCCCCTGCAGGCACCGGCCGGATTGCTGGCCACCCCGCGCCCGTACCAGCTCGAAGGCCTGCGCTGGCTGCAGTTCCTCGCCGACGCGCGGCTCGGCGGGGTGCTCGCCGACGACATGGGGCTGGGCAAGACCCTGCAGGTACTGATGCATCTGCTGGCCGAAAAACAGCGCGGGCGGCTGCCGGATCCCGCGCTGGTGGTGTGCCCCACCTCGGTGGTCGGCAACTGGTGCGACCAGGCCGCGCGGTTCACCCCGGACCTGCGCGTGCTGGTGCTGCACGGCAGCGACCGCGCCGCGCACTTCGACCGCATCGTCGACCACGACCTGGTCATCACCACTTACGCGTTGCTGCCGCGCGACCGCGAAGCCCTGCTCGCCCAGCGCTTCACCGTGGTGGTGTTCGACGAGGCGCAGGCGATCAAGAATCCGCGCAGCCTGGCCGCGCAGGTCGCGCGCGTGATCCCTGCGCAGCGTCGGCTTGCGGTCACCGGCACGCCGGTGGAAAACCACCTGGGCGAGCTCTGGGCGCAGATGGACTGCGTGCTGCCCGGCCTGCTCGGCGATGCCAAGCATTTTGCCAAACACTTCCGCACGCCGATCGAGAAGCACGGCGATGCCGATCGCCAGGCCGTGCTCAACCGCCGCATCGCCCCGTTCATGCTGCGCCGGGACAAGGAGTCGGTGGCGCCCGAACTGCCGGCCAAGACCATCATCGAGCACAGGATCGAACTGGCCGGGCGCCAGCGCGAGCTGTACGAAACCCTGCGCCTGGCGATGCACGGTCGCGTGCGCGAGGCCTTGGCCAAGCGCGGGCTTGCGCAGTCGAGCATCGTGGTGCTTGACGCCCTGCTCAAGCTGCGCCAGGCCTGCTGCGATCCGCGCCTGGTCAAGCTGGACGGCAAGGCGCGCACCGCGGGCAGCTCGCCGCCGTCGGCCAAGCTCGACGTGCTGCTGCCGATGCTCGATGAACTGGTCGACGAAGGCCGCAGGATCCTGCTGTTCTCGCAGTTCACCGGCATGCTCGACCTGATCGAAGCCGCGGTGCGCGAACGCGGCATCGCCTACGTGCGCCTGGACGGCAGCACCCGCGACCGAACGACCCCGATCCGGCGCTTCCAGGCCGGCGAGGCGCCGCTGTTCCTGATCAGCCTCAAGGCCGGCGGCGTCGGCCTCAACCTCACCGCGGCCGACACCGTGATCCACTACGACCCGTGGTGGAACCCGGCCGCGGAGTCACAGGCCACCGACCGCGCGCACCGCATCGGTCAGGACAAGCCGGTGTTCGTCTACAAGCTGATCTGCACCGGTACCGTCGAGGAGAAGATCCAGGTCATGCAACGGCGCAAAGCCAGCCTCGCCCATGCCCTGCTGGGCGGTGGCACCCGCACCACGCTGCAGTTCGATGAAGACGATATCGAGGCCCTGTTCGCACCGGGATGACCAAGGGACTTCTGATCAGCACGATTTTGCACGTCAGTCCTGCACATGCAGGAAGTTAGTCACTCTGAATTCAAGGATTCAAGGGCGCCGAATGACCCGCTGCTACGCGGCGGGATGGGTCGTCAATTGCTGATCTCGTGAAAGGCACTGGGGCGACGGCATAGCGTCGGAATAACAGTTTGAGAAACCCAGCGCCTGCCACCGTTCGAGCATGGTGGCCGATGAAGGGACCGCACGCCGCCGTAGATCCGAGCTAGCTCGGATGGGTGCCGTAGTAGATCCGAGCTTGCTCGGATGCGTGCCGTAGTAGATCCGAGCTTGCTCGGATGGGTGCGACATTGCAGCAAGAGCATCCGAGCGAGCTCGGATCTACGGACAGCCAGCCAGAGCATCCGAGCGAGCTCGGATCTACGGAAAGCCAGCCAGGGCATCCGAGCGAGCTCGGATCTACGGAAAGACCGAGGATCCGAGCGAGCTCGGATCTACGAGACATGGAGGACGGCCCGAGGCTGGGCCGGTACAATGGCGCATGTCCCTCATGCAACTGCAGCGCGTCGATTTCAGCATCGGCGGACCGCTCCTCCTCGAACACGTCGATCTCACCCTGGAAGCCAACGAGCGCGTCTGCATCGTGGGGCGCAACGGCGCGGGCAAATCCACCCTGATGCGGCTGCTGGCCGGCGAATTGACCGCCGACGACGGCGAAGTGCGGCTGCAGACCGGCATCGTGGTCGCGCGCATGGCCCAGGAGGTTCCGCAGGGCACCGAAGGCACCGTGTTCGATGTGGTTGCCGAAGGCCTGGGTGACCTGGGCCACCTGCTGGCCCAGTACCACCACGCGCTGCATGACGGCGACATGGAAGCCATGGGTAACGCGCAGGAGCAGATCGAGGCACAGCACGGCTGGGACCTGGACCTGCGCGTGCAGCAGGTGCTGACCAAGCTGGAGCTGCCCGAGGACGCCGACTTCGCCGCACTGTCGGGCGGCATGAAGCGCCGCGTGCTGCTGGCCCAGGCGCTGGTGCGCAAGCCCGACATCCTGCTGCTGGACGAGCCGACCAACCACTTGGACATCGACGCGATTGCGTGGCTCGAGGGCTTCCTCAAGCAGTTCGAGGGCAGCATCGTGTTCGTCACCCATGACCGCAGCTTTCTGCGCGCGCTGGCCACCCGCATCATCGAGATCGATCGCGGCCAGGTCACCAGCTGGCCGGGCGACTACGAGAACTACCTGCGCCGCCGCGAGGAGCGCCTGCACGCCGAGGCGCAGGAAAACCAGCGTTTCGACAAGCTGCTGGCGCAGGAAGAGATCTGGATCCGCCAGGGTATCAAGGCCCGGCGCACGCGCAACGAAGGCCGCGTCACCGCACTCAAGGCGCTGCGCCGCGAGCGTTCGCAACGCCGGGATCTGAGCGGCAACGTGCGCATGGAAGTGGCCGCGGCACAGAATTCCGGCAAGAAAGTCATCGAGATCAAGGGCATCACCCAGGCCTATGACGGCCGCGTGCTGCTGGACAACGTGTCCACCACGATCATGCGCGGCGACCGCGTCGGCATCATCGGGCCCAACGGTGCCGGCAAGTCCACCCTGCTCAAGATCCTGCTGGGTGAACTGCAGCCGCAGCGCGGTGACGTGACTCTTGGCACCAGCCTGCAGGTGGCGTATTTCGACCAGCACCGCAGCCAGCTCGACGACAGCCTCAGCGCGCTGGAGAACGTGGCCGAGGGCCGCGACTTCATCGAGGTCAACGGCGCACGCAAGCACATCATCGGTTACCTGCAGGACTTCCTGTTCTCGCCCGAGCGCGCACGCGGACCGATCACCAAGCTGTCCGGCGGCGAGCGCAACCGCCTGCTGCTGGCCAAGCTGTTCGCGCAGCCGTCCAACCTGCTGGTGATGGATGAACCGACCAACGACCTGGACGTGGAAACGCTTGAGTTGCTGGAAGAACTGCTGGGCGAGTACAAGGGCACGCTGCTGCTGGTAAGCCACGATCGCGAGTTCATCGACAACGTGGTCACCAGCACCCTGGTGCTGGAGGGCAAGGGCCGCCTGGCCGATTACGTGGGCGGGTACAGCGACTGGGTCAGGCAGCGTCCATCGTCCCTGTTCAACGCCGAAGCCGCCGCGCCGGCCAAAGCTTCACCTAGCCCGGTGCAGACCGCCGCGGTCGTGGCCGAACCGAAGCGCAAGCTCAGCTACAAGGAAACCCGCGAACTCGAAGCCCTGCCGGTGACCATCGAAGCATTGGAGAACGAAATCGCGCAGCGCACCGCCGCCATGAACGACTCCGCCTTCTACCAGCAGGGCGCCGCCGCAGTGCTCGCCGCCAACGATGCCATGGCTGCGGCTCAGGCCAGGCTCGATGCGGCCTATGTGCGCTGGAGCCAGCTGGACGGTTGACAGTTCTGTCGCGGCACACGCCAATGGCCAGCGCCGTGGGTGCAAGCCAAAAGGCCTGCCCTAGGCATGCCCTTGGCGTGCCCTTGGCGTGCCCTTGGCCTCCTCCCTTGCGCAGCAGGGGAGGATTGAGGAGGGGTGCATTTGACGTTGATCTCGCTTTGGCAGGCGTGCAGGTCCAGAGCGACCCCTCCCCAACCCTCCCCTGCTTCACAAGGGAGGGAGCGAAGCGGACTGCTGCGCGCGAAACCTCAAGCGCGAGGCCCACATGCGAATGAGGCTGTCAGTTTTTGTCGCAACAGCATTCGCCCCCGGCATCTGCGGCAGTGGCTCTTGCCTCCTCCCTTGCGCAGCAGGGGAGGATTGAGGAGGGGTGCATTTGACGTTGATCTCGCTTGGGCAGGCGTGCAGGTCCAGAGCGACCCCTCCCCAACCCTCCGCTGCTTCGCAAGGGAGGGAGCGACCTCTGCTGTTGCGGACAGTGCAAGCGAACGCTCGGCGGAAGCACAACGAAGAAGTGCTGACGCCACCCCATCGTCGACACACAATCAGCCCGTGTTCTGCACGCCCTGCGAGACGCCATTGATGCTCGCCACCAGCGCGCGTAGCAACGCGTCGTCCTTGCGACCGGTGTCGCGCCAGCGCCCCAGCAGATCGGCCTGCAGCACGCTGATCGGATCGATGTAGGGATTGCGCAAGCGGATCGACAGGGCCAGGCGCTGGTCGTTCTGCAACAGCCATTGACTGCCGGTCAGGCGCAGAACCCAGTCGTGGGTTAGCGCGTGCTCGCGCTGGATCATCGGGAAGAACTCCCCGTGCAGCGGCCCGGACATGCGCGAAAACATTTCGGCAATGGCCAGGTCGCCCTTGGCCAGCACCATGGCCACATCGTCAAGCAGGGTGGTGAGGAACGGCCAGTCGCGCGCCATCTCCATCAGCGCGTCTTCGCCCCCTGCATCGGCCACGGCCTGCAGGCCGCTGCCCACGCCATACCAGCCCGGGATCACCGCGCGCGCCTGGCTCCACGCGAACACCCACGGTATCGCGCGCAGGTTGTCCAGGGCGGCGTCCTCACCCAGCCGCCGCGAAGGCCGCGAACCCAGCGTCATGCGCTCGATCACGTCGATCGGCGTGGCGCTGCGGAAGTAGTCCATGAACCGCGGCGCCTCCACGAACTGCCTGTAGGCGCGCGTGCTTTCAGTGGCGACGGTGTCCATGATCGAGCGCCACTGCGCCTCGCGCGGCTCCTTCGCCCGCGGGCGCACGCTCGCCATCAGCACGGCACCCGTGGCCTGCTCCAGTGAGCGCAGTGCCAGCGCGCGAATGCCGTACTTGCGATGGATCACTTCACCCTGCTCGGTGACGCGCAGACGGCCATCGACGCTGCCGCGCGGCGAGGCTTCGACCGCGCGCGTGGTCTTGCCGCCACCGCGGCTGATGGAACCGCCGCGGCCGTGGAAGAACGTCAGCCGGATGCCCTGCTCATGCGCGACCTGCAGCAGCTCCACCTGGCCGCGCTGCAGGCCCCAGCGCGAAGCCGCGATGCCGCCGTCCTTGCCGCTGTCCGAGTAGCCCAGCATCACCATCTGCACGTTGTCGCGCGCAGCCAGGTGGGTGCGGTAGACCGGATCGGCGAGCAAATCGCGAAGAGTCGCGGGGCCATGGCGCAGGTCGTCGACTGTCTCGAACAGCGGCGCGATATCCAGCGGCACGTTGTGTTCCGCATCGACCAGTCCACCACGGCGCGCCAGCGCCAGCACCGTCAGCACGTCGGCGCGGTTGTGCGCCATGCTGATGATGTAAGCGCCGAGCGCGTCGGAGCCATGGATACGGCGTGCTTCGGAAAGCGCGCCGAATACAGCGTCGAGTCGCGGGCTGCCGCCTTCCTCGGTCGCCGGCAGGAGCTTGTTGCCGCTGGCGTAGTCGGCCAGCAACGATGCCTGCTCGATCGCATCGCGTGATTCCCACTGCCCGTCATCAAGCGAAGCAGCTACCGCCAGCGCGTGCACGGTTGATTCCTGGCGCACGTCGAGCCGCGCCAGATGGAAGCCGAACGTGCGCACGCGCCACGCCAGCCGGCGCACGGCAAACCAGCCGGCGTGCAAACCCTTGTTTGCTTCAAGACTGCGCAGGACCAGCTCGACGTCGTCGGCGAACTCCTGGGGCGAGGCGTAGCCTTGCGGCGACTCGTCCAGGGTGGCCTGGAGGCGCGCGCGCATCAGGTCGTTGAGCAGACGGTAGGGCTGGTCGGCGTGGCGCGGACGCGAACGCGCGGCGGCCTGCGGCAGCAGTTCGCGGTAGTGCGCCACACGTGCCATCACTGCCGGCGCAAACCCGGCCACCTCCTCGGTCTGGCTCAGCAGCGAGGCGAGTTGGCGCAGCTCGCCTCGATAGCGCTGCAGGATGGCGCGGCGCTGCGCGCGCAGCGTGGCCGCGATGGTGTTGGCATCGACGTTGGGGTTGCCGTCCATGTCGCCACCCACCCAGGTGCCGAAGCGCAGCATTCGCGGCAGCTCTGGCGATTGTCCGTAGGCGTCAACGAACGCGGTTTCGAGGGTTTCATACAGCACCGGAACGATGCGGTACAGGACTTCGGTGAGGTAGAAGCCGACATGCTCGCGCTCGTCGTCCACCGTGGGACGCACGGGCGATGCATCGGCGGTCTGCCAGGACGAGGTCAGCGCCATGCGGAATCGGGCGAGGTCCGAAGCACGTTCGCCGGGGGTGCGATGCCCATCCAGGTCAGCGACCAGGCTTGCCACCATCAGCTGCTCTTTCTCCAGCAGCGCACGACGCACCGCCTCGGTCGGATGGGCGGTGAACACCGGCTCGATATCGATACGTGGCAGCCACGACGTCAATTCATCCAGCGTCACGCCCTGCCCCTTGAGTTTCAGCAAAACGTCGTGCAGGCCCTCGGGCTGCGGCGCGATGGCATTGCGCTGGTAGTCGCGGCGGCGGCGGATGCGGTGCACGCGCTCGGCCAGGTTGACGACCTGGAAATACGCGCTGAAGCCGCGGATCAGCGATTCGGCCCGCTGTGGCTCCAGTCCGTGCAGCAGTCCGGCCAGGGATTCGGGTGGCTTGCTGCCCTGGCGCCGGGCGATGGCGGTAGTCCGGACCTGCTCGACTTCTTCGAGGAATTCAGCTGAGACCTGCTCGGCAAGCAGTTCGCCCACCAAGGTGCCAAGGCGGCGCACGTCGTCGCGCAGCGGCATGTCGGGCGGTGCGAATTCCAGGCTGCGAGGGTCGTTCATCGAATACCGGTCTCGGCGGCGGGGGCTTGAAGCCTAACCGAAGCTGGTACGGGTTGTGCAGTGCGGCAATCGGTTCGGGTGATATCGCGCGACAGCCCTGTCACCACGCGCGCGATGCTCGCGGCGGGTGTGCATGCATGTAGAGCCGAGCTTGTTCGGCTGTCATCTCATGCAACGGCAGCCGGAGCAAGCTCGGCGCTACGCAATTCCATTCCTCGCAGGGAACAGCAGCCGAGCATGCTCGGCGCTACGCAATTCCATCCTCGCCAGGGAACAGCAGCCGAGCAAGCTCGGCTCTACGCAGGGACAGATGGTTTGGAGTGGGCCTCAGGCTTAACGGGCACCAGGTACCGCACCGGCTACCGATTACGGGCGCCCCGCTACCGGCTGCGCCTGCGTGCCTTTCAGATATTTTTCCAGCCATGCATTGGACTCCGCCAGCATGTGCATGATCGATTCCCGCGCACGATAGCCATGCGCTTCATTGGGCAGCATCACCAGGCGCGCGGTGCCGCCCAGGCCCTTGATCGCCGCGTACATGCGCTCGCTCTGGATCGGAAAGGTGCCGGAGTTGTTGTCCTGCTCACCATGGATCATCAACAGAGCGTCCTTGATCTGGTGTGCGTGGTTGAACGGAGACATCTCCTGGTACACGTCCGTGGCCTGCCAGTAATTCCGCTCCTCGGCCTGGAAACCGAAGGGCGTCAAGCTGCGGTTGTACGCCCCGCTGCGCGCGATGCCGGCCTTGTACAGACGCGTGTGCGCCAGCAGGTTGGCGGTCATGAAAGCGCCGTAGGAATGTCCGCCCACGGCAATGCGGTTCGGATCGGCGACACCACGACGCACTACCTCGTCCACGGCCGCCTCGGCACTGGCGACCAGCTGCGGCACGTAGGTGTCGTTGGGCTCCTGCTCGCCCTCGCCCACGATCGGCACCGAGAAGTCGTCCAGCACGGCATAACCCATCGACAGGAACGCCAGCGGGCCCCAGTAGCTGACGCGATTGAAGCGGTACGGCGAGTCGGTCACCTGCCCGGCTGCATCAGCCGATTTGAACTCGGCCGGATAGGCCCACATCAGCAGCGGTAGCGGGCCATCGCGGGCCGGGTCGTGGCCGGGCGGAAGGTACAGCGTCGCGGTGAGGTCGACGCCGTCCTTGCGTGCGTAGCGGATCTGCTCCTTGACCACGTCCCTGAGCTGCGGCGTGGGGTGCGGGAAGGCCGTCAGCGCACGCAGTCCATTGGCATTGGCATTGTCATTGGCATTGGCGGCCAGCGTGCGCACCTGAAGGTTCGGCGGTTCGGTCGGGGATTCACGCGAGGTCAGGATGACGCCGCCGCTGTCGT
>JBBSVH010000073.1:0-12751 GCA_038233685.1 Lysobacterales bacterium | reverse complement strand
TCAGTTCTCCGCTGACCTGGTTGGAGGCAACAACACGCCAAAGGGAGGCATCGCTGAAATCGTCGAGGATGCGGGCTTGCTCCGCCTGTGCCGCGGCAGCCGCGGACAGCAACAACGACACCGCAAGCGCACGCACCACATAATTCATTACCTCACAAATCCTGCTCGACCATCCCCCGCACGGCCCCGTAGATCCGAGCTTGCTCGGATGCTCCTCCCACGACCCCGTAGATCCAAGCTTGCCCGGATGTACTTCGCATGGATTCGTGTATCCGATGGCCGCCGAACGCTCTCCGTGCCAAATCAAGTGAATCCGAGCAAGCTCGGATCGACCCGAACGAAAAAGTGCGAACTGCCTGTCGATCTGAGTCACCCCTTCACGCTCCCCAGCAGCAGGCCTTGCATGTAGTACCGCTGCAGCACCAGGAACAGCAGCAGGACCGGCACGATGGTCACTACGGATCCGGCCATCATCAGCTCGTAATCCATCACGTGTTCGCGCGACAGCGAGGCCAACGCCACCGGCAGGGTCTGCAGGTTCTCGTCGCTGAGCACGATCAGCGGCCACATGAAGTCGTTCCACGCGCCGAGGAAACTGAAGATCGCCAGCGTGACCAGGATCGGCTTCAGTGCCGGCAGCACGATCTGGAAGAAGATTCGCCACTCGCCCGCGCCGTCGATTCGCGCGGCTTCAAGCAGCTCATCGGGAATGGACCGCGCGTACTGGCGCACCAGGAAGATGCCGAAGATCGCCGCCATGCCCGGCACGATCGCGCCCATGTAGGTGTTCACCAGCCCCAGTTCCTTGAGCATCAGGAACAGCGGCATCATCGCCACCTGCGCGGGTATCACCAGCGCGGCGAGCAGCACCTGGAACGTGCGGTCACGGCCCGTGAAGCGCAACTTGGCGAAGGCATAGCCGGCCAGCGTGTTGAAGAGGACCGACAGCAGCATGACGCTGGTGGCAATCAGGAAGCTGTTGAACAGGAAGCGCCCCATGCCGGCGCGCACGAACAGCTCGCGGTAGTTGTGCAGCGTGGCACTGGCTGGCAGCAGCGGCGGCGGAAAGTGCCCGGCCTCGCCGGTCTGCATGAACGACACCGAAAGCATCCACAGCAACGGCGCCAGGCACAGCACCGCCAGCCCGACCAGCAGCGCGTTGATCGCCACGGTCGCCAGCACGGGCCGCCTCACTCCACGCCCCTGCGTCGCGCCAGCCACAGCAATCCACTGGTGGTTGCCACCATCAGCACGAACAGGATGAAGGCCACGGCCGATGCATTGCCGAGGTTCCACCACTTGAAGCCTTCCTCGTACATCAGGTAGAGCACGCTCTTGGTGCTCTCCAGTGGTCCGCCCTGGGTCATGACGTAGGGTTCGGCGAACAGCTGGAAATAGCCGGCCATGGTCAGGATGCCCACCAGCAGTAACACCGGCCCCAGCATCGGCAGGGTCACGTGGCGGAACTGGTTCCAGCGCGATGCGCCGTCGATGCGCGCGGCTTCGTACAGGTCTTCGGGAATGCTCTGCAGGCCGGCCAGGAAGATGATCATGTTGTAGCCGAAGTTCTTCCACACCGCGAACAGGATGATCGTGGGCATGGCCCAGTGCGGATCGCCCAGCCAGTCGATTGGATCGACGCCAACTGCGCCCAGTGCCCAGTTCACTAGTCCATAGCGGGTGTGGAACAGGTAGCGCCAGATCACCGCCACGGCGACCACAGTGGTGACCACCGGGGCGAAGAACGCGGTGCGAAAGAAGCCCTTGAACCGCCCCAGCTTCGAGTGCAGCAGCAGGGCTGCCCCCAGCGACAGCGCCACCGACAGCGGCACGCCCACCACCACGAAGTACAGCGTGTTCCACAGCGACTTCCAGAACAGCGGGTTGTGCAGCAGTCCCACGTAGTTGTCGATGCCCACGAAGCGCAGGTTGTCGAGGTCTGCTAGCGCGTAGATGTCGAAGTCGGTCAGGCTCAAGGCCAGCGCTGCGACCACCGGCAGCGCGAAGAACAGCACGATCACGCTGAGCGCCGGCGCAGCGAACAGCCAGCCTGCAGTATTGGCTTTCATGGCTCCAGGTCCGCGACGTTGCCCTGCTCCAGCATCCAGCGGCGCTTTTCCAGGATCAGGTCGGTGCGCCGGTCCAGCTCGACCACAGCCTCATCGACGCTCATCCGGCCGTTGGCGACCTGCTCGCCCACCAGCCGAAGCTCGGTGGCGATCCGTTCCCACTCGGGCACCTTCGGTGTGGGCACCGCGCGCTCGAGTTGATCTCCGAATGCCCGGGCGTAAGGGTCGTTGGCCAGCGCAGGCGCACGCCACGGCGAACGCCGCGGAGGCAGGTCGCCGGTCAGCGTATGGAACCGCGCCTGGATTTCGGGCCTGGACAGGTAGGCGATCAACTTCCACGCCGCCTCCCTGTGCCTCGTGCCGCGAAAGATCACGAAACTGGTGCCGTTGGCCAGCGAAGCGCCTGGTCCATCCGGCCCGGGGAGCGGCATCGTCATCCAGTCATCCTGCTGCCCCGGTGGAAGGCGCTCCTTGAACATGGCGATGTTCCAGGGACCGGAAATATAGAAGGAATGAAAGCCCTTGCCGAACTCGTCCCAGACGTTGGAAATCTGGTTGTTGGTCAGTACCGGCGCCCAGCCCTTGTCAAAAGTTTCCTTGTAGAACGCCAGGGTCTGGCGGAATCCCCTGCTGCGGAAGTTTCCGTAGCGCCCGCCGTTGCGCAGCAGGGGCTCGGGCTGCTGCACGGCCAGGCTGAGCAGGGGCTCGAACTCGTTGAGTGGGAGCAGGATGGCGTAGCGCTCTGGACCGACGTAGCGCTTGATCGCGGCCATCGCCTCGCGCCACTGCTCCCAGTTCTCCGGCAGGGTCTCGACGCCGGCCTGGCGCAGCAGGTCGACCCGGTAGAACGGCAATCGGGTCTCCACGTACCACGGAACGGCGACGATACGACCATCAACCACGCCGCTGTCCCAGACGCCGGGAAAATAGTCCGGCACGTCGAAACCAGGCGTTGCCGCGATCCGCGCGTCCAGCGGCTCCAGCGCGCCGAGGGCCGCGAACTCGGGAATCCAGGTGTTGCCGATCGGCGAAACGTCCGGCAGCGATCCCCCGGCGAATGCGGTCAGCAATTTCTCGTGCGCAGACAGCCACGGCAGTTGCTGGAGGTCCACGCGAACGCCTGGATTCAGGCGTTCGAAGTCGGGAACAAGCTGGCTCACCACCTCTCCCTCGTAGCCCATGACCCAGAAGGTGACCACTTCGCGATCGTCAGCCGGAGAGCCGCACCCACCCAGGGTCGACAGGGGTAGTGCAACAAGCAGCCGCGGCAACACGCTCAACGCCCACCACCGCCGGCGAGCCGGTCGCTGCGGCGGGGCTATGCGGTCGATTCGATGCGGTGGTTTCCCTGGCATGACTCAGTGGGCAACTTGCCGACTCGGAACCCGCAGCGGTGTCTCCGGTGCAGGGATGGGGCGAGATTCAGCGGCGCCCAGTCCAGGCGGTTTCGCGTCCTCGCCGCTGGCAGGCGCCTCATCCTGCGCCGGCATCGCCTGCGGAGCCAGCCAGCCACCGGCGAAGCCCGCCCGTTCCAGACCCCTGCGGATGTGGGGGTTCCGCTTCATCACGTCCCAGACGAAGTCGTTACGATAATTGCTGATCATGGCCAGGATCGGCCCCTGGTCGATGCCGATGTAATCGCTCGCCACCCAGCCCTTGCCCGGCACGATGCGTCCGTTCTTGAGCGGGATCTGGTAGTCGAAACTGGGATTGAACGCGTCCAGGAATCCGTAGCTGGAGTACAGGTAGTCGCCGTAGCGCTCGTGCATTTCCAGCGTCGCAGGAATCACCACCTCCGGCGCGAAAGGCAGCGAGGCCACCGCCGCGGTTGGCGCAATGGTGCCGTCGTCGAAATTTTCCAGCAATCCGGCACCGCGCGCCGAGTAGTGGCGGAACTCCCGCTGCTCGCCGCGATACTCCTGCAGGGTGCGCTGCGGCCCGTCGCTGGCGGTGAGGCCCCATACATCCTCGCCGTAGTCCTTCCACTTCCTTGGATTGGCGATCGCGTACTGGCGCTGGGCCAACACGGCGCGGCGACTGTTGAGGAAATAGTCGATGCCACGCTCGCGCATGTAGTCGTCCTGGATGTCCCTGAAATCGATCCAGACATGGCTGTATTGATGCCCGAACATCGGGCCGAACGCGAGGTATTCCTGGCCCTGGTAAACCCCCCACACGTCGTTGTAGGTGCGTGACCATACATCCCACGCCTCAGGCTCCACGGCATGCGTTGGCGAGCCCAGCGCGAGCACGTAAAGGAGCATGGCCTCGTTGTAGCCGTGCCAATCGTTTGCGATGAACCCGGACTCCGGGAACCAGCCCATCCCAATCAGCGGCTTGTTCTGCTGCAGCCAGTTCCAGTCGACGCGACCATACAGCGTTTCCGCCACTTCACGGATTTCCTGCTCGCGTGGATCCTCGCCGTCGTAGTACGACTGTGCAAACAGCACGCCCATCATCAGCAGCGCCGTGTCCACGCTCGAGAGCTCCACCCAGCTGGCGAAGCGGTGCCCGTCCTGCATGTCCAGGAAGTGGTAGTAGAAGCCCTTGTAGGCTCCTTTTCCGGTGTCCTGCGGCCCGCTTGGCAGATCCCGGAAAAACTTGAGCGTCAGCAATGTGCGGTCGACCGCCTGGGTGCGGCTGACCCAGTTGTTCTCCACCCCGATCGGATAGGCAGTGAGTGCGAAACCGACCGACGCGATGCTGGCGAACGGACGCGACGGGAACCGGTCCGGGGTGAGTCCGTTGACCTCGTTGGTCGTGTCCCAGAAGAACTGGAAGGTACGACGCTCGATGTCGCGGAACAGCGGTGGAAGCTCGGGTTTGAGCGCTGTCGCCTCTAGCGCGGGCGCTTCGGCCTCCACCAGGACGACGGTCGGCATCTGCGCCACAGGATCCGTCTCGTCCCGCTTGCACCCGTGGATCGATACGAGCGAAAGCGCCAGGCAAAGGCTCCCGGCGAGACGGATATGGATTGCATTCATCGCGAAGCGTGGTTCCTGTCGATGGAGGCGCGGCTGGATCGTACGATCACCGGAAGCGCGCCTGCCGCAGTGCTTGCGGCAGGCGCTTCTGAACTACCAGGTGATCCCGAAAGACAGCTTGAACGTACGCGTTGGCAGCAGGATCCCGTCGCCAGTGCGACGTCCAAAACCCGGATTCTGCACCTGGCCCACGCCGCGGAAGTTGCCGAAGTCCGTGTAGTTGCGCTCGTTGGTGACATTGAGCACGTCACCTCGCACGCGGAACCTCAGGTCCGTCCCTGTGTCCCACTCCCTTTGTACTGCAAGGTCGAGTTGGCGGAATTTCTGCTCGTCGAAGTAGTAGGTGTTGAAGCTGCCGTTGTTACATGCGCCGGGATCGAAGCCGTTGAAGCAGTCCAGACCGGTATTGCCCGGAGCACTTGCGAGGGTCAGCTTGCTGGACACTGTGAATCCGTAGAAATCCGCGATTCCGGTCGCCACCAGCCGATGCTTGGAGATGCCTGTTGCACCGATGAAGCGAACGTTGTCCTGATTCGGGGTATCGAAATTGAACACTGAATCGGTCACGGGGTTGTTTCTGTTTTCCTCAGCATCGCTATAGGTGTAGGCGAATGTCACACCCCATCCGGACTCTGCGGTATACGGCTTGTCCAACGACACCAAGACAGAGTTCAGACGAGTTTCGAGCGCGTTGTCGCCCAGGAAGAACAGGCCATAGCCCGGCAGCGGAAAGCCGAACGGCCCGTTTCCAAACGTCACCCCCGGCGGTGCATAGGCTCCGTCCGGTCGGCGGTTGCCAATGTTGAACAGGATGCCGTCGTGGCTGCGTATGTGCTGCAGGGTGAGCGAGGAGTTCCAGTCCTGACCCAGCAGCGGAAAGCTGTTGCGGATGCCCAGGCTGAACTGGTCGGAGTACGGGGTCTTGATATCGTTCTTAAGCAGGAATACTTCACTGCCGGCGTTCGGATTCGCCGCCGCCAGTGCGCTCAAGGTCGCCGGATCGAAAAAGCTCGGGTCGAAATTCAGGCAGGTCACACTCAGTTGGCAAGGATGCCCGGGAGTGTTGAAACGGTAGGTATAACGCTGGAAGGCAAGCCGGTACAACTCCAACGAAAGGTAGTCGAACTGGTTGCGGTTATAGGCGCGCCCAGCGCCGCCGAAGATCACATGGCGCTGCTCGCCGGTGAGGTCGTAGGAGAAACCCAGCCGCGGCTGAAACGCCTCTTTGAACGATTCGCGGTTGTTGCCGGTGCTGATGAAGTTGTTGTAGTCGTAGTCGACGTTAGCGTTGTTGATGTTCGAGTAGTTCTGCAACGCGCTGACCAATCCGGCCGGGGTGACATGGTCCTCGACGCTGGGAGTTTGCTCATAATCCCAGCGCACGCCAAGGTTCAACAGCAGCCGGTCGGTCACCTGCCAGTCGTCCTGGATATAGAGACCCAACTGCTTGTTGCGTGACTCGATCCCGATCGGCTCGCCGCTGCCCGATGCGGTGAAGAAGACCTCGTACGGAACAGTGGTGCTGCGCAACAGGTCGTAGCGGAACTGGGGTGTGAACGGCTGCTGCTCATAGGCGCTGATGTCGATGAGCTTATACTTCACCCCGGCCTTGATGGTGTGGTTTTCGAACCCGAACCACGTGAAGTCGTTCTGGAACGAAAGACCCTTCTGCCCTTTCAGCTGCCGGTCGCCGCCGCCACCGGCATTGATGATCAAGTCTGTATCGGGGTTGTCACGTGTCTCCTGGCCCTGTCGCGGGATCAGCAAGTTGAAGCCATTGGCAAGCGTGGCCGGGGTGACGCCGAAGCTAACGTCCTCGAAGGTGATGTGCGCGTCATTGAGCCAGTCTGTGGCGCTGTACTGGTAGCGCAGGTCGACGCGCGTCTCCTCACCTACCTTGAGGGTGCCATACGACGCGAGGTTGACGCCGCCGATGCCAGTCAACTCGTCTTCGTCTCGGTACTTGCCAGTTAGCTCCACCAGGTGGTTGTCGCCCGGTGTCCAGCTGAGCTTGCCGAAGAACAGGTCCTCCTTGAACGGAGAGCTGGTGGTGTTGCGAGCAATCGGCCGCAGAGCAGCCGGCAGCTGATCAATACTGAAGTTGCGACCCGGCGTCACCGAACGCGGTGACTCGAATTCCTTGGCTTCGTACGCCAGGAAGAAGTGCATGCGGTCCTGGACGATCGGGCCGCCGAACGAAACTCCGTATTGCTCGGTCTTGGACTTGGGCTGGGGCTCGCCCTTTTCCTGCCTGATGGTCTTCGCCGTCCACTCGTCAGCGCTGTAATCCCAGAAGAAATCACCATGGAATTCGTTGGTTCCCGACTGCGTGACCGCCACGATCGCCGCGCTGCTCAGCTGGTCGAACTCGGCTTTGTAGTTGGACGTAATAACCTTGTACTCGGCGATACCCAGCTGCGGGAAAGGGTTTCCGCGACTGGAATCCTGCCCGCTGAGGCCGCCCTTGAGCACGTAGTCCTTCTGGCCGACGCCGTCGATGAATACGTTGATGCCATTGGACAGTTGAGGCCCGCTTCGCACTGAGGCCGAATCATCGGCGCCGGTGGCGAACACAACGCCTGGAACGATATCGGCAAACGCGAGGAAGTTGCGCGAGGCCTGCGGCAGCGCCTCGATCTGCCGGTTGGAAACGTACGTGGCAATCTCCGAGGTGTTGGCCTCGATCAGCACCGGTGCCGTGACCGTCACCGTCTCCAAGTCCGTCGCCTCACCGGTCGCCGTGGCCGGCACGCCGCCTACGCCAAGATCGAGGGTAGCGGTCTGGCCCACCTGCAGGGTCACGTTCTGGGAGGCCGTCTGGCCGCCAGCGGTGACGTCGATCCGGTAGGTACCCGGCGGCAGACCGGCCAGCGAGTAGCTGCCGGTGGGACTGGCCTGCACGCTGCGGGTCAGGCCGGTCGCCACGTTGGTTGCGGTGACGCGCGCGTCGGATGCGGCGGCGGAGTCTGCCGAGATCTGGCCCCGCAGCGTGGCACTGGTCGACTGGGCCAGCACCGCGGGGGCGGCACCCATCAGCAGGCAGCTGGCCAGCGCGCAGCTCAGCAGCTTGCGGTTCAATCGGATCGTGTTCTTGTTGGCGTAGTTCATGGCCTTTCCCCTCCCAGGGGTTGGAACAGCGGTGGCAGATCGTTGCAACAGGGGTTGATCGGAAAATCGCTTGCGTGCACGGCAAAAAAGAGTGGCGAATCAGGAACTGTTGGAACCGGACTGGCGCCGCAACGCGCTGAGGCTCGACTCGCGCACCATCAGTTCCGGCACCAGGGTTTGCGTCGACAGGTCTGCGGCGCCGTCTGCTTCGATGGAAACAAGCAGGCGCTGCAGGGCAAGCCCTCCCAACTCGGCGATGTTGACGCGCATCGTGGTCAGCGTGGGGTGGACGAAACGCGCGAGCGGGATGTCGTCGAACCCGGCCAGCGCGATTTCGTCAGGCACCCGCACGCCTGCTTCGTTGAAGGCATACAGGCAGCCCAGCGCCATCATGTCGTTGGCCGCGAACACCGCTTGGGGCCGCACCGCTTCCTCCAGGATCCGCTTTCCGGCCACATAGCCAGAGGCCTCGTCGAAATCGCCGGGATATTCCATCGGCACGGCATTGGGCAGCTGCAGTGCAAGCGCATCGCGGTAGCCGCGCAGGCGCTCGCGTGCGTCGAAGTTGTCTTCCGGGCCTCCAATGAAGGCAATGCGCTGGTGCCCCGCGTCCACCAGGTGCGCCAGCATGGTCATTGCGCCTCCATAGTTGTCGATACTGAGCACCGGCAGGCTTGCATCGGGCAGGTGGGTGTTGATCAGCACCACCGGCAGGGACGTGGGCAGGTTATCGGTCAAAAACCCCGGCCGGTCGGCATAGGGGGACAGCACCAGCAGGCCATCGACCCGCCCGCGCATCGTCCTCAGCGCCTCGCCCTGCTCTTCCGGATGGCCGTGGTAGCTGGACACGAGAAGGTGCTGTCGATGGCCCCGCGCCACCACGTCGATCCCCCGGATCAGTTCCGAAAAGAATTCGCCGTACAGATCCGGCAGCACGACCCCGATGGTCTGGGTGCGGCGACTGCTCAGGCTGCGGGCCGCGGCGTGTGGCTGGTAGCGCAGGCGGCTTGCGGTTTCGACCACGTGCTTGCGCACGCCTTCGGCAACGTTGTCATGACCATTGAGCGCACGTGACACGGTCGCCACTGAGACGGACGCCTCCCTGGCCACATCCTTGATCGTGACGGTCGCTTTCGCCATGCACCTGCACCGTTACTGCGCTAGCGACGGACTGTAATCGTTTTCACGACGTGATGTAAGCAATTCGTTACGAAGCCGTAATATCCCTGCCTCATCAGCTGCTTGCACGCACTTTCCGGAGTCATTTGTGCTGCAATGCGGCACAGGCGCCCGCTCACGCTTCAGTCGGGGCGAGGGTCACCCGCAGGCGCACTGGCATCAATGGACAGCGCGTGGATATCAGTGTCCAGCATCTGGACCAGGGCCGCATACACCGCCCGGTGCCGGGCCAGGGCAGTCAGCCCGGAAAACGCTCCGGATACAATTTCCACGCTGAAGTGCCCGCGGCCGTCCGCAGCCCCGGCATGGCCGACATGGCGATGGCTGTCGTCGGTCACCAGCAGCCGCTCGGGCGCAAAAGCATCTTCCAGCGCCTTGCGGATGCGCTCGGTGCGGTTCACGGCAGAACCTTGAGGAACGGCCGCACCTGCACCCGCGCATACACGCCCTGCGCGACATAGGCATCGTCCTGGGCCCATGCTTCGGCCGCCTCCAGAGATTCAAATTCGGCAATGACGATGCTGCCACTGAAGCCAGCCGGACCGGGGTCCTCGGCGTCGATGGACGGGCACGGGCCGGCCAGCAGCAAGCGACCCTGCTCGCGTAGCGTCACGAGCCGGGCCAGGTGTTCGGCCCGCGCCGCCAGACGCCGGGGCAGCGAACCGTCCACGTCGTACCCTTCGATTGCGTACCACATGCTGTTTCCCCCGGTCCCTGATCAGTTCGGGATTGTACGTGGGCCCCGGTGCCGGCTCGCTGGACAGCTGCGCCGGTAGCCCTTACTCTTGGTCCCATTGCACGGCCGGAAGCAGCGGCCCGTCCCGAAGCGGCCCATTCGCCGCCCCTGCGACGATCGCTTCGCTGCCCCCAACCGCCCGCGCCCAACGACCTCCTCGCTGTCCGCTGCCACCCCGTCCCGTGGCGTGCGCGATTTGGCCCGGTGGGTGTGATGCGATCGCAGCGCGACGCACAGGTTCATCTGCAGTCACCAACAGCACTGGCCCGTTAGCGGTGCCACGCCCGCTACACCGGCTTTGAACGAGCGACACGGTTCCTCCTACGGTTTGCACAGAATGATTTCCGAACTCGCGTCAGACGCGAATCCGCCAACCGATGACGCCCGCCCCCAGCAGCAGGAAATGCCGCTGGCGATGGTGCATGGGCAGCCGGTGCTGCAGATACCGCAGGACCTGTACATCCCGCCCGATGCGCTGGAAGTCATCCTCGACGCGTTCGAAGGCCCGCTCGACCTGCTGCTGTACCTGATCCGCCGCCAGAACTTGGACATCCTCGACATCCCGGTCGCCGAGATCACCCGGCAATATGTCCAATACATCGGGGCCATGCAGGACCTGCGCTTCGAGCTGGCCGCCGAGTATCTGGTGATGGCCGCGATTCTGGCTGAAATCAAATCGCGCATGCTCCTGCCGCGTCCCATCAGCGAGGCCGGCGAAGAGGGCGACCCGCGCGCCGAGCTGGTGCGCCGGCTGCAGGAATACGAGCGCTTCAAGCAGGCGGCCGAGGACCTGGACACCCTCCCCCGCCAGGACCGCGACACCACCCCGGTGCAGGCGCACGTGCCCGAGCGCGCGGCCGTTCGCACCCCGCCGCCGGTGGAGCTGCGCGAGATGCTGCTGGCACTTCACGACGTGCTCAAACGCGCCGACCTGTTCAGCGGCCACGCCATCAAGCGCGACGCGTTGAGCGTGCGTCAGCGCATGGGCGACGTGCTGACCCGGCTCGAGGACGGTCGCTTCCATCGGTTCGAGTCCATGTTCACTCCTGAAGAGGGTCGGCAGGGCGTGCTGGTGACCTTCCTGGCGATGCTGGAACTGGCCAAGGAGCAGCTGCTCGACTTCGTCCAGGAAGCGGCGCTGGCACCGATCTACCTCAAGTCGCTGGCGCTCAACAACACCAACGAGCCGCTGGCGTTCTCCAGCGAGTTCGACGATCTCGATGCCGCCAACGACGCTTGATGCCAGGGCGTCCCATGGTTCCAGCACGACAAGTTTCAAACGTGGCAGCCGATGCCCAACCCATCCACCGACAAGCCACAGGCGCAATGGACCAACACCTCATTACCAGAATCGTAGAGGCCGCACTGCTGGCGGCGCACCAGCCGCTGACGCTGGCACAGCTTCACGGCCTGTTCCCCGAAGAGCAGCCGGCGCCGCCAGGCAGCGTCGAGCAGGCGCTGGAGCAGTTGCACCAAGCTTGCGCCGAGCGTGGCGTGGACCTGGTTGAAGTGGCCTCCGGCTTCCGCTACCAGGTCAAGGAGGACGTGCATCCCTGGGTCGCGCGCCTTTGGACCGAGCGCAAGACGAAGTACACGCGTGCCACGCTGGAGACGCTGGCACTGATCGCGTACCGCCAGCCGGTCACCCGCGGCGAGATCGAGCAGGTCCGCGGCGTGGCGGTCAGCAGCAACACCATCCAGGCGCTTGAGGAGCGCGAGTGGATCCGCGTGGTGGGCCATCGCGACGTACCGGGCCGCCCGGCGCTGTTCGGCACCACGAAGATCTTCCTGGACTACTTCGGGCTCAAGCGCCTGGAGGATCTTCCGCCGCTGTCCGAACTCAAGGACATCGGTGAACTGGAGCCACAGCTTTTCGCTGACGATGCACCACTGCGGGCCGGCATTGGCGGACCCATGAGCGAGAAGACGGACAACGACGCTGACGGCTCGTTCGAGCCCGATACCCACCCAGCCACCGACGACAGCGAAGATGCAGTCGTCGACCTCGCGGGCGATCCCGCCCACGACGAAAATCAATCCCCAGAACAGGACGACACCGAAGGCTCCGATCCGGAACGCCAGGCCTCGTCGGAGCAGACGCAATGAGCGACACACCCCGCAACAAACTTTCCCTCAAGCGCGGCGACGGCGCCGCCAGCGACACGGTCAAACTGGAGGAGCGCCTGCACAAGGTGCTGGCCCAGGCTGGCCTCGGCTCGCGTCGCGCGCTGGAGCAGCGCATCGCCGACGGCCTGGTCAAGGTCAATGGCGAGGTCGCCCAGACCGGCATGTCCATCAAGGGCGGCGACCGCGTGGAACTTGACGGCAAGACGTTCGTGGCCAGCGCCCTGACCGACGCGGCCCGCGTGCTGCTGTACAACAAGCCCGAAGGCGAAGTCACCACGCGCGAAGATCCCGAAGGCCGGCCGACCATCTTCGAGGCCCTGCCCGCGCTCAAGGGCGCGCGCTGGATTGCGATCGGACGCCTGGACATCAACACCACCGGCCTGCTGCTGCTCACCACCGACGGCGAGCTGGCCAACGCGATGATGCATCCGTCCTACGAAGTGGAACGCGAGTACGTCTGCCGGGTGCGCGCGCCGGAGGGCATGGAAACGGTGCCCGACAACCTCGTCGACCGGCTGGCCCGCGGCGTCGCGCTCGAAGATGGTCCG
>JBBSVH010000072.1:0-12983 GCA_038233685.1 Lysobacterales bacterium | reverse complement strand
CGACCACTGCCTCCACGCTCATGTAGCGGTACGCGTAGCTGGTGTTGCCAGTGTCGCTGACAACCGGCGTGTCGCGATAGCCGGCGTTGGCCCGCAGCCAGGCCCGCTTCCAGTGCGGCGTGTCGACACCAACTTCAATCATGCGTGCAGGTTTCCAGGTCTCCACGGAGCTGCGTTGGCGACCCAGGCCTGCAGCCGCGCGCCACTGGTAGCCGGAGTAGCGGCGGCGTAGCGCGACCACGCCAAGTACTTCGCCATACCACTGCGGCGAGTAGTAGTCGCCCTCGAACGGATCGCTGTTGTGGAAATAGCGGCTGCGCAGCTGCAGGCTGATGCCCTGTTCGGGCAGCACGCCGAAGATCAGGTTGCCGCGAAGGTGCGTGCGCAGGTTGTCGCCGGATCCAAAATCCTGCAGACCGGCCAGCGCGGTGGCGGTCCAGCGCGAATCCAGCGGGAGGTCGATCGCGGCGCCGGCAAAGGTCTGGACCAGGCGCTGCTCGACCCCGAGCCGCGTCTCAAGTACTTCGCGCTCGATGAAGAACTCCTTGCGCCGATCATCCACGCTGTGGACGGAGGCATTGCCGATCAGGTCGTGGCCGTTGCTGCCGGGTTCCACCTTCCAGCGCCACAGCGCTTCGCCGCCGGCTGCGCGGAGGTAGACACGCTGCTCGGTATCGGACCAGCCGTTGCCGGCGAAGCGCGCGGTCTCCACCTTCGCACCGATCCAGTGGTCGTTGTCGCGGCGCTGGAAATCCCAGCCCAGGCCGAACTTCTGGGTTTCGCTGTCCTCGGCGTCGGAGCTGATCCACAGCTCCGGCCGCAGCGCCTGCTTGGGCTGATCCGTTTCCTTGGCGTTGGCCGACATCGCCATCGACAGCAGCATTGCAAGGATGGCGGGTTTGTTCACTTTGTCCCCCAGGTCTTGCGCACGCGCAGGAGCTCGGCGGCGTAGCCGATGACGCACACCGGCTGCAACAGCATCGTGTAGGCCACGGTGTAGAACAGGAAGCCGCCGATGTTGCGCCGGACCTGCAGATCCTGCCGCTTGAACATCCGCGTTTGCACGGTGAAGATCACCGCGTTCCAGATCAGTGCAAGCGGCAGCACCAGTAGGGTCATGACGCCGGCGATGTAGTAGTAGCCGAACAGCGCCAGCACGATGCCCGGCAGAAACGCGATCGTGTAGACCAGGTCCAGCGGCAGGAACAGCAGGTTCCACCAGATGAAAATCGTGCTCATGCGTGGCTTGACCAGCAGGCTGCCATGGCGGGCGAAGGCCTCCATCAATCCTCGTGACCAGCGCTGGCGCTGGCGGGCGAACTGCCCGAAGGAAGTGGGGACGTTGGTGAACAGGCACGCGTCTTCGCAATAGCCGATCCGTGCGCCGGTCTTCAGCAGCGCCCACGAGACCACGATGTCCTCACCGACGCAGTCGGGCCACCCACCCACCTGCTCCAGCGCGGGCCGCGTGTAGAGCGAGAACGCACCCTGGGCCACCAGCGTGCCGTGATACATGCTCTGCATGCGCTTGACCGCGGCGATGCCGTGGAAGTAGTCCCACTCCTGCGCGCGGCTGAGCCAGTTGTCGCGCGAGTTGCGCACCAGGACCGCGCCGGCCACGGCCACGGTGCCGGCCGGATCGCTGAGGAAGCGTTCGACGATCTTGCGCAGGGCATCGGTGCGCAGGTAGGAATCGCCGTCGACGGTGACCACAAGGCCTTGGGTGGTCTCGACGAAGCCGCGGTTGAGGGCAGCCGATTTGCCGCCATTGACCGGCTGGGCGAGCACGCGGATCTGCAGCCGGTCGTGCGCCAGCTGGGCGGCGCCCAGTCGAGCGATGGCGAGGCTTTCGTCGGTGGAGCCGTCGTCGATCACCACCACCTCGATCTGCCCCGGGTAGTCTTGGGCGGAAAGGCTGGTCAGCGTGTCGCGGATGTTGTTGCCTTCGTTGTAGCAGGCCACCAGCACGCACACGTCCGGGTACTCATCGAACCCACGACGCGCCGGGCGACGATCGCTGAGGATCGAGCCGATCAGGAAGGCATTCATGAAGCCGGGCACGTAGGCGATAAACACGATGACTGTTATCGCCAGGGCGAAGCCAATCACCCGGCTGAGCTCGGTCAACCACGGCTGCGACAGCCAGATGCTGAATGCCATCCAGGCGCACGCCAAGGCCAGGACCAGGCTGAACTTCATCCGCAGGGGCACGTAAAAGCGCCTGCGCAGCAGGCTTGGCGACGGCGCTGCCGACTCCATCTTCTGACTTGAGTCAGGGTTTTCGCTCTGCTCCGGCGACGTATTTTTTTCCAGCTCGTACATGGTGGCCCTGTCGCCACGGGATCAACGGCGCACCTGGTCTGGCGCAAAAATCGTGCCAAGGTGACTGCCGGTGGCAGGGCGCCCAGGGGGACCTGTCCGGTGGGGCAAGCAGTTCAGGTTGCGTGCGGAGTCGCCTACATGACCCGGCGCGTCACTTTTTGTGACGCTGCCAAGGCCGCGGGACATTGAACCGAGGTGTTTCGGTCGTGCGTCAGCCGGGGGACGCCTCATCCGCGTGCGGCTGCCTGGCCACATGGATCGCGGCGACTCTAGCCCGCTTGAGTACCTCGCCCACCGCTGGCCCGCTCAAGCCCTCAGCCACATCGCGCGCCTGCACAGCGAGCGCTGCGGCGTGCAGTCGCTGTAGCTCCGGTCCCTGCGGATAGTCGGACTCGCTGCTGCCTGTGCGCCCACGCTTGTCGGCCTCGCACACCAGCGCCAGCTGGGCGATGCGCGCCGGCTTTCGGAACCCGTCGCAGCGCGCCAGCAACTCGTGCACCGTGGCATCGCGAAGTTCGCCCAGTCGATGCACGTTGAGGTGCTCGCGGCAGGCCATGACCGCCAGCTCCCGGTGTTCGGTTGGCACCTTCATGCGTTCGCACAAGGCCTGCAGCGGCGCAATTCCCGCACGCTCATGGCCGACGTGCCGGGGCAGCATTTCCGCTGGCGTGAGGGCCTTGCCCAGGTCATGGGTGAGCGCGGCGAAACCGATCACATCGTCGCCCGGCGCCAGCCTGGCGGCCATGTCGCTGACCATCTGCTGGTGCACGCCGGTGTCGACCTCGGGATGGTACTCGGCGCGCTGCGGCACGCCATACAGCGCGTCCAGTTCCGGGAGTACGGCGGCCAGCGCGTGCGCATCGCGCAGCGTGGCCAGGAATGCCGACGGCCGTTCGCAGCGCAGCGCGCGACGCAGCTCCTGCCACACGCGCTCCGGCACCAGGGTGTCGAGCTCGCCGCTGGCGGCCATGTCGCGCATCAGCGATCGGGTCTCTGGCGCAATGCTGAAACCCAACGGTGCGAGCCGCGCCATGAAGCGGGCGCAACGCAAGACCCGCAGCGGATCTTCGACGAAGGCAGGGCCGACATGCCGCAGCACGCGCGCAGCGATGTCGCGCGCGCCGCCGTAGGGATCGACCAGCACGCCGTGCTCGTCCTGGGCGATGGCGTTGATGGTGAAGTCGCGGCGCTGCAGGTCTTCTTCCAGGCTCACCGACGGATCGCTGTCGACCACGAATCCGCGATAGCCGCGGCCGCTCTTGCGCTCGGTCCGTGCCAGCGCGTGCTCCTCACCGGTCGTGGGATGCAGGAATACCGGGAAGTCGCGGCCCACCGGTTTGAAGCCGAGCTGCAGCATCTGTTCCGGGGAGCTGCCCACGACCACCCAGTCGCGGTCACCCGGAGACAGGCCCAGGAGCCTGTCGCGGACCGCACCGCCGACGAGATAGGTCTTCATCCGGCGATGATGCCCGAAGCGGAGCCGACACCGCAGTGGTGGCGGCGTTCGATCAGGATGCCGGTGGCGGCTGCGCAGGGCAGGAAAATCCCTTGCGCTTTCCGTCGCGGCGTCCAAGCATGCGCTCGCTCACCGGCACCACCTTGCCGTTCAAGCGCCAGTCGTAGATCACGCTGAAGGCGAGGATGCGCGCCACGTACTCGCGGGTTTCCTTGTAGCTGATGGTCTCGATCCAGAAGTCCGGCTCGAACCCGGGCCGCTGCGACTGCCAGCGCGCGGTGGGCGCCGGCCCGGCGTTGTAGGCGGCGATGGCGAAATACGGTTGTGCGTATTTGTCCAGCATCTGCCGCAGGTAGGCGGTGCCCAGGGCGATGTTGGTGTCCGGGTCGTACAGGCTTGCCGCCCCCGACCACGGCATCCCCAACGAACGCGCCGTTGCCGCGCCGGTACCGGGCAGGACCTGCATCAGCCCCATGGCGTTGGCGCCTGAGCGCGCCCTGGGATTGAAGATGCTTTCGGCGCGGATCTCGGCCGCGACCCAGGCCGGATCGATCGCGCGTCGTGCCGCCTCGCGGCGGATGGCCGCGTCGTGGTGAAGGGGGAACCGCAGCTCGTACAGGCGCATGTCGTCCGGACTCTTGCCCAGAGAGAACACCGCGCGGTCGAACCAGCCGTTGTCGCGCGCGATGCCTACCGCGATACGTCGCTGCGCGTCGTCGAAGCGTGACAGGGCGTCATTCCATTCGCGCGTCGCCCACGCGACCCGGTCGATGTTCCAAAGCCCCATGGCCCGCACCAGCGCCGGATCGCGGGCCACCAGCGCACGCGCCTGCGCGCTGTCGTTTGGAGTCAGTGGGCACAGTGCATACGGCAGGTCGAGCCGGTCGGCAGCAAGGAAGCCGTGGAACGTGGCCGATTGGGCTGCTTCACGCAGCAGGCGCGTGGCAGCTGGCTTGTCTCCGGTCTTCTCCGCCAGACGCCCCTCGAAGTAGCGCCAGCGCGAATCCTCGCGCTGCACCGGTGGCATGCGCCGCACTGCGGCCAGCGCTGCAGGCCAGTCGCCGCGCGCCATGGCCTCGCGCACCTGCCACTCGTGCAGGCGCTCGTCGTAGACCGACCGCGGCACCGCGGCCAGTCGCCGGGCCGAGTCTGGCAGGTAGGAAGCCACCGTCCACAGCGCGGCTTCGTAAAGGACGTTGCCGCGCTGCCGTTCGTCCATGCCCAGCGCATTGGCAAACAGCGGGAGCTGCCGTTCGGCCGCGTCGGGGTCGGCTTTGGCCAGCGTCATCAGGCCGCGCATCGCCACTTCCCGGCTGAGCGCGGTCTTCGGCCACGACAGGGCGCGCATGTGCACGCTATCCAGGAAGGCGGCGTAGTCGGTGACCAGGGCGAGGTCGTCGCCGGGAAGTCCTCGCGCGGCGCTGCGCATCACTCCCGGCTGGCCCTCGGCCGCCGCCAGCGTCACCCGTTCCCAGCGCAGCGTCGCCGGCAGCTCCTTCTTGTATTCGAGGATCTGGAATACCGGGTCACACGTGTCCGGCAGGGACTCGCCACTGCGCCACATGGCCTGCGCTTCGCCTACCCATTGGGCATCGGCCTTGCCGGTGGCCTGCCGCGCATTGAGTTCGGCGCACTTGAGGATCTTGTTGCTGGTGGGTTGCCACGCGGCCAGGAAGTTGGGCCAGTCCTGGCGGCGTGCCAGCGCCGGCAGCCATGCCGCGCGCAGGACTTCGGCCACCGCCTGGCCGTCATGGCGCCGCAGGAAGGCCAGGGCCTGTGCGGCCGGCACGGTCTCGATGCGCCGGCGCAGGTCGGCGTACTCGACCCAGGCGTACAGCGGATGCGCGGCCAAGCTGGTGGCGGCTGCGGCATCGAAGCGCCCGGCTTCGGCCTGCTCCAGCGCGCTGCGCATCCGCGGGCGCTGCGGGTCCCCTTGCTGCGCCAAGGCGGCGGGCGCAAGCAGGAGCAACCCCAAGGCACCTGCGAATGCGATCATCGAACGTGGTCTTGTCATGCGCCAAATATAAGCGCTGGTCGATGAACCTCTTTTTGCCGGGCCCACGCGGTGGTCTGCACAATGCAGCGCAGCAGTCGTGCCGGAAGACATCGGGATCAAAACTAATGTGCAGCGCGGCAGTGGGGAGCTGAAGGCATGTGGGCCGAAGGAATGTGGGTCTTCCCGCTGCTCGGCATCGTCGCCGGCCTCCTGGCCGGACTGCTGGGCGTCGGAGGCGGCCTGGTCCTGGTCGCCGCGCTGGCCTACCTGCTGCCGCGCTTCGGGGTGCCGCCCGAAGCGGCCATGCATGCAGCGCTGGCCAGTTCGCTGGCCAGCATCATCCTGACCGCGGCATCGTCGGCATGGGCGCACCACGGGCGCGGCAGCGTGCTGTGGGCTACGGTGAGGTGGATGGTGCCGGGGCTGTTGCTCGGCGGCTGGCTGGGCAGCGGCGTAGCGGTGCATCTGGACGGTGAGGTCCTGCGCTGGGCGGTGGCCATCTACTGCGCCCTGGCTGCTGCTCAGCTGATGTTCGGTGGGGTCCGCGGCAATGGCGCCAGCGAAGTGGCACCCGTCGGCGTTGCGATGAGCGTGGCCGGCACCGGGATCGGCGCCCTCTCGGCCGTGGTCGGCATCGGTGGCGGCAGCATGACCGTACCGCTGCTGGTCTGGAGGGGCGTGCTTCCGGTGCGCGCGGTCGGGACCTCCAGCGCCTGCGGTGTCGCCATCGGACTGGCCAGTGCGACCGGCTATGCGCTGCAGGCGCCGGCCGGGGCGCTGCCTGAGCTGGCGATCGGCTACGTCTACCTGCCGGCGGCGATCGGCGTGGCGGTGGCTTCGGTGCTGGCCGCACCCTACGGCATGCGCCTCGCCCACCGACTCAGCGGCACCACCCTCCAGCGTATTTTCGCGCTGTTCCTCGCAGGCGTGGCGCTGAGCCTGGTCGTGTAGAAACTGAAATATTGATTACATTCGTCTATCGAAGTGACGAAATTGACTTGCCGATCGTGACTGAATGTTCACAAGCTGCGAATGACCGCCTGGACAGGGGGGGGCGGTCCCCCAGAGACCCTATCGTCAGGAGTGACACCCATGCAGCACCGCCGCAAACCACTTTCCCTCGCAATCCACTTGGGCCTGCTGTTCGTGCCCGGCCTTGCGCTTGCCCAGAGCCAGCCGGCCCCGGACCCGACCACCCTCGACTCGGTGACCGTGACCGGTACCCGCATCAAGCAGACCAATCTGATCACCGCCCAGCCGGTGTTCGTGCTCGATCGCCAGGCCATCGAAAAGACCGGCGTGCAGAGCGTGGGCGAAATCCTCCAGCAGCTGACCGCCGGCGGCAAGGCGCTCAACGCCAAGTTCAATTCCTCTGGCAACTTCGGCTATCCCTCCGACGGCGGTGGCATCGGGGCCGGCTCGGCCCAGGTCGACCTGCGCCACCTCGGCTCGCAGCGCGTGCTGGTCCTGGTGGACGGTATCCGCTGGGTCAATGAATCCTCCGCCTCGGGCGTAAGCGGCAGCGCCGACCTCAACACCATTCCGCTGGCGATTGTCGACCGGATCGAAATCCTGGAAGACGGCGCCTCGGCGATCTATGGTTCGGACGCCATCGCCGGCGTGGTCAACATCATCACCCGCAAGAGCTTCGACGGCGCCGAGGTCCACACCTACTTCGGCAAGTACCGCGACGGCGGCGACACCAAGGAGGCCAGTCTCACCCTGGGCGGCGGCGGCGACCGCTGGTCCTCGGTATTCGCGGCCAGCTACTACGAGCAGGACGCGATCAGTTCGGGGGTCTGGGACCAGTCATCCAATTGCGAACCCGGCGCGGGCATCGGTGCCTGCAGTTCGGGCACGCCGCAGGGCCGGTACGTATTTTTCGACCCGACCAACACGACCTTCTACAACTTGACCCTCAACAACGGCACCACCGCGCCGGTGTTCGATCCGGCCAATCCCAACGGCGGCACCTACCACGGCTTCACCGGCGCGGACCGCTTCAACTACGCGCCATTCAACCTGCTGCTCACGCCAAGCAAGCGCAAGGCGGTGTTTGCCAGCGTCAATTACGACCTGACCGACCGCACGCGGCTGCACGCCAAGGCGCTGTACAACAACCGCCAGTCAGCCAACCAGGCTGCGCCCGAGCCGATCTTCGTCGGGCCCGGCGCCGGTACCGGCGGCATCGCCGACACCATCAGCATCCCGGCCAACCAGCCGTTCAATCCGTTCGGCTTCACCCTGGATGCCAACAGCAACTTCGTCTTCGTCGGGCGGCGCCCGCTTGAAGTGGGGCCACGACGCTTCACCCAGGACGTCGACACCACGTATTTCAACGTCGGCCTGGACGGCATTTTCGGTGGTGATCGTGCCTTCAGCTGGGACGCCAACTACGTCCACTCCGAAAACGAGGCGACGCAGCGCTTCACCAACGGCTACAACGTGGCCCGTATCGCGCTGGCCCTGGGCGACCCGGCGGTGTGCGCCGCAGTGCCGGGGTGCGTGCCGCTGGACATCTTCGGAGGCCAGGGACGCCCCTTCACCCAGCAGATGATCGACTACATCCGGACCAACCAGGTCGACTCCAGCAAGCAGACGCTGGACGTGGCCGCTGCCAACGTGTCGGGCGACCTGTTCGCGATCGGCGACCGCTTTGCCGGCTTTGCCGCCGGCGTGGAGTACCGCAAGTACCAGGGCGAGTTCAATCCTGATCCTCTGCGCCAGACCGGCGAATCGCAGGATTCGTTCGCCGCGCCGGTGTCCTCCAGCTACGACGTCAGCGAGGTCTATGCAGAAGTCAGCGTGCCGGTGCTGTCCACGCTGGATCTGAGCGCCGCGCTGCGCTATTCCGACTACTCCACTTTCGGCGGCGCCACCACCGGCAAGGCGGGATTTCGCTGGCAGCCGGTCGAGGACCTGGTGCTTCGCGGCACCTACTCGCAGGGCTTCCGCGCCCCGAACCTGGGCGAGCTGTATGGCCTGACCCAGTTCGGCGCCACCCTGGTCGACCCCTGCGGTCCGACCGGCTCGCCGGTGGTGAACAGGGCCGATGGCATTTCTGCTGGACTGGAAGCCGCGTGCGTTGGCCAGGGCGTGCCGAACAACTTCGAGCAGGCCAATACCCAGATCACCACCTTCACCGGCGGTAACGCGAACCTGAAGCCCGAGGATTCGGACAGCTACACCCTGGGCGTGGTCTACAGCCCCGCATGGGCCGAGAACCTGTCGTGGGCAAGCCGCATGGATTTCGAGGTCAACTATTACCGCCACGAAATCAAGGGTGCGATCGCGCCTCGAGACATCCAGGCGCTGCTCAACGCCTGCCTGGCATCCGGCGGCACCGATCCTGCGCTGTGCTCACCCTTCACCCGCAACAGCAGTGGCAACCTCAACCCGCCGAACAACTTCCTCAACAACCTGGCGACGATCAAGACCGACGGCCTTGACCTCAAGGCCAACTGGATCGGGCCGGACTGGAGCATGGGACGCTTCAATGCGTCGCTGCAGGCCACCACGGTGTTCGACTACGAGGCCGTCGACATCGACGGCAACCGGTCCCAGCGCGAGGTCGGGGTGGAAGTCAACGACGGGGCGATTCCCGAGTGGCAGGCCAACCTGCAGCTGGGCTGGACCAGCGGCGACATCAGCGCCAACTGGAACATCCGCTACATCGATGCGGTTGCCGAGGACTGCGGCAATGCGATCATCGCGGAGGTCCCGGGCTGCCTGAATCCAGAGGGGATCAACACGCTGGGATCGACGACCTACAACGATGTGCAGCTGGCCTGGAAGGATGCCTTCGCCATGGCCGGGCTGAAGCTGTCGGTGGGCGCCAACAACGTGTTCGGCAAGGAGCCGCCGGTCTGCGTGACCTGCTCGTTGAACGGGTATGACGCAGGCACCTACGACCTGCCAGGTGCGTTCTGGTACGTGAGCGCCGATTACCGGTTCTAGTCGCCACCAGCGGTGGAAAAAGGAACGGCGCCGAAAGGCGCCGTTCCTGTATGCGACCGTGGCCCGTGTGAGGGGGCCTCACGCATCCGGCCTCAGGCCATCGCATGGCTCGGCACGTCGATACTGATCGCCAGCGCCAGGTGGTCGGAGAAGGCGGCAGCGATCGCACGTGCATCCACGCCGACCAGGTCTTCGCTGAGCAGGATGTGGTCGATGGCGCGCTGCGGACGCCAGCTCGGGAACGTGGGCACGCAGAATGCCGGCGGCCGCAGGTAGGTCCGCTCGTACAGCAGGTCCATTTCCGGCCGGTCGGGTACGCAGTTGAAGTCGCCCATCAGCACCGCGTGCGGATGGTCGACCAGAAGCTCGGCGATGAAGCCCAGCTGCGCGCGTCGCGAGGTTGCGCCGAGGGACAGATGCGCCACCGCGATCACCAGCCCCTCGTCGCCGTGCCCGAAGCGCGCCAACAGGACGCCGCGGCCGCTGATCCGGCCGGGCAGCGCGTGGTCGCTCACCTCCACTGGCTCGAGCTTGCTCAACAGTCCATTGGCGCTGGAGGCCACGCCGCCGACGCTGCGGTTGGGCTGGTGGCTCCAATAGTCGAAACCACCCTGCTCGGCCAGGTAGTGGGTCTGGTTGGTGAAGCCCGAGCGCAGGCTGCCCGGATCGGCTTCCTGCAGGCCGACGATGTCGTGCTTGCAGGCCATGGCCGCAATTGCATCCAGGCTGCCGCGCTTGTTGCCGGTCGGCAGGGCGTGCGACCAGCTCCGGGTCACATAGTCGCTGTAGCGACGGGTGCTGGAGCCGGCCTGGATGTTGGCGCTCAGCAGCCGGAGCTGCCGCGTTTCCGGCGCCGCCACGGAAATCCCGACGTCCGTTCTACTGGCCTCCGGCGCCAGTGCCGCTGCGCAGCTGGGCCACCAGGTGATCCACGGTATTGAGCATCTTCCCGTAGCCACCTTCCTGGCTGACCTCCACCTTGTACTGGCCGTTGACGATCATCGTGGGGGTGCTCTCGATGCCGCTTCGGATGGCGAACTGCTTGGCGCGGTTGAGCCGCGCTTCGAGACCGAAACTGTTGTAGGCATCGACGTAGGCTTTCTGGTCGACGCCGTACTTGGCGTAGAACCCGGCGAACTGTTCCGCCGTCACGCCCTGCACCGGCAGCGTGCGCTCCTGGTGCACCGCGCGGAACATGTCCTGGTGCGTGCGTTCCTGCACGCCCAGGATCTCGGCAGCCAGGAACGCGCGCGCATAGGGGACCCAGTGGCCGCCAAAGGCCGCCGGCACCGGCGTGAAACGCACGTCGTCCGCCTGCTGCGCGGTCCAGCCGTGAACCACCGGCTCGAACTGGGCGCAGCCGCCACAGGTATAGCCGAACACTTCAGCCACCTCGATCTGGCCGTTGAGCGGCGCATACGGCTGGCCGTTGGGAATCACGGTGTAATCGACCCCGGCCACCGGAGCAGGACCCTGCGGCGGCCCGGCGGGCACGACCGGTGCGGCGGACTCTTCAGACGCAGCAGGCGTGGTATCGGCCGGCTCGGTGCCTGCCATGGCCGCGGCGCTGCTTGCGGCAGGAGCGGCGGCCGGCTCGACCGGAGTCGGGTCCGGGCCACAGGCCGACAGCAAGGGCGACAGGAACAGCAGCAAAGCAGCGAAACGGGTCTTCATGGTGGCCAACTCCAGCAGGCTAGGTCGTCAGGGACTGCCGGCACTATGCCCGGCCGACGGAAATGATCGGTGAAAGCGGGGCCGCCGGCTACTTCGCGGCGGCACGTTCACGCGCCACCAGGTAGTCGACCGTCTTCCAGCCCTCGGCCAGGGTGCGTGCAGTGATGCGGTACTTGCCCGCGACCACGAGGGTGGGTGTGCCCTCAACGCCGCTGTCCATGGCGAAACGTCTGGCCCGCTCGACCTTGGCATCGACGGCCTTGCCCTGCATGGCGGCTGCAAAGCGTTTAGGGTCGACGCCCAGGGTGCCGTAGAAGGATGCGATCTCGGCGTGTGACACGTTCTGCACCGGCAGCGCCCCGGACTCGTGCACCGCACGGAAAACCGCATCGTGGGTCCGGTCCAGTACGCCGAGCGACTCGGCTGCGAAATAGGCGCGCGCGTAGCTGGTCCAGTAGCTGCCGAACACGGCTGGCACGGCAGTGAAGCTCACATGCGCGGGCTGCCTGCGGGCCCACTCCCTGATTTCAGATTCGAAGTGGAAGCAGTGGATGCAGGAATAACCGAACACCTCGGCCACCTCCACCTTGCCCTTGGCCGGTGCGAATGGCGTGCCGTCCGGAATCTCGACGTAATCGATGCCGGCCACCGGATCGGCGGCGTGCGCGAGCGGTGACAGCATCAGCATCAGCATCAGCAAAAGCGCCACTGGCAACTTCATAAACAGGCCTCGGTCATGAATGGAAACGCCGGCCATGATCAGGCCGGCGCGATGAACACGAGCTGCGGGAAACGGGCCGCAGCAGCAGCCTCAGGATTGGCCTGGTGCCGGCTTCGCGGCGGGCGGCGCGGCCATGGGCGAGGTCGGCATCGGAGCCGGAGCCGGAGCCGGAGCAGCTGGCATGCCACCGGCAGCCGCGGCGTCGTTGGCGCGATCGTGCAGGCCTTGCAGGTAAGTCGACAGCGACTGGATTTCCAGGTCGGTCAGGTTCTGCGCGACCTGGCTCATGATGTTGAACAGCGCAGGATCCTTGCGGTTGTGGACGCCTTCGCGGTATTCGGCCAGGCGGCGTGCGCTGTAGTCCCCCATCTGCCCGCTGAGTCGCGGATAGGCCGGTCCGGGATTGCCCGCGCCTGCGGGACCATGGCAGGCCATGCACGCGGGGATGTCGCGCGATGCGTCACCGGACCGGTACAGCTGCTCACCCAGTGCGTAGAACTTCGTGCCCTGGTGCGGCCCGTCGGGGATCACGCTGTCGTCGGCCAGGCCGGCCTGCGACTTCTGCGCCGCGAAATAAGCGCCGACGTCGCGCATGTCCTGCGGGCTCAGCGCCTGGGCGTACGGCATCATGATCGCGGCAAGCCCGGCGTTGCGCTGGCCGCTGGCAAACAGCGCCAGCTGGTAGGCGGTGTAGCGCTCGGGCTGCCCGGCGATACGCGGATACTGCGGATCGATCGGATTGCCGTCGACACCGTGACACGCCGCGCATACCGACGCCTTGGCCTGCCCGGCTTCAGCATCGCCCCAGCGGGTCTTGGTCATGTCGATGTCGAGCGGAGCGGTCTCCACCGGCAGGT
>JBBSVH010000071.1:0-13163 GCA_038233685.1 Lysobacterales bacterium | reverse complement strand
TCGTAGATCCGAGCTTGCTCGGATGCGGTTGATCGCCCGAAACGCATCCGAGCAAGCTCGGATCTACCTGGATGTCTCTGACTCTTGGCGCACTCCATCCGACCAAGCCCGGATCAAACTGGGACGAACGGGCGAGTTCAACTGCCAGACCGGAAGGCCCGTCGAAAGCTGCCGTTACAGCACGTAGACGAACAGGAACAGGCCCAGCCACACCACGTCGACGAAGTGCCAGTACCACGCGGCCGCTTCGAAAGCGAAATGGCTGTCCTTGGTGAAGTGGCCCTTGGCTACGCGCAGCCACATGATCGCCAGCATCAGCGTGCCCAGGAACACGTGTGCGCCGTGGAACCCGGTGAGCATGAAGAAGGTGGAGCCGTAGATGCCGGAACCCAAGGTGAGATTCAGTTCCTTGTAGGCGTGGATGTATTCCTCGGCCTGGAAGAACAGGAACAGCGAACCCAGCACCACGGTTAGGCCCAGCCACACCAGCACCTGTTTGCGCTGCGCCGCCTTGAGCGCATGGTGGGCGATGGTCAGGGTGATGCCCGAACTCAGCAGGATCAGCGTGTTGAGCAGCGGCAGCCCCCACGCCGGAATGGTCTGGAACTGGCCGCCAACCTGGCCTGGTCCGGAAGTCGGCCAGGCCGCGCTGAATCCGTCCCACAGCAGGCTGTTGGTCATCACCCCGTCGCCCGCCCCACCGAGCCACGGCAGCGCCAGGTTTCGCGCGTAGAACAGTGCGCCGAAGAACGCGCCGAAGAACATGATTTCCGAGAAGATGAACCACACCATGCCCATGCGGAACGAAACGTCGACCTGGCTGTTGTAGTTGCCGCGCACCGACTCGCGGATCACGTCACCGAACCACATGAACAGCGTGGCGCACAGCATCACCACGCCAGCAAAGAACGTGGCCTTGCCCCAGCCCATCTCGTTGAGCCACGCACCGACCCCGAGCATCATCACGAACAGGGCGATCGAACCTATGAAAGGCCACCTGCTGTGGTGCGGTACGAAGTAGGCGTTGGGGTCGATCGCGTGCGTCTGGGCCATTGCGTGGCGTTCCTGTTATTCGGAGCTGTTCGGTTACGGTGCCGCGCGCGGCGTCGGCGAAGCGGAGCCACCCAGCTGGGAGGTGAGCGCTTCGTTCTTGAAAAAGGTGTACGACAGGGTGACGGTTTTCACGTCGTCCGGCAGATCCGGATCAATGATGAAGCGCACCGGCATGTCGCGGGTCTCGCCCGCAGCCAACGTCTGCGCCGTGAAGCAGAAGCACTCCGTCTTGGTGAAGTAGCCCGATGCACGCGCCGGTGCCACCGAAGGCACGGCGCTACCCACCGTTGCGCTGGTGCTGTCGTTGCGCGCGAAATACAGCGCTTCGTACAGTTGGCCCGGCACGACCTGCATGGTCAGCTGCTCGGGATGGAACGCCCAGGCCAGCTTGGAGTTCACGCCACCGTCGAACTGGACCGTGACCGTGCGCGATTCAGCGGCCTGGCTGCTGGAATTGGCCTGGCCGGGGCCTTGCTCGAGGCGGATGCCGAACACTTTTTCGCACGCGATCCGGTACAGCGGCACCAGCGAGAAGGTCAGCACGAACACCGCCAGCGCCACGCCGATCAGCTTCATCAGGCCCGCGGTATTGCCGCCGGTGCTCATGATCCTATGACCCCCATCACGATGAAGCCCACGTACACCGCGAGCGCAATGGCCGCCATCACCATGGCGGTGCGCGCCGCGCGCTTGCGGCGCACGCTGAGGTCATCGGACGGTGGCGTGTGCGGACCGGCCATGCTGCCCTCAGTGCGTGATGTCGTCGTGGGCAAGGTCGCCCGGACGGAGGATTGGTGGAGTGGTGAAGGTGTGGTGGGGCGCCGGCGAAGGCACCGTCCACTCCAGCCCGCGGGCGCTTTCCCAGGCGCGATCCTTGGCCCGTTCACCGCTGCGCAGCGAACTCAACAGAACGGCCGCCATCAGGAACGGCGTCACGAACATGCCAAACGCACCGATCGAGCTGACGACGTTCCAGTCCAGGAACACCGGGTTGTAGTCGGGAATCCGGCGCGGCATGCCGGCCAGGCCCAGGAAGTGCTGCGGGAAGAACAGCAGGTTGACGAACACAATCGTCCACCAGAAGTGGAACTTGCCCCAGAACTCGCTGTACATGCGGCCGGTCCACTTCGGCCACCAGTAGTACACCGCGGCGATGATGGTGAACATCGCGCCGGTCACCAGCACGTAGTGGAAATGGGCCACCACGAAGTAGGTGTCGTGGTACTGGAAGTCCGCGGGCACGATAGCCAGCATCAGCCCTGAAAACCCGCCGATGGTGAACAGGATCACGAAGCCGATCGCCCACAGCATTGGCGTCTCGAAAGTCAGCGAGCCCCGCCACATGGTGCTGACCCAGTTGAACACCTTCACCGCCGTGGGAATGGCGATCAGCATGGTCGCGAACATGAAGTAGATTTCGCCGCCCAGCGGCATGCCCACGGTGAACATGTGGTGCGCCCAGACGATGAAGCTCAGGAACGCGATCGACGCCGTGGCGTAGACCATGGCCTGGTAGCCGAACAGCGGCTTGCGGCTGAAGGTGGGGATGATCTCCGAGACGATGCCGAATGCCGGCAGGATCATGATGTAGACCTCCGGATGGCCGAAGAACCAGAAGATGTGCTGGTACATCACCGGATCGCCGCCGCCGGCCGCGTTGAAGAAGCTGGTGCCGAAGAACTTGTCGGTCAGCAGCATGGTCACCGCGCCGGCAAGCACCGGCATCACCGCGATCAGCAGGAATGCGGTGATCAGCCAGGTCCAGCAGAAGATCGGCATCTTCAGCAGGTCGATACCAGGAGCACGCATGTTGAGGATGGTGGCGATGACGTTGATCGCGCCCATGATCGAGCTGACGCCCATCATGTGGATGGCGAAGATGGTGAAGGCCACGTTGGAGCCGCCCTGCAGCGACAGCGGCGGGTACAGCGTCCAGCCACCGGCCGGGGCACCGCCCGGAATGAACAGGGTGCCCAGCAGCAGGGTGAACGCGAAAGGCAGGATCCAGAACGACCAGTTGTTCATGCGTGGAAGGGCCATGTCCGGCGCGCCGATCTGCAGCGGCACCATCCAGTTCGCCAGGCCCACGAAGGCCGGCATCACCCCGCCGAAGATCATCACCAGCGCATGCACGGTGACCATCTGGTTGTAGAACTCCGGATCGACCAGCTGCAGCCCCGGCAGCATCAGCTCGGCGCGGATGACCACCGACATGGCGGCGCCGATGATGAACATGACGAAGCTGAAAAGCAGGTAGAGCGTCCCGATGTCCTTGTGGTTGGTCGAGAACAACCAGCGCTCGACGAACCCCTGCTTGGGACCGTGGTGGTCGTCGTGGCCGTCATGTTCGGCGGCGGTGTTGTAGGCCATGGGGTGCTACCTCGGGAATCGATTCGGGCGGGCGATCTGCGGCGGGCCTTCAGGCCTGCGCGGGGCTCGCGGCGGGTACGGCGCTGGTGACGGGAGTGGCTTCGGGTGCGCTCGGCGGCAACACCTCGTCGCCGGCGGGCTGCAACGTCTCCACCGGTGCCGGTGCCGGTGCCGGCTGCACGGCCGGCGGCGCGGGACGCTGTTCGGCGAGCCACTGCTGGAATTCCTGCTTCGGCACGGCCCGCACCACGATCGGCATGAAGCCGTGGTCCTTGCCGCAGAGCTCGGCACACTGTCCGCGGTACACGCCCGGCGTGCGGATTTCGGTCCAGGCCTCGTTGATGATTCCGGGAATGGCGTCCTGCTTCCAGCCCAGCGCCGGTACCCACCACGCGTGGATCACGTCGTCTGCGGTGATCACGAAGCGGATCTTGGTGTCCACTGGCAGCACCAGCGCGTTGTCGACATCCCGCAGGTAATGGGGATTCTCTTCCAGGTTCGGCTGCGCACCGCTCTGGCGCATCAGGTCGGACGCGCGGTCGAGGCGACTGGTGAATTCGACCTCTTCGCCGAGGTACTCGTACTTCCACATCCACTGGTAGCCGGTGACCTTGACCGTCATTTCGGCTTCGCGGGTGTCGTACATGGCGATCAGCTTGGCCGTGGCCGGCCACGCCATCACCACCAGGATGATGATCGGCACCACGGTCCAGATGGCCTCCGCCGTGGCGCTGTGGGTGAAGGTGGCGGGCACGGCGCCTTTCGACTTGCGGAACTTGAACATCGCATAGCCCATGGCGCCGAACACCAGGACGCCGATGACCACGCACACCCACAGCGCGATCATGTGCGCCTCGTAGGCATTTTCCGAGGTCGCTGTCACACCGCGCGCCATGTTCAGCTGCCAGGGTTTCGGGTCGGTCGACTGGGCCAGGGCCAGCGCCGGCACCAGCAGCCACAGGCACCCGGCGGAAACCAGCGTCCGGACCCTGTTCAAGTACCCATTCAACTGCGTCATTTCATCGACCCTTGTGCTCGTTCATCGCGACCGTTCGCGGCCGCCAGTAGATCCTGCAATCGTCGCGCCAGTTCCTGGCGTTCGGCCGGGCCCAGGAAAGCGCCAACCTCAATCCGTTTGCCGCTCGAGGCGATCGCCACCCGTTCTGCCCCCTCGCTTATACGCAGTCGCACCCAGTAGGGATGCGCGCGAAACAGGGGGGCCTGCTGCGTGGAACGGGTCACCTCCACCACCTCCGGGCCGACCACGATCACCTCGTCGCGTTCGCCCTGGAGCCACAACCAGCGCAGCGCGGTGCCGAGGATCGCGCTGTGGATGAGCGCGAACACCGGACCGAACACGTTGCCGGTCAACCAGGCCATCCCGGCCACCAGCCACATCGTCCCCGACAGCACCGAGAACAGCGCGACGAACTGTCGCGCGGTCAGCGCGCGCGGCGGACGCAGCCGCAAACTCGCGCCCTGCCCGTCCCGTGCCATACCCAGCGTCTCGATCATCTCGCCAGCGCACACTTCTGTTCGCGGAAAACCTGCAAATAATAGTCCTCGTGCCGCATTGCGGCAAGCAGCAAAGCCTCCACGTGGGCGGCGCCAGGGGTTCTCGCGGGCGTGCCAAGCGCTACACTACGAGGCTTCCACCAGCATCACCCAGGCCCCATGAGCGCCATCCCGCAAGCCGCCTACGATGCGGTCGCTCCTGTCGCCATCCTGGCACCGGAGCTTCCCGCTGCACCCTCTCCGCTGCGCCAGGCGATCACCGCGGCGTGGGCGCGTGACGAAGCCGAGCACGTGCAGGAAATGCTGGTGCAGGCGAGGCTTCCGGCCGATCGCCAAGCCAGAGCCCAGGCGCTGGCAGTGGATCTGGTGACCCGGGTCCGGGCGCGGGCACACGATCAGGGCGCCATTGAGGCGTTCATGCGCCAGTACGATCTGGGCAGCGAGGAAGGCGTGCTGCTGATGTGCGTGGCCGAGGCGCTGCTGCGGATCCCCGACCAGGACACCGCCGACAAACTCATCCGCGACAAACTGGGCGAGGCGGACTGGAAGAAGCACGTGGGCGAAAGCGACTCGGTGCTGGTCAACGCGTCGACCTGGGGCCTGATGCTGACCGGCCGACTGGTCAGCCTGAACGACCTGACCCGGCGCGATGCGCGCGGCGCGTTCAAGCGCCTGGTCGGGCGCGTGGGCGAACCGGTGATCCGGCTCGCGGTACGCCAGGCGATGCGCATCATGGGCCACCAGTTCGTGATGGGTCGCACCATCGGTGAGGCTTTGAACCGGGCCCGCAAGGGCCGCAACGCGGCGTACCGGTACTCGTACGACATGTTGGGGGAAGCGGCGCTGACCGCGCATGATGCGGCGGGCTACCTGCAGTCCTACCGCGACGCGATCGGGGCCATCGGCCGCAGCGCCGACCATGGGTCCGGCGCGGTGTTCGCCGCGCCGAGCATCTCGGTCAAGCTGTCGGCGCTGCACCCGCGCTACGAACACGCCAAGCGCGCCCGGGTCATCGCCGAACTTGCCCCGCAGATCCTGTCGCTCGCGCAATTGGCCAAGTCCCACCACATCGGGCTGACGATCGACGCCGAGGAAGCCGATCGCCTGGAGCTATCGCTGGATGTCTTCGAAGCCGTGTACGCCGACCCCTCGCTGCAGGGCTGGGAGGGCTTTGGGCTGGCCGTGCAGGCGTACCAGAAGCGTGCCCCTGCCGTCGTGGATTTCCTGATCGGCCTGGCGCGCGACCACGGCCGGCGCATCCCCGTGCGACTGGTCAAGGGCGCCTACTGGGACAGCGAGGTCAAGCGCGCCCAGGTGGAGTGCCACGACGGCTATCCGGTGTACACCCGCAAGGCCAACACGGATGTCTCCTATCTCGCCTGCGCACGACGGATGATTGCCGCAACCGACGCGCTGTACCCGATGTTCGCCACCCACAACGCGCAGACGATCGCGGCGATCCACGCAATGTCCCTTCTCTCCCCCGGAGACGATGGCGCGCAGCGCCGGATGAGGGAAGGCGAATTGCCGATCGGGGAGGTTTCACCACAAGCTGGAATTCCACTCCCTCATCCGACCTCCGGGCACCCTCTCGAGAAGGGAGAAGGAAAGCGTGCGGCATACGAGTTCCAGAAGCTGCACGGGATGGGCGACGATCTGTACGACGAGGTGATTCCCGCCGACCGCCTGGACGTCCCCTGCCGGGTCTACGCCCCGGTCGGCTCGCACGAGGACCTGCTGCCCTATCTGGTGCGGCGCCTGCTCGAAAACGGCGCCAATTCCAGCTTCGTCAACCGGATCACCGACGACGCGGTGGCGATCGAAGACCTGGTCCGCGACCCGGTCGACATCGTGGACGGCTTCGACACGATCGCCCATCCACGCATCCCCCTGCCGCGCGCGCTGTACCGCTCGCAAGGCCACCACCGAGACAACTCCATGGGCATCAACCTAGCCAATGACGAGCGCCTGCGCGCACTGGCCACGGAGGTCAATGCCTCCATCGGCGACGACTGGCGCGCGACCGCGCTGGTTCCGGGCGCGGCGGCCGGGACCGAGTCCTTCCTTCCGGTGACCAATCCGGCCGATCGGCGCCAAGTCGTGGGCCAGTGGCAGCCGACGGATGCGGCCACGCTGGAACGCGCGTTCGCCAACGCCGTCGCCGCGCAGCCCGCCTGGGACGCCGCGCCGGTGGCCAGCCGCGCCGCGATCCTCGAGCATGCCGCCGACCTGCTCGAAGCGCGGATGCCGCAGTACATCGCGCTGTGCACCCGCGAGGCGGGCAAGACCATCCCCGATGGCGTCGCCGAGGTGCGCGAAGCCGTGGATTTCCTGCGCTATTACGCCGCCCAGGCCCGCACCCTGTTTCCGCCTGAAGCGCTGCCCGGCCCGACCGGCGAGTGCAACACCCTGCAGCTGGCCGGCCGCGGCGTGTTCGCCTGCATCTCGCCCTGGAACTTCCCGCTGGCGATCTTCATGGGCCAGGTCGCGGCCGCCCTGGTCACCGGCAACAGCGTGCTGGCCAAGCCCGCCGAACAGACCAACCTGGTCGGCTTTGCCGCGGTGAAGCTGCTGCACGAAGCCGGCGTGCCCGAGGCGGTGCTCCAGTTCCTGCCCGGCGATGGCATCAATGTCGGCGCGGCGCTGACCCGGGATCCGCGCACCACCGGCGTCGTGTTCACCGGATCCAACGCCGCGGCCCTGGCGATCAACCGCGCGCTGGCCGCGCGCGATGGCCCGATCGGAACACTGATTGCCGAAACCGGCGGCCAGAACGCGCTGATCGCCGATTCATCGGCCCTGCCCGAGCAGCTGGTCAAGGATGCGCTGGCTTCGGCATTCACCTCCGCCGGCCAGCGCTGCTCGGCGGCGCGCGTGCTGTTCGTCCAGGACGACATCGCCGACAAGGTGATCACCATGCTGGCCGGCGCAATGGCCGAGCTTGTGGTCGGCGATCCCGGCCAGCTGGCAACCGACGTGGGTCCGGTCATCGACGAGGATGCGCTGGCCATGCTCGACAAGCATGCCGAGCGCATGGCCCGCGAGGCCGACCTGATCGCTATCGCCACCCTTGGCGAGGACGCCGCGCACGGGACCTACTTCGCGCCACGCGCGTGGGAGCTCGAATCCCTGTCGCAGCTGCATCGCGAGAACTTCGGCCCGGCCCTGCACGTCATCCGCTGGAAGGCGCATGAGCTGGACCAGGTGATCGATGCCATCAACACCACCGGCTACGGCCTGACCCTAGGCATCCATTCGCGCATCGACGAGACCGTGGAGCGCATCGCTGCGCGCGTCAACGTCGGCAATGTCTACGTCAACCGTAACCAGGTGGGCGCAGTGGTAGGCGTGCAGCCTTTCGGCGGGCGCAATCTGTCCGGTACCGGACCCAAGGCCGGCGGCCCGCACTACCTGCCGCGCTTCGCCACCGAGAAGACCATCACCATCAACACCACCGCTGCCGGCGGCAACGCGTCGCTGCTGACCCTGGGCGACTGAGCGTCACCGCAGCCGATCCACCTGCGGCGAAGCCGTAGACCGCTGCGCAGGGCGCCAAGCGCGGTGCAGCCCGCCCGAGGCGTTGCCGAACGACGCGGGCGCACAACAAAAAACCCCCGCCGAGGCGGGGGTTCTGACGTTGGTGCAGTGCTGCAATCAGAAGCGGTACTGCGCCGAAATGCCGTACAGGTCGGCGCCGCCTTCGAAATCACCGATGAGTCGCGAACCACTGGTGGACACGATGTCCACTTCGGATCTGTCGACCAGGTCGATCAGCACGTAGCTCGCGCTGATGTCCAGGTTCGGCGTGGCCGACCAGGTCAGGCCGGCCGAATACCACATGCGGTCCTGGTCGGGCAGGCGCGGGGTGCGGTACGGACGGCTTACCGGCGAGTCGTCGCGGGCCACGCCGGCGCGGAAGGTGAAGGCGTCGCTGACCTTGTACTCGCCGCCTACCGAATAGAACCAGCTGTCTTTCCACAGATAGGCTTCGGCGGTGTCGGCCTGGCGCGGGTTCTCGTACTGGATGCGCACTTCCTTCAGCGAATCCCAGCCGGTCAGGACCGCTTCGGCCATCAGGCTCAGGCGATCGGTAGCCATCCAGGTGCCGCTGAAGGTATGGGTGTCCGGAGTGGTCAGGTCGGCGCCGCCGCCGGTATCGACGAATACCCCGCTGCTGGCGAAGATCGGGACCACGTTGGCCGGCACGTCGAAGTCGGCGGTGCCGCGGATCTCGTGGTCAATTTCCGAGCGGTAGGAATAGCCGAGCGAGACGCTGTCACTCGGGCGCCAGTTCAGGCCGATTAGCCAGCCCAGGCTGTTGCTGGTGCCGTTGATGGTGGCAAAACCGTCGTTGCGCTGCGGGCCGTACGGGCCCTGCACCGGGTTGGGCAGGAAGCACAGCGAGCGGGTCTGCGGATTGGCGCAGATGCCGGTGCCGAAATCGATCGCGTTGGACAGGGTGACTTCGGCATGTTCATAGATGGCGCCGAAACCGAAGGAGACGGTGTTGCTGAGCTCGATCGACGCGGCCAGGGTCAGGTCGACGAACTTCAGGTCCGATTCCACCCCGTGGTAGCGGCCGACCCAGCTCCGGTCGTATTCGGTCTTCAGCCCGAACGGCGCGCTGATCATGGCGCCGACCGTCAGGTACTGCAGGTCGTCACTCAGCGGCAGCACGAACGACATGGCCGGTACGGCGACCAGACCACCGGCGTTGCCGCCGTCGCCGCCGGTCAGCGGCTGGGCGAACGGGCTGCCGGCCGCGGCGCTGCCGCCGCCGCTGAATTCGAAGGAGATGTCGACGGCGGTGACGTCGACCTGCAGCGCCCGCTCGGTGAACGACGACATGACCGCCGGGTTGTTGACCACCACCGAGGCGTCACCCAGTGCCGAACCTGCACCGGCCATCGCGCGTCCTTCGGCCTTGATGCTGTTTTCCTTCAGCTGGAAAGCGGCGGCTTGCGCGTGGCCGGCCGCCAGGGCGCTGGCGATGCCGAAGGCCAGGGCGGACATGCGAACAAGGTTGTTGGAAAAATCCATGGAATCGATCTCCGAAGAAGCGTGATGGGTTGGCCCGGGTGGTCGCTGGTGCGGTGGGGCAGCGGGGCGGTGGTTTCGCCCTCTGGTGCGGGCCGCAAGTCCTGCCGACATACGACCCCGTATCCAGTATAGCGAGCAACGCCAGAAGGTGATCGGGGCAGCGGATGCGGCCGTAGCGAAGGCCAGGCGCCAGGGCTGGCGCGCGGTCGCGGCGGCAAAGAGGGTAAATTCCCCCGCATGTTCGTTTCGCTGCCCTCGCGCGGGAAGCAGGCCCTGCGCTGGGCCACGCCGGCCCTGTTCGCCACCCTGTGGCTCGCGTTTCTGTGGGCAGTCACCCTGCCCGGCCAGGCCCATGGTGGGCTGGCGCTGGAATGGGGTGCGCTGTCCGGCGGGCTGGCTACCCCGCAAGCCTGGGCTGGTGCACTGCGCGACGGCAGTGCGCTGCGCCTACTGACCGCGCTGTTCCTGCATGCGGACTGGGCGCATCTGCTGGGCAACCTGGTGTTCCTGCTGATCTTCGGCCTGCCGGCCGAGCGCACCATGGGTCCGTGGCGATTCCTCGCCCTGTTCCTGCTGGGCGGGATGGTGGCGAACATGGCCGCTGTGCTGTCGATCGGTGCCCCGGACCGGGTCATCATTGGCGCCAGCGGCGCGGTGTCGTCGGTGATCGGGGCGTATCTGGCACTGTTTCCCGGCGCCAAGCTGGGCGTGGTGCTGCCGCTGGGGCTGTTCCTGGAATTCGTGAAGGCCCCGGCACCCCTGTTGATCGGGATCTGGGCCGCGCTGCAGGTGCTGTTCGCCTATATCGGTCCGGCGTTCGGCGCGGTGGCGTGGTCGGCGCACATCGCCGGTTTCCTGTTCGGCGTGGTGTTTGCGCTGTTCGTGCGCGCAGCCATCGTGCGACGCCTGCGCCAACGCCAGGGCTACTGAGCCGCCGCCGTGCCGCTCGTATAATCGGGGCATGGCCAAGACCCTCTACTACAAGGTGACTTTTCTCAACCACGGCAAGGTTTATGAGCTGTATGCACGACATGCCGGCGCCAGCCACCTGTGGGGCTTCACCGAGATCGGCGACCTGATGTTCGACGTCCACGACGGCCTGGTGGTGGACCCGACCGAGGAGCGCCTGCGCGAGGAGTTCGGCGGCACCCGCATGCTGCACCTGCCGATGCAGAGCATCGTCCGCATCGAGGAAGTCGAACGCAAGGGCACTTCCGCGATCCGCGACGCCGAAAGCGGCGAGCGCGTGGTCACCCCGTTTCCGCTGCCGGCCAAACCGCGCTGATCTCCGCGGCAAGCCCGCACCGCGCTCTACGCAAGCGATGTGTCGGTGTCGGACGTTGAACCTGGCCCTGTTCGATTTCGACGGGACGCTGACCGAGCGAGAGCTGTTCGGTGAGTTCCTCGTCCGGGCGGTCGCACCTGGGCGCCTCGCATGGGGCCGGCTGCTGTTGGCACCGCTGGTGCTCGGCTACCGGGCAGGAATCCTGTCCGGCACCCTGGTCAGGGCCTGGGCGGTGCGAACAGGCTTCACCGGCGCCGATCATGCGCAGGTGGCCGCGCACGGGCAGCGGTTTTTCGAGGACGTGCTTCCGGGGGCGCTGCGACCCATGGCGATGGAGCGTATGCGGTGGCACCTCGACCGCGGCGACACCGTGGTCGTAGTGTCCGGGGCGTTCGATCTGTATCTGTCGCACTGGTGCAGAGCCCACGGCGTTGGCCTGATCTGCTCGTCTTTGGAAGTGCGCGAGGGGCTGCTCACCGGCCGCTACCTCGGGGCGCAGTGCGTTGGGCTGGAGAAGTCACGGCGGGTACGCGAGCACTACCAGCTCGAGGATTTTCCGGTCATTTACGCCTACGGCGACACGCCCGAGGACCGGGACTTGCTGGCGCTGGCCAGCCGTCGCTGGTACCGCTGGGTAGAGCTGGACTAGACGCGCTGGCTCAGGGCGTTGCCGCGGGCGGGGGAGAATCGGGCTTGGGTGCCTCAGCTGCGGGATTGGCGCTTGCCGGAGCGGTCTGGAGATCTGCAGCGGCGGGTTCCGGCTTCATTACGGCCGTCGGCACTTTCGCGGCGGTCGAAGCCGGCGTTGCCACGACCGGCCTGGATGCGTCGCCATTACCCTTCTTCAATTCCGCCAGGGCGGCCGCGATCGGCTTCTCCCCTTCCAGCACGTCGCCGGCGGTGTAGCCTTCGCTGCCCTCGTCGTCGCCGCGCAGGTGTCCCGGCAGCGACGCTTCGCTGTAGTCGAAGCGGTCGTCCTGCTCTTCGCCTGCGGCCCGCTCCGGGCGCAGCACCACGTCGGGCACGATGCCGCTGGCCTGGATCGAGCGCCCGCTCGGCGTGTAGTAGCGGGCGGTGGTGAGCTTCACCGAGTCGCCGTTGTCCAAGGGCAGCACCGTCTGCACCGAGCCCTTGCCGAAAGTGCGGCTGCCGATCACCCGCGCGCGGTTGTTGTCGCGCAGGGCGCCTGCCAGCACTTCCGAGGCGCTGGCCGAACCCGCATCCACCAGCACGATGACTGCCGCGCCCTGCAGGCGGTCACCAGGGGTCGCGTCGAATTTGGAATCGCTGATGGCGATGCGTCCGCGCGTGCTGACGATGGTGCCCTTGTCCAGCAGCTCGTCGGCCACCTGCACCGCCGACACCAGCAGCCCGCCGGGATTGCTGCGCAGGTCCAGCACCAGCCCACGCAGCTTGCCCTGCGCCTGCAGCTTGTCCAACACAGACTGGAAGTCGGCGCCGGTGTCGGCCTGGAAGGTGCTGATGCGCACGTAGCCGTAGCCCGGCTCCAGCATGCGGCTGCGCACGCTGGCCACGCGGATGGTTTCACGCACCAGGTTCACGTCGAACGGCTTCGGCCTGCCCTCGCGCACCAGGGTCAGGCGCAGCTTGCTGCCGGGTTCGCCGCGCAATGGCTCCATGCCGTCGTTGGAACCGATCGGCGCCCCGTCGATGGCGATGATCACGTCGCCCGACTTGATCCCCGCCCGGTCCGCAGGCGTGCCGTCGATCGGCGCGATCACCCGCAGGCTGTTGTCCGCCTGCTGCATCAGCTCCAGGCCGATGCCGTTGTAGGCACCGCTGGCCTGCTCGTCGAAACCGGAGGCGTCGCGGCTGTCGAACTAGGTGCTGTGCGGGTCCAGGTCCAGCAGCAGGCCCCGGATAGACGCATGCATCAGCT
>JBBSVH010000070.1:0-13422 GCA_038233685.1 Lysobacterales bacterium | reverse complement strand
GCTGGCCAGCAGGGCCTGGCCGATCGTGTTGTTGATCTTGTGCGCGCCGGTGTGGTTGAGGTCCTCACGCTTGAGCAGGATGCGCGCGCCACCCACTTCACGCGACAGACGGGTGGCTTCATAGATCGGGCTGGGGCGACCGACGTAGTGCTTGAGGTCGTGGTCGAATTCGGCGATGAACGCAGGGTCCACACGTGCCGCATCGTAGGCCGCGGCCAGTTCGTGCAGCGGCCCGATCAGGGTCTCGGCGACGAAACGCCCGCCAAAACGGCCAAAATGCCCGCTGGCGTCCGGATACTGGTGGTAATCCTCAATCGCTTCCATGTCCTGCCTGCTGCCTGCTGTCTGCACGTCTGCTCTCTTCCACGAAATAGCGCATCTTGCCGACGTCCTTGATGCCGGGCGCCTGCTCGATGCCGCTGGAAACATCCACGCCCCACGGTCGCGCCGTGCGGATCGCCAAGCCCACATTATCGGCGCAAAGCCCCCCGGCAAGGAACAGACGTCTCCGGGTGACGCCTGGCATGCGGGTCCAGTCGAAGCGCTGGCCGCTGCCACCGGCTTCACCGGGTCCGTGACCATCGAGTAGCAGTCCGTAGGCACTGGGAAACACGGATGCAGCGGAATCCACATCGGCGGCACCGGCGCCCATCGCGACGGCCTTGAGGAAGGGAATGCCGAACGAGTTGCAGAACGCATCGTCTTCGCTGCCGTGGAACTGCAGCAGGTCGGGCCGCAGCACTTCGATGATCGCTTCGATGTCCTGGCGCGGGGTGTCCATGACCAGCGCCACCACGGCGATTTCCTCGGGCACAAGCGCGCGAAGCTGGCAAGCCTGCGCGATGGGCAATCGGCGCGGACTGCCGGCGGCAAACACCAGCCCCAGGTAGTCCACGCCCAGTTCAACCGCCAGACGCACATCCTCCGGTCGGGTGAGTCCGCACAACTTGATGCGCGTATGGCTCACAGGGTCACCTCTGCTGGAAGGTTCCACTGCGCAGGGTACAGCGGCCCCAGGAATACCAGACCTTGCGAAGTCGCGGTGGGACCGGCCACCTGGCGATCCCGCCCCTCCAGCAACTCGGCGATCCAGCCCTCGCTGCGCTCGCCCCGCCCCACCATCAGCAGCGAGCCGACGATATTGCGCACCATGTGATGAAGGAAGGCGTTGGCCTGCACCTCCACGACAACCTCCTCGCCCTCGCGCTGCACGCTGATCGACTGCAGGTCGCGGCGGGCGTTGCGCGCCTGGCAGTGCACCGTGCGGAAGGCGTTGAAGTCGTGCTCGCCACGCAAGGCCTGCGCGGCCCGGTGCATCGCTGGCGCATCCAGCGGCAGGCGCTCCCAGCTCAGCCACTGCCTGCCCAGTGCCGGTCGCACTGCACGGTTGATGAGGCGGTAGCGATAGCGCCGGGCCCGCGCTGAGAACCTGGCGTGGAAATCTGCGGCCACCGGGACGCACCAGCGTATGCAGACGGCGGGCGGCAGGCGGGTCGTGGTGCCCAGGGTCCAGCTGCGCGGGTCGCGCGCGGCGTCACTGTCGAAATGCACGACCTGGCAACGGGCGTGGACACCGGAGTCGGTGCGCCCGGCGCAGGTGACCTGGACCGGGGCCGCGGCGACCGAGGCAAGCGCTTCTTCCACAGCCGCCTGCAGGGTTGGCTCTCCAGGCTGTCCGTGCGAGCTCAGCCTTTGCCACCCGCGGAATCCGGTGCCGTCGTATTCGACTCCCAGCGCGTAACGCATCAGTCGCCGCGCTGCCTGCGCAAGCTCAGTCCAGCTCGCGCAGCAGCTGGCTGGCCTCGTCGCGCGCCTGCTCGTCGCCGCCGGCCACGACCTCGTCCAGCAGGCTGCGCGCGGTGCGCTTGTCACCCAGGTCGATATACGCAAGCGCCAGCTCCAGGCGTTCACGTCCAGCGGGTGCGGCGTTCAACGGCGCAATACCGGCTGCAGCATCTCCGGTGTGCCAGGTTGGTTTGGCAGGTGCCGCTGTCCAGTTCGGCGCTTCGGCCACCGCCTCGGCGTGGTGTTCCGGCTCGGCGACGACAACCGCTGCGGCCACGTCGCCAGGGTGGGCCACCACTTCGGCTTCGGGTGCCGGCTCGCTTGCTGCGTCACGGCTGCCCGCGCCGAACGCCGCGGCCATCGCCGCACTGTCATAGCCCGCGCGCTTTGAAACTGCCGCCACGGGCTTGCTGCGCCGGCTCACGGCGTAAGCGACCACCAGGCCAATGACCAGCAGGATCAGCCCGCCCCACAGCCACAGCGGTTGCCCGGTGCTGCCCTGGCCTGCGGCGAGCCGCTGCTGGGCGGCCGCGAGCTCGCTGTCCTTCAGCGCAATCAGCTGCGCCTGCTGCTGCTGCAGGGTCTCCAGCTCGGTGACCTGCGCCCGCAGTTCCTGGACCTCGGACTGGCGTGCCGCCAGATCTTCCTTGGTTGCCGTGAGTTCTTGGTTCGCCAGCATGTCGCCCTCGCCATCGGCATCGATGCCGGATTGTGTCCCCGACCGGGTTGCCGCGCTGGCTGCCGGTGGTGCAATTTCAAGCCGTGCCTGCGCTACGGCCGGTCCAGAAGCTCTTCCCGGCGACGCGGACGCAGGCGGGGTTGAAGCGGCCGCGACCGGCTGCAGGATGGGCGCCCGGGCGCTGCGCCACTGGGCGTTCTGCTCGCGCACCAGCGCGGCCGCCTCACGCGCGTCCAACCGGGCAAGCTCCGCCGAAGGCGGCACCCGCAGCACCGCACCGGCCTTGAGCAGGTTGATATTGCCCTGGATAAAGGCCTCTGGATTGGCCCGCAGCAGCGCGATCATGGTCTGCTCCAGCGCCGCATCCTGGCCGAGCGAGCCCGCCAGCTGGGACAGTGTCTGGCCCTGCTCCACCCGGATCGCGCCGTTGGCCGCACGCAACTCGTTGACTGTCGGCACGCTCGCCACGGCCGCTGCAGGACGCGACGCCCGGGGCTGCGGATCGGCGCTCAGCACCGTCGGCTCGACTGGCGCCGGTTCCGGCGCGGTCGGAGCGGGCGCCACGGTCACGGCACTGGGCGGGCGGATGATGGTGTTGCCCGGTGCCGGCAGTGGCGCCTCGATAACGGGCTGGGAGCCGGCGGCAAGCGTGCCTGGGCCGCTGACCAGCGCGGAGTACTCCCGCACCAGGCGCCCTTGGCCCCACTCGACCTCGATCAGGAAGTTCACCGCGTCCACGCGCACCGGCTCCTGGCTGGTCACGCGGATGACCGGCCGCCCCGTGTCGCTCACGGCCACGGCGAAATCGAGCCCGTTGACCAGCCCTTCGGGCCGATCCAGCCCCACCCGCTCAAACGTTCCGGGCGACGCCAGTCGCGCCTGCAACTTTTCCAGCTCACCCGGCTCGTTGGAAATAATCGGGATTTCGGCCACCAGCGGCTGCCCCGGTTGCGAACGCACGCGGATCTCACCCAAGCCCAAGGCCATCGCCGCCGTGCTCGCAAGCCACAGCGCCAGGAACAAGACGGCGCGAAGGCCTTGCTTTGGAGCGTTCGGCGGCAGGACACAATTCTTCATCAGCGCGTCACGGCCTGTCACAGCCATCCCCTTGGTCGCAGAACACAAATATAGCCTCACCCGCCTGCGGCAACCAATTCGGCCAGCTGCACCGCATTGAGTGCAGCGCCCTTGCGGATGTTGTCCGACACCACCCACAGGTTGATTGCGCGCGGGTGCGAGAAGTCTTCGCGGATGCGCCCCACGTAGACCGGGTCGGTCCCCGAAGCGTGGGTCACCGGGGTCGGATAGCCACCGGGTTCACGGTCGTCCACCACCTCCACGCCCGGAGCCGACTCCAGGAGAGTGCGCACGTCGGCGGCGCTTATCCTGGTCTTCGTTTCCACGTTGATTGCCTCGGAGTGTCCGTAGAAGACCGGCACCCGCACGGCGGTGGGGTTCACCTGGATGCTGTCGTCGCCCAGGATCTTGCGGGTCTCCCAGACCAGCTTCATCTCTTCCCTGGTGTAGCCGTTGTCGTGGAACTCGTCAATGTGCGGGATCAGGTTGAACGCGATCTGCACCGGGAAGCGCTGCGGCTCGATGGCCTGGAAGTTGAGCAGTTCGCGGGTTTGCCGGCCCAGCTCCTCCATGGCCGAGCGTCCACCGCCCGACACCGACTGGTAGGTCGCCACGTTGATGCGCTCGATGCCCACCGCGCGGTGGATCGGGGCCAGCGCAACCAGCATCTGCATGGTCGAGCAGTTCGGGTTGGCGATGATGCCGCGCGGGCGGTGCTTCGCGGCTTCCGGATTGACCTCGCTGATCACCAGCGGCACGTCGTCGTCGTAGCGGAAGGCCGACGAGTTGTCGATCACCACCGCGCCAGCGGCCGCGAACTTGGGCGCGTAGTCCTTCGACACGTCGCCACCGGCTGAAAACAGCGCAATTTCGACTCCAGTCGGGTCGAACGTCGCCAGGTCCTGCACCGCGATCTTGCGACCCCCGTACTGCACATCACCGCCGGCGGAGCGCTCGCTGGCCAGCGCCACCAGCTCGCCGACCGGGAAATTACGCTCGGCAAGGATCGACAGCATGACTTCGCCCACGGCACCGGTAGCACCGACGACTGCGACTTTGAAGCGCTTCTCACTCATGTGACGATTCCGGTGAATTCAAGAGGTTCAGTACCCCTGTGGGAGCGACGTGAGTCGCGACAGGGCGTTGAAGGTAAAGCGCCATCGCGACTGACGTCGCTGCCACACGAGCCCGTGCGGTGTGACTTTCAAGGATAGCGGAAAGCCTGCCTCCGGCGCGGCGGCGGCTCAGCCAGCAACCTGCCCGGGCACCCTCGGCTGGATCGCGCCAACGTCCCCGCACTGCGCGCGGTGGCGCAGGGCCTGGTCCATCAGCACCAGGGCCATCATCGCCTCGGCGATCGGTGTGGCGCGGATTCCCACGCACGGATCGTGGCGGCCGGTGGTCACGATTTCGACAGGCTGTCCGTGCACGTCGACCGTTTGCCCCGGCAGTCGCAGGCTCGAGGTGGGCTTGAGCACGATCGAGGCCGTCACCTGCTGACCGGTCGAGATGCCGCCGAGAATGCCGCCGGCGTGGTTGGACAGGAACCCTTCGGGCGTCATCAGGTCCCGGTGCTCAGTGCCTTTCTGGGCGACGGCAGCGAAACCGTCGCCGATCTCCACGCCCTTGACCGCGTTGATGCTCATCAGCGCGCCGGCAAGTTCACCGTCCAGCTTGCCGTACACCGGCTCGCCCCACCCTGGCGGCACGCCGTCGGCGACCACATTGACCCGGGCGCCGACCGAATCACCACTCTTGCGCAACGCATCCATGTAGTCCTCCAGCACCGGCACCTGCTCGGCGGCGGGCCAGAAGAACGGATTGCCTTCCACCGCGTCCCAGTCGAAACCCTGCGGCACGATCTCGCCAATCTGCGCCAGGTAACCTCGCACGCTGACGCCGCAGTGCGCTGCCAGCCACTTCTTGGCGATGACCGCCGCAGCCACCCTCATGGTGGTTTCACGCGCCGAGGAGCGTCCACCGCCGCGCGGATCGCGGATGCCGTACTTCTGCCAATAGGTGTAATCAGCGTGGCCGGGGCGGAACTGTTCGGCGATCTTCGTGTAGTCCTTGCTGCGGGCGTCGGTGTTGCGCACCAGAAGTGCGATGGGGGCGCCGGTGGTGCGGCCTTCGAACACCCCGCTGAGGATCTCCACTGCGTCTTCTTCATGACGCGCCGAAGTGTGGCGGGATTTGCCGGTGGCGCGACGCTCCAGGTCGTGGGTGAACTCTTCGGCCGCTATCTCCAGTCCTGGCGGGCAGCCATCGATCACGCAGCCGATCGCTGCACCGTGCGATTCGCCGAAGGTGGTGACGCGCAGCAAGTGTCCGAAGCTGTTCATCCGCGCGCGTCCGCCAGTTCGCGGATGCGCGGGTGGTGGACGATCAGTTCGGAACATTCCACGGCGAAGATGCCCATCTGTCCTACCTTGAACTCGATCCAGGTGAACTCCACGGTCGGCAACAACGCCACCAGCGCCTGTTCGGACTCGCCGACCTCGCAGACCAGAAGACCGTCCTGACTCAGGTGCAGGGGCGCGTCGCGCAGGATCTTCAGCACCAGGTCCAGGCCGTCATCACCGGCGCGCAGCCCCAGATCGGGCTCGTAGGAGTACTCGCGCGGCAGCGCGTCGGTCTCGTCATTGGTGACATAGGGTGGATTGGTGACGATCAACTGGTAGTGCTCTCCCGACAGCGCACTGAACAGGTCCGACCTGATGAAGCGCGCGTTGTCAGCCAGCAGCCGCGCCTTGTTCTCCTGCGCCAGCGCCAGCGCCTCCTCGCTGATGTCGGTCCCGACCACGTCCCATTCCGGGTTGTAGTGGGCCATGGCAATGGCGATGCACCCCGAGCCGGTGCACAGGTCCAGCGCGCGCTGGATTTCACGCCCGCCCAGCCAGGGCTCGAAGCCGGACTCGATCAGTTCGGCGATCGGCGAGCGCGGCACCAGGGCGCGGGCATCGCTCTTGAAGCTGAGGCCGGCGAACCAGGCCTCGCCCGTCAGGTAGGCAACCGGCACGCGCTGCTCGATACGCTTGTCGAACTGCGCCAGGACCTGCGCTTTTTCCTCCCGGGTCAGGCGTGCCTGGCCATAGGCCGGACCCAGGTCCGGCGGCAGATGCAGGGTGTGCAGGACCAGCTGGGTCGATTCGTCCAGCGCATTGTCGTAGCTGTGGCCGAAGGCCAGGCCCTCCGCGTTGAAGCGGCTGGCGCCGTAACGGATCAGGTCGATGATCGTATGCAGTTCTGCGGTCGCTTCGGCAGTCATGGCGTGGCTTCGAGGGATCTGGTTCCGGATTATAGAGGGGCCTCACGGCCGCGCCGGTATCATTGCCGGCTCGCTGCCCGGATACCGATCCATGTTCAACCGCACCTTCGGCATCATCCTGCTCATCGCCGTGGCGGCTGGCCTGGGGTTGCTGGCCGCGCAGAAAGTCTTTGCGCCGACCGTCGTTGGCTCGCAGTGGCCCGATACCAAAGCGGTGACGATGTATCCGCAGCCGCGTCCGCTGCCCGAGTTCTCGCTGCGCCAGTCCGACGGCACGCAGCTGACCCTGGGCGAACTCAAGGGCCAGTGGACGCTGGTGTTCCTGGGCTTCACATTCTGCCCCGATGTCTGTCCCGCGACCCTGGCGCAGCTGGCCCAGGCTCAGGCCCAGTGGGAGTCGCTCCCCGCCAGCACCCGGCCACGCGTGTTGTTTGTTTCGGTGGACCCCGATCGCGATACGCCGGCCCGTGCAGGGGAATACGCGCACGCCTTCCATGCGGACACGCTGGCTGCGACTGCGGACGTTCCGACGCTGGAGTCCTTTGCCAAAACCCTTGGATTCGTTTTCATCAAGGTGCCGGGCGAAGGCTTCGCAGAGGACCCCTCGCGATACACCGTCGACCATTCTTCCGGTATCGCGGTGCTCGACCCGCAAGGCCGCGTAACCGGGCTCATCCGGCCTCCGTTCGCCCCCGCCGCGATCGCTTCCGACCTCACCGCGTTGACCAGGGCGACCGCACCATGAGCGCATTGACCACTCTTACCTACGTGCTGCCCCACCGGTTACTGTCCTCGCTGGCGCGGCGGCTGGCGTTCTCCGGGCACCCGGGCCTCAGCCGGTGGCTGATCGACACGGTGGCGCAACGTTTCCAGGTGGACCTGTCCGAAGCCGCCGATCCGGACCCACGCAGCTATCCCACCTTCAACGCCTTCTTCACCCGGGGCCTGAAACCCGGCGCGCGGGTACCGGACCCCGATCCCCTCGCGCTGCTGATGCCCGCCGACGGCCGCATCAGCCAGTGCGGCACCATCGGCAGCGGTGAACAGAGTGGCCGGATCTTCCAGGCCAAGGGCCAGTCCTTCACCACGGCCGAGCTGTTGGGCGACGAACAAGCGGCCGAGGCCTTCGACGGCGGCCTTTTCGCCACCGTCTACCTGTCGCCTCGCGACTACCACCGGGTGCACATGCCGTGGTCGGGCCGTCTCCGGGAAACCGTGCACGTGCCCGGGCGGCTGTTCAGTGTCGGGCCGGACGCAGTGCGGAACGTGCCGCGGCTGTTCGCTCGCAACGAACGATTGGTGTGCCACTTCGACACCGACTTCGGGCCCATGGCTTCGGTGATGGTTGGGGCGCTGCTGGTATCCGGTGTGGAAACGGTATGGAGCGGCGAAGAGATCCCGCGCTACGGCGACACGATCACGGTGAAGGACTACCGGAGCGAGGATGTGGTGCTGCAAAGATTTGAAGAGATGGCGAGATTCAACTACGGCTCAACCGTGATCATTTTGCTGCCGCCCGGCGTGGCCAAGCTGGAGCAGGGGCTGCAGGCTGAATCGGCGGTGCGACTTGGTCAGGCGCTCGCGCGGCTGTCAGGCGATAACAAGGCCTGACCGGAAGCTTTTCCGGCGCGTTGCGACGCGCTCCCTGCTATCTGCTGTCCGGTCAACCCGGGGCGCGGCGAGATTCAACTACGGCTCAACCGTGATCATTTTGCTGCCGCCCGGCGTGGCCAAGCTGGAGCCGGGGCTGCAGGCTGAATCGGCGGTGCGACTTGGTCAGGCGCTCGCGAGGTTGTCGGCGATAACAAGGTCTGACCGGAGGCTTCAGCCCAAGCGGAAGCACGGTGAGTCGCGCACGACGACACGCTGGTCGCAAAAGCCTACTTCCTGCAGCTCTCCAGCTTCAGCGATTGACCGGGCCGGACCGCATACGACGGCCCGCGCAGACCGTTGGCGCTGGCCAGCTTCTTCAGGTCGCAGCTGAACTTGCGCGAGATCTTGCCCAGGCTGTCGCCCTTGGCCACCACATAGTTCCGGGCCTGCTCCACTTTGGGTTCAGCCGGTTGGGGCTTGCCGGTCGCCACGGTGGTGGGCACCCCCAGCACCTGGCTGACTTCGCCCACGGCCACGCTTCCCGGCTCCGGCGTACGCACCAGCGCGGCATTGACGTTGGCGGTCACCAGCGTACGCGCCAGGTCCGCGCGCGGCCCGCTGATGCAGTGACGGGCGTACAGGCTGGCCATTTCCCGGGTGCCTCGGAGCATGGTGCCCGCCGGAATCCATGCGTCGGCTTCGTACCGTGGATTGAGGTTGCGCAGTGCACGCATGTAGCCCTCGCGGGTGCTCCCGTTGCCCATGCAGATGGTCAACTCGTAGATCGACGCGGGCCTCGACAGGCGAAAGCTCGCCGGGTCGGCCCTGACCTTCGGAAACTCCAGCCCGTACTGCTTGGGATGCAGGAACAGCCACCCTGCGGCGATCACCATCGGCACGTAGTCGGTGGTCTCGCCGGGGAACTCGCTGTAGACGACCTGGTCCCAGAACCCTCGCCCTGGATACTGGTTGTAGACCCGCTGCGCGCGGCCTTCGCCACCGTTGTAGGCGGCCAGCGCGTATTCAATATTGTTGTTCATCCCACGCATGCGTTCGTTGAGATACGCGGCACTGGCCATGCCCGCCAGCCGGGGATCGAACCGGGTATCGAAACCGGTGCCATCGTCGCCGAGACCGAACCGCCGGCCGGTGGCAGGCATGAACTGCATCGGGCCTGCAGCGCCCGCGCGTGAACTGGCGTGGACCCGACCGTTGGACTCCTTGGCCATGATCCCGAACAGCAGCGCCTCGGGCAGGCCGCGCCGTTCCCAGGCCGGCCACATGTCCTCGCGCATGTACTGGTAGTTCTCGTAGCTGGTGATCAGCGAGACGCGCATGTCGGTGAGCCAGCGCCGGATCCCGGCCTGTACCGCCGGGTTGTACTCCACCATCTTGTCGAACGCGTGGCGCTGGTCGTTGAGCAGGCGCGCGGCGCGCGCGCTCTCGGTCAGGCTGACGGCGTGGTCGGTGCCGTCGTCAAGAGGGTCCAGGCTGTCCCCCTCGCTTTCCCCGATTGCCATCTCCGCATCCACATCATGCTTGAGCAGACGTTTGTAGGCGGCCAGGAGCGTATGCACCTGGCACCCGCGCTGCTTGATGCACGCGTCCATCACGTCTTCCATGTCCTCCAGCGCGGCGTCGCCCTCGCTGGCCCCCTTGGGGTCGCTGTTGGCGCTGAGCACCAGCGCATCGCTGTAGCGTTTTTCCGCCGCTGCCATGCGCGTCGCCAGCGCTTCGGAGGCCTCGCGGTCGCGCGCGGAAACACGCTGCGCCAGTGCGGGCGGGGCGATGAACAGGAGGGAGAATGCGGCGAGCAGCGGCAGGCGAAAGAACATGGGAAGCAGGGCGGGCATCGACATCAACGACAGAGGCAATGACTCAGGTTAGCGGCGCGGCCGGTAGGCAGCAACCCGGCCTGTGTTCACTTTTGACCCCTGGCCAAACCCGCACCCGCTAGAATCGCCGCTCGCCACCAAACCAGGGAAGCAATGGATCCGATCCTGCTGGGCAAAGGAATCACCGACCAGGTCGCGGTGCACCTGCTGCCGCGTTTCGGCAATCGCCACGGGCTGATTGCAGGGGCCACCGGCACCGGCAAGACCGTGACCCTCATGACCCTGGCCGAAGGCTTTTCAAGCATCGGCGTGCCGGTGTTCATGGCCGACGTGAAGGGCGACGTGGCCGGGCTCGCGGTTCCGGGCGATGGCAGCGAAAAGATCCTCCAGCGCGCCAGCGATATCGGCGTTGTGGACTACTCGCCTGCGGCCAGCCCGGTGATCTTCTGGGACCTGTACGGCAAGAAGGGCCATCCGGTGCGCACCACGGTCAGCGAGATCGGCTCGATCCTGCTGGCAAGGATCCTGGAATTGAACGACACCCAGGCCGGCGTGCTCGACATCACCTTCAAGCTGGCCGACGACCGCGGCCTGCTGCTGCTCGACCTGGCCGACCTGCGCGCACTGTTGGGCGTGGTGGCCGAAGAGCGCAAGACCATTTCCGTGGAATACGGCCTGGTCAGCGCGCAGTCGATCGGCGCCATCCAGCGAGCCCTGCTGCGCCTCGCCCAGGGCGGCGGCGAAGGCTTTTTTGGCGAGCCTGCGCTGGAGCTGTCGGACCTGATGCGCACCCACACCGACGGGCGCGGGGTCATCGGCATCCTGTCGGCGGAGCAGTTGATCCTCAACCCCCGCCTGTATTCGAGCTTCCTGCTGTGGCTGCTGTCCGAACTGTTCGAGCAGCTGCCCGAGGTTGGCGATCTGGAGAAGCCCAAGCTGGTGTTCGTGTTCGACGAGGCCCACCTGCTGTTCGACGATGCGCCAGCGGGCCTGGTCCAGCGGGTTGAGCAGGTTGTGCGCCTCATCCGCTCCAAGGGCGTGGGTGTTTATTTCTGCTCGCAGTTTCCCGACGATGTGCCCGACAACATCCTCGGTCAGCTGGGCAACCGCGTGCAGCACGCCCTGCGCGCGTTCACCCCGCGGGACCAGAAAGCGGTGCGCACGGCGGCCGAGACCTTCGTGCCAAACCCGAAGGTGGACGTGGCTGCGGCGATCTCGAAACTGGGTACCGGCGAGGCGCTGGTGTCGACGCTGCAGGACAAGGGTGTTCCGGCACCCGTACAGCAGACCATGATCGCGCCGCCGCGCTGCCGCATGGGCTCCATCACCGACGCCGAGCGCGCGCAGATCCGCGCTGGGAGCCCGGTTGCGGCCAAGTACGACACCGCGGTGAACCGGGATTCGGCCGCGGAAAAGCTCGCCGAGCGCGCTGCCGCAGCCACCAGGCAGGCTGACGCCCCGGCAGCCAAGGAGGATGCCGGAAAAGGTGGCGTCGGCCAGTCCATCAAGGACGCCGTGTTCGGCACCAAGCGGCGCCAGGGCATGGTGGAGACAATGGCAAAACAGACTGCGCGCACCGTCGGCAACCAGTTGGGTCGCCAGATCCTGCGCGGCGTGCTTGGCGGCATCTTCGGTCGGAAGCGCTGACCAGACTCAAGGATCCAATGTGATGACCCTGAAACGTCCCCTGCTCCTGTGCGTGACCCTGGCCCTGAGCCTGATAGGCGGCTGCACGGTGGAACAGTCCACGTCCGAGGTCGATCCGGTCGCCGACAGCCGGAATGAAGCGCCCGCGCCGCCGCGGTCGCAGCCCGATCCGCTTCCGGTCGACGCCATCTCCGTCATTGATCACGGCTCCGCTGGCGATGCCTCGGCGCAGGCGGGCGCCCTGGATACCAAGGCGCTCGCGGGCCGGTTCAGCGATGGCAGCTCACTGCTGGAGCTGCGCCCGGACGGCACCTATGTGCAGACGCTGACCATCGAGGGAACTCCGCTCAAGGCGTCGGGCACGTGGTCGGCGGCCGGGCCTGCGGCGCTGCTGCTCGATCCTGACAGCAAGTCGGCCGAGGACACCGAGTTCATGGTGGCCTCCAATGACGAGCTCAACAGCGAGGACGGCACCCTGGTCTTCCGCCGCATCGCCGCGCCCTGAGTGGGCCGCTGGCGCGCGCCCGGCGAAAATAGCACTGCGCTGATCACGCGGCAGGGTCATCAGCGGTTGAGGTCCGAACTGGACGACCTGTGGCGCGTGCGTCGGCCTGAGGTGGTCAGGGCACTGTCCGAAGCGGCCGCGGAAGGCGACCGTTCGGAGAACGCCGAGTACATCTACCGGAAGAAGCAGCTGGGTGAAATCGACCGGCGCGTCCGCTACCTCACCACGCGCCTCGATGCGTTGCGCGTGGTGGAGACCGTGCCGTCCGATCCGCAGGCCGTTTACTTCGGTGCCACGGTCGAACTGGAGAACGTAGCAAGCGGCGTGGTTTCGCGCTACCGCATTCTCGGTCCCGACGAAACCGACGCGGTACAGGGCCACATCAGCATCGATTCGCCGCTGGCGCGCGCGCTGCTGAAGAAGCGCGTCGACGACGAAATCCAGGTCGCCCTGCCCACCGGTCCACAGTCGTTCCTGGTGCTCGACGTGGATTACCGCGACCTCGCCTGAGCCCGAAGGCGCTTCGGCAGGGCGCACGGTTCGCACAACCTCACCGCCTTTTCCTGGCGCTAAAATCAGATCCGCACATTCGCCGGAGCGACGATGGGACGCTGGATCGAAATGCAGACCGCACATGGCACCATTGCTGCATGGCGCGCCGAACCCGCGGGCCAGCCGCGTGCAGGGCTTGTGGTGATCCAGGAGATCTTCGGCGTCAACGACCACATGCGCAGCGTGGCCGACGGCTTCGCAAGCGAGGGCTACCTTGTGCTGGCGCCGGCGATGTTCGATGTTCTTGAACGCGGCGTCGGGCTTGGATACGACCAGCAAGGCGTCGATCGCGGCCGCGGCCTGATCGCGCTGCTGGGCTTGGACCGCGCCACCGATATCGTCGCGGCCGGCGCGCTTGCGCTGCAGACCGCAGGCAAGATCGGCAGCGTCGGCTATTGCTGGGGCGGTACGGTCGCGCTGCTCGCCGCGCTGCGCCTGGGCCTGCCGTCGGTGAGCTATTACGGCGCACGCAACCTGCCCT
>JBBSVH010000069.1:0-13449 GCA_038233685.1 Lysobacterales bacterium | reverse complement strand
ATCCGAGCAAGCTCGGATCTACCACTTTGATTTACCGCTTGGAGCATCCGAGCAAGCCCGGATCTACCACTTTGATTTACCGCATGGAGCATCCGGGCAAGCCCGGATCTAAAACTTCGATTTACCCCATGGAGCATCCGGGCAGGCCCGGAGCTACAACTCGAAAATAAAACTGGATTGCAGATGACCGATACCAAGACCTTCCACCTTCCAGACCTGGGCGAAGGCCTGCCCGACGCCACGATCGTCGAGTGGTTCGTCAAGGAGGGCGACGTGATCCGCCTGGACGAGCCCCTGGTGTCGATGGAAACCGCAAAGGCCGTGGTCGAGGTGCCGTCGCCGGTATCAGGGAAGGTCCTCAAGCTCGCCGGCCAGGCCGGCGACATCGTGGTGACCGGCAGCATGCTGGCCCAGTTCCAGCCCGACCCCAAGCTGCCGCAGCGCGCTGAGGGCCAGGACACCGGGCACCACCATGGGCCGCCTGCGGACAAGAATGGTGGCGAGTCCGCCAGGACGGCCAGCGCCAGCAACGACGACAACGAAAGGCCCGCAGGCCCCGCGCCGGAAAAAACCAAGGGCCGCGCGAGCGAAGATACCGAATCCGAACGCGACGACGCCGGAACCGTGGTCGGCGCGATGCAGAGCTCCAATACCATCCATGCGGAGGAAGCGTTCGCAGTCGGAGGGGTGCGTGCGATGCCCGCAGTCCGGGCCACCGCCCGCAAGCTGAAGGTCGACCTGTCGCGCGTGCGTGCCACCGGCGCGGACGGCGCCGTCACCATGGCCGACGTGAAGCAGGCCGCCGCCAATGGCGACGCCGTGCAGGGCGCGAGCGCGCGCGAAAAGCTCGCCGCCCCTCCTGCCTCGCGCAATCCATCCGCTGCGGCGCCGCAGGAGCGCGAGCGCACGTCGCTGTCGGCCTCGGGCAAGCCCATGCGTACCCAGCCCCCGGGCGTGTCCGCCAACGGCCAGCCCGAGCAGCTCAAGGGCGTGCGCCGCAACATGGCCCGGGTCATGGCCGATGCACACGCCAAGGTGGTCCCGACCACGCTCAGCGACGATGCCGATGTGCAGGCGTGGCAGCCGGGCAACGACGTCACCGTGCGCCTGCTGCGCAGCATCGTCAGCGCGTGCAAGGCGGTGCCTGCGCTCAACGCGTGGTTCGATGGCGACAAGCTCACCCGCACCCTGCACGGGCAGGTGGACGTGGGGATTGCGGTGGATACGGACGACGGGCTGTTCGTGCCGGTCCTGCGCAACGCCGACATCCTCGATGCACAGGGCGTGCGCGAAGGCGTCAACCGCCTGCGCGCCCAGGTGCAGGACCGGAGCATTCCGGCCTCCGAACTCAGCGGCTACACGATCTCGCTTTCCAACTTCGGCATGTTTGCCGGCCGCTATGCCACGCCGGTGGTGGTACCGCCGTGCGTGGCCATTGTCGCCGCCGGCCGCGCACGCCACCAGGTGATGCCGGTGATGGGCGGTTTCGAATCGCACAAGGTGATCCCGCTTTCGGTCACGTTCGACCATCGCGCCTGCACCGGTGGCGAAGCGGCGCGCTTTCTCAAGGCGCTGATCGACGACCTGGCCCTGGCGCACTGAACTGAAAGCAGCGGCGCTAGCCGTCGCCGCCCGAAGCTCTCGTCACGCCAGCACGCAGTCATCCCTCAGCGCTGCTTCCGATTGAGGGAGAATTTGCGAATAGCTGCCCGCGACAGGAGAGCGCGCTCCGCTGACCCCCCAAATCGCCCTCGCCTCTCCCCTCTCCCGCAGGCGGGAAAGGGGTTCACCCGTTCAACAGCGCGCAAATCCTGCAGCACTCCTGCCGCCTGCCGGCCTGAACGCAACCACGGCCCTGCCCGGCGCCAGCGCGAATGCCTCAGCGCCTGTCGCGGTCCAGCCACACGCCAAGTCCTTGCGCGTTGAGTTCGATGTCCATTCCCAGCACCTGCAGCACGCCGGCATCGTCAAGGCGGCATTGGTGTGCCCGCGCGCGCGCCACGCAGATTGTGCTCAAGGCGTCGACGATGCAGCGGTGTCGATCTCCGGTGCCCGACGCGTCGCAGTCGCGTGCAACCTGCACCATCGCGTCGATCTGCTCGAGCAGGTCCGCCGCCAGGCGCGGCACCTCGGTCACGCGGTCGTAGTGGGTCAGGTACATGGCCTGCGGCTCGAACGAGAGCAGGCGTGCGATCGATGCCTTTAATGCCACAGGATCGAACTGCACCGGTGAGGTGGTCGGCATCACCAGCGCGCCTCTGTCGCTGTCCAGTTCGCGGTAGGACAGACCAAAGGTATCGCCGCTGAACCAGCTCCTGCTGAGTGCGTCCCAGATGCAGTAGTGGTGCCGCGCGTGCCCCGGCGTGTCGATGCACAGCAGCGGGCGGCCTGCCAGATCCACCGTGTGGCCGTCTTCGGCAACGACCACGCGCTCTTCCGGCACCGCGAGGATCTCGCCATAGCTGCGCGACATCTCCTCCTGGCCGTACACCGCCGTGGCACCTGCAATCAGCCGCGACGGATCGATCATGTGCGGGGCGCCGCGGGGGTGCACCACCAGCCGCGCATTGGGCAGTTGCAGCATCAGCGCACCCGCGCCGCCCGCGTGGTCCAGGTGCACGTGGGTGAGCATCAGGAAGTCGACGTCGGCTGGTGCAAGACCCGCCCGGCCCAGCGCCGACAGCATGTTCGGAACGGAATGATTGGTGCCGCAATCGACGAAAGCGCCACGGGCGCCGTGCACGATCAGATACGCGGCATCGAACTGTTCGCGCTGGAAGCCAGTATCGATGGTGTGGATACCGTGTTCGATCATGCGCACACCGACCGCGACAGGAACCACATCACCGCCAGAGACAACATCAGCCCGCGGCCTGGCGCAGATGCCGCAGCGCCTCCAGCACCTCGTCCAGCGGCGCAATCAGCTCCACGCTCCCGTCCTGCCCCAGCTCCGATTGCACGGTGTCCTTCAACGCCGCAATGCGCTGTCCGGCCTCGCGCGGCGAGTCGAATCCCGCGCTCTGCAGCAACAGCCGCCCCTGCCCGTCGAGCAGCTTGAAATAGAAACGCTTGTCGCTTTCACGGTATTGCTTGAACTGGGGCAGTTCGCGGCGCGCGCGCGCTTCTTCGGCGGCGGTGTCCTGCCACGAAAGATCACGCAGCCCAACGGCATGGCGCAGGCGCGACAGGAACGGCGTGGCGTACCTGGCGCGCAGGCGAAGCGCACTGGCGCGCAGTAATTCCTCGACCTCGGCCGGACGCTGCATCAGCGATGCGTAGCGTTCGCGCATGGGCGCGACCTCGGCATCGATGCGTTCGAACAATTGCTTTTTCGCATCGCCCCAGCCAATACCCTCGGCGAAGGCCTGGCGCATCTGCGCGGTTTCGTCTTCGCTGGCGAAGGCCTGGTACAGCTGGAACACGTGCGAGCCCTCGGCCTGCTTCACTTCACCGGGCGCGCTCGAGTCGGTGACGATGCCGCTGATCAGCCTGCGCATCTCATCGGGCGGGGCGAACAGGGGAATGGTGTTGTCGTAGCTCTTGCTCATCTTGCGTCCGTCCAGCCCGGGCAAGGTGGACACGTTGTCGTCGATGACCGCCTGTGGCAGGACGAAGTGCTCAGCCCCGAACAGATGGTTGAAGCGCTGGGCGAAGTCGCGCGCCATCTCGATGTGCTGGACCTGGTCGCGACCCACCGGCACCTTGTGCGCATTGAACAGCAGGATGTCCGCCGCCATCAGCACCGGATACATGAAAAGGCCGGCGCTGACGCCGGCGTCATCGTCCTGGCCTTCGGCCCGGTTGCGGTCGACCGCGGCCTTGTAGGCATGGGCGCGATTCAGCAGCCCCTTGCCGGCCACGCAGGTCAGCAGCCAGTTGAGTTCACTGGTCTCCGGCACGTCCGATTGCCGATAGAACCAGACCTTGTCCGGATCCAGCCCAGCCGCCAGCCAGGTGGCGGCGATCTCGAGCGTTGAACGCTGTACCCGCGCCGCGTCCTGAACCTTGACCAGACTGTGCAGGTCGGCAAGGAAGAAGAAGCTTTCCGTCCCCGCGGCGCGGCTAGCCAGGATCGCCGGGCGCACTGCACCCACGTAGTTACCCAGGTGGGGCGTGCCCGAGGTGGTGATGCCGGTAAGGACGCGAAGGGTCATGAGATGCGCGTGCAGGATCGAAGGGCGCAAGTTTAACCGCTGCCGCAACAGCACCGCCCGAAGCCCAGATGACAACGGGCCCGATGGGCCCGTTGGGTGCTGCGTGGTACGGCGTGCTTGCAGTGGATCAGCTGTGGTGGTCGTTGCCCACGCTGCGACCGAAGTTGCTGACCTCGGTCCTGGCGCGATCGCGATCCCAGCCGTAACGCTCCTGCAGCTTGCCAACCAGATATTCGGTGTTGCCTTCGGCAATCTGCATATCGTCGTCACGCAGGTCGCCCCACTGCGCCTGGATCTTGCCCTTCAGCTGCTTCCAGTTGCCGGCAATGATGTCTTCGTTCATGGCTGCTCTCACTCGAATGCGCGGCGGTGGTACCGCACTTGCACCATGCCGATCAATGCGTTGCATACCGGTCGATATTTCGTAAACAGTCCATTGGAACTGGACGCCCGGCACGCAATTCGCCGGTCAGGTTGCGCACAAAAAAATGGCCGGGTTGCCCCGGCCACGTGGCGCCAGCTTCAGCGCCGTATCTGTTTGCTACGCGATCAGCACTTGCCGTCTTTGCAGTCCTGCGCCTTGTCTTCAACCTTCTCGCCGACCTTCTGCACATCCTTGCCAGCGCCGGCCATCGTGTTGCAGCCGGACAGCATGCCCAGCGAAAACATCGAAAGCACCATCAATGCCAGTAAACGCTTCATATTCATTCCTCGGTGAGTTGTTTGGGCTGGACCCCACATCTGCTTCATGGGGTCTCGACACATACGGTGGAGGCCTCGCCATTCACGCCGTGTGAACGCTTGCCAATTCCGTTCAGGCTCAGTCGCGCATCAGCGTGGATTTGCCGAACAGGCTTTCGACCAGATCCACCACCAGCTCGGCCGTTGTGTTGCAGCTGTCGATCACCGGGTTGAGCTCGACGATGTCCAGCGACAGCATGCGGCCGGTGTCGGCGATCATCTCCATCACCAGCTGCGCCTCGCGATAGTTCGGACCTCCGGGCACGGTGGTACCAACGCCCGGCGCGATGCTCGGGTCGAGGAAATCGACGTCGAAGCTGACGTGCAGGTGGGTGTTTTCGTCTACACCCTGCAGTGCCGCTTCCATCGTGCGCTTCATGCCGTTCTCGTCGATGTAGCGCATGTCGTACACGTCGATGCCGTGTTCCTTGATCAGCTGCTTCTCGCCCTGGTCCACCGAGCGGATGCCGATCTGGCGGATGTCCGCTGCCGCCATGGCCGGCGCCTGGCCGCCCAGATGGGTCAGCCCTTCAGGTCCGATGCCGCACAGGCACGCGACGGGCATGCCGTGGACATTGCCCGAAGGCGTCACCTGGCTGGTGTTGAAGTCCGAATGCGCATCCAGCCACAGCACGCGCAGCTGCTTGCCCGTGTCGCGGCAGTGTTTGGCCACCGCGGTGATGGCGCCAATACCCAGGCAGTGGTCGCCACCCAGCATCACCGGCATGCGGCCCAGCTCCAGCTCGGCGGCAGTGGCGTGCATCAGCTCCCGGTTCCAGTCGATCACTTCCTGCAGATGCCGGTAGCCTTCATCCGGGCCCAGCCAGGGGTTGACCGGTCCGGTCAGGTTGCCTCGGTCGGCCACGTCCACGCCGCGCGCGGTCAGGGCTTCGCCCAACCCGGCGATGCGCAGGGCGTCCGGCCCCATGCGCGCGCCGCGGTGGCCGGCGCCGACATCGGTGGGAACTCCAATCAGTGACACGGGGGGATAGTTTCGTTTCATGTGTAGCGGCTCTGACAATGCTAAGCGGAATGCACAGTCTAACGACTGCACCCTTCGCAGCATGTTTGTTGGGGGATTGGTGCAAAACCCGGCACAACATGCCGAAGAAGAGTGGACACCCCAGCGATCCGCCCGTCCCGCTGATCCACCCGCCCAGGCTTGACCACCCATCTCTTGAATGTCGCGGCGTGCGTGCATCGCCCGCCATCGGCGCGCCGCTCCGGCTCAAGCGCCACCCCTTCCAGCCGTGCCCTTGCCGTTGACTGGCACCGCCTGTCAGTTCACGTTGGCAGGAGCCTGAGTGGCCTCCTGAATGGCGCGGCAGCTGCGCATTTGTCAAAGGGGGTCAGCATGGATAGAGTCGGCACCCCGGTGGCGAACATGGTCAAGAGGAATAGCGTGGGCAATGGTAGCGCTCTCCCTCACGATCCGAGCCGGCTGTTGCAGCGGGTGGAGGAAGAGCGACAGCAGCTGGCTGACGTATTCCGCCAGGCGCCTGCATTCATGTGCGTGCTGCGCGGTCCAGACCACGTCTTCGAGTTGGCCAACGAGCAATGTTTCCAGCTCCTAGGCCGCCGCGACATCATCGGCAAGTCGGTCCGCCAGGCCCTGCCGGAAGTCGAGGGACAGGGGTATCTGGAGACGCTAGATCAGGTGTACCGGACCGGCGAGTCGTTTACCGGTACCGGCATGCCAGTGCTCCTGGACCGGATGCCCGGGGAGCCGCCGGAGGAGCGGTACGTCGATTTCGTGTACAAGGCGCTGCGTGACGCGGACGGAGCCGTCAGCGGCATTGTGAACGTGGGCGTAGACGTGACGGATCGCCAGAGGGCCGAGGCGCAGCTGCGTGAGAGCGAGCAGTTCAACCGCAGTCTCATGGACGGCACGGCCGATTGCGTCAAGGTGCTCGACCTGGAGGGGCGGCTCCTGCACATGAACGCCCCCGGCCTGTGCGCGATGGAGATCGACGACTTCGGTCCTCTGTGTGGGCAGGAGTGGGAGGCGACATGGCCTGCTGAGTCACAAGGCGATATCGAGCGGTCCGTGGCACGGGCGATCGATGGTGAGGTGTCGTCGTTCGAAGCCTACTGCCCCACTGCCAAGGGAACGCAAAAATGGTGGGAGGTCACGGTCAGCCCGGTCCGTGACGCCGACGCCGGGCGCATCGTGCGTGTTCTGGCCGTATCCCGTGACATTACCGGTCGGAGACGCGTCGAGCAGGCGCTGAAAGACAGCGAAGAGCGCATGCGCGTGGCGACCGCGGCAGTGAGTGAGCTGCTGTGGACCAACAGCGCCGAAGGGTTGATGGTGGGCGAACAGCGGGGCTGGGGGGACTTCACCGGCCAGTCCCGCGAAGAATACGAGGGCTATGGATGGTCCAGGGCGATCCACCCGGAAGACGCGCAGCAGACGCTCGAGGCCTGGACCCGGGCCGTGGCCGAGAAGCGGACCTTCGCCGACCACCACAGGGTCCGCCGCCACGATGGTGAATGGCGGCACTGTTCGGTCCGCGCGGTTCCGCTCCTCGATGCGGAGGGCACGATCAGGGAGTGGGTGGGTGTCCACACGGATATCACCGACCGGAACCGCGCCGAGGAAACGCTGCGGCAGCTCGCTGCCGAATTGTCCGAAACCAACCGGCGCAAGGACGAGTTCCTGGCGACGCTGGCGCACGAACTGCGCAATCCGCTTGCCCCGATCCGCACCGGCCTGCAGCTCATGAAGCTGGCGGCTGGTCAGGCGGAGCCGATGGAGCAGGCCCGCTCCATGGTCGAGAGGCAGGTCACGCAGATGGTGCGGCTGGTCGATGACCTGATGGACGTCAGTCGCATCAGCCGGGGCACGCTCGAGTTGCGCAAGGAGCGGGTCCCGCTGGCGAGCGTCCTGAACAGCGCCGTGGAAACCAGCCTGCCGCTGATCGAGCAGATGGGCCAGGAACTGACGCTCACTCTCCCGGGACAGCCGCTGGCTGTCGATGGCGATGCAACCCGGCTGGTGCAGGTCTTCCTCAATCTCTTGAACAACGCATCCAAATACGGCGATCGCGGCGGCCACATCCACATGAGCGTCGAACGTCAGGACGCCGATGCGGTGGTGACCGTGAAGGACTCCGGCATCGGCATCGCTGCCGACCAGATGCCCCGCATCTTCGACATGTTCACGCAGATCGACGAGTCGCTGGAGAAGTCGCATGGCGGGCTGGGGATCGGGCTGTCGCTGGTCAAGCGCCTGGTAGAGCTGCACGGGGGCAGGGTCGAGGTCCGGAGCGATGGGCCGGGAAAGGGCAGCGAGTTCGTCGTGCGGTTACCGATCGCGACCAGCGTGGCGACACCGCACGAGTCCGGAGACGACGCACAACAGCCGTCGGTCGCGCCGCGGCGGATCCTGGTGGTGGACGACAACCGCGATGGCGCCGACAGCCTGTCGGAGATGTTGCAGATCATGGGACACGAAACCCGCACCGCCTACGACGGGCAGCAAGGCGTGGACATGGCTGACTCGTTCCGCCCCGACGTGGTGCTGCTCGACATCGGCTTGCCGAAGTTGAACGGGTACGAAGTGTGCCGCCGTATCCGCGCCCAGCCGTGGGGCCGGGATGTCGTTCTGATTGCCGTGACCGGTTGGGGCCAGGACGATGACCGTCGTCGCTCCGATGAAGCCGGCTTCGATCTGCACCTGGTCAAGCCGGTTGATCCGCAACGACTGATGCAGACTTTTGCCGGGCTGCAGATCCGCAAGCGGTGACACCCCAACGCGGGTACACGGTGCGCGGCTACCGCGTTGTTCAATCGCGGCGAAGATAACGGACTGGGCATCAACACCGCGCACAGCGCAGGCCAATTAGACTGGCGCTGCACCGTGTCGCGCGGCTACTGCGATACGGATCGCAGTAGCAGTCAACGCGTCCGCCGATGCCCTAAATGGTTTTCGCCGAAGATACGTTCCCGGATACGCCCCCGGCACCTGGCGGATTGAGCGGAATGCCCGGACGCAAACAGGCGTCAAACCCGTGGTGACGCGGATGTCGTCTGTTCTGGCGATCTTCTTGGATGGCCTGGAATGGCCGCGTGGTGCCGACACCCGGATTCGAACTGGGGACCTACCGCTTACAAGGCGGTTGCTCTACCAACTGAGCTATGCCGGCATGCCGGGCGCGTTTGGCGGCTGGGAAGACATCCCCACTGCGGGCCCGGACGCGAAATTCTACAGCAGCAGCGCGCAGTCGAGCGCCTTCGAACCTGCGGCCCCTGCCAGCGCCTGAGCCTGATCGCGGGTGAAATTTTCCTGCGCGCGAGCGTCGAGCCACCATTGCGCCGGCGTGCTGCTGCCCACCGCATCCACCTGGGCCGGGAAGCCTGCCGACTGCAGTGCAGCCTGCCGGCGCTGCGCCACCTCCAGGCTGCCATAGCGACCCAGCGCTACCGCATTGGCCAGCTCACCGGTATTGACGACGAGGAAGTCATCGAAGCCGGCGGCCGCGATCCGCCCGGCGGACGCCTGCGCCTGCGCGCGATCGGCGGCCGGCGGCAGGAACACGTTGTAAGCGCTCGCGCCGCTGGCGGGCAGTGTGCGCGTTCGCGACAGGTCCACTGCGTCGCGCAGCCGATTCGCTGCGCCAGTGGCTGCGCTTTCGGAAACAAAGGGACCCAGCGAAAAACACCGCAGTGGCCCGCTGTCGGCGTCGTTCGACGCCGTTTCTGGCCGTGCAACCGGAGCCGATGGAGTCTCGCTCAGCAACTCCAGACGCGGAACGCCACGTGGCTGTACCGCCAGTTCACGCACAGGACTGGCCGGGCGAGCCAGCCACCACGCGGCGACGCCCAGGTTGAGGACGATGAGCAGGACGATGAGTGCACGAATCAGCATGGACGGATTCTATAAGTTCGAGGGCGCATCCGGACGCCCCGCCGCTGCCCACCTGGCCAAGCCCTGCAGGACCAGGGCCGGCTCATGCTGCGCCTGTGCGAACCTGACGACCAGGGCCTGCGCACCGCCCCCGTGCAAGAGCAAGCCCGGGGCGGAACCGAGCAGGCAGGCCGCTGAGGCAAGACTGTTTTGGATCAGTCCAACCGCCGCCCCCTCGCAGCCGGAGGCCAGTGCATCCACGGTGTCCAGCGCGAATGCCAGCGGTTGCCCGCCGTTGGGCGCGAGGTGCGCGGCCGCATGGTGCAGCCCGGCGCGCATGACTTCAGCAGAAGGGCCGATGCGACCGCCACGGTGCACGCCTTCGCCGTCGATCAGGTCGACCGTGATTGCCGTGCCCACTCCGCACACGAGCCATGGCCCGGCGCCGCGGGCCCGCGCAGCGATCATGGCCAGGAAGCGATCCACGCCCAAGCGGCCGGGCAGCGGATATCCATTGCGTATTCCGGCGAACCCTGCGGTGGCACGCGCTACCGACGTGCACCGGAAGCGCCCGGCCAGCAGCTCGATCACCGCCAGGAACTGCCGTGGCGATGCGACGCTGCAGACGTACGCGCATTCGCCGCGTTGCGGCACCAGGCGTTCGAGCTCACCCAACTGCCCGGGATCGTCGTGCGCCAGCGCCGTCACCTTGCCAATGCCTCCGTCTTCGCCCAGGGGCGCGCACTTAAGGCGGGTGTTGCCGATGTCGAACACCCAGCGCGTCATCGGGCACGCACGCTGACTTCGCCGGCATGGAAGCTGCGCACGCGGCCTGCGCAGTCCATGAGCAGGGCACCGTCCTCGGCAATCCCGACGTACGCGCCGCACAGACTGGAGTCGCCGGCCTGCACCTCGACCCGGGATCCGACCAGAGCATCAAGCATTGCGTAGCGCGGCAGGAACGGGGCCAGGCCGTGACGGTCGAACTGGTCCAGCGCAGGAAGCAGACTGTGCAGCAGTCGCGCCACCAGGGCGTTGCGTGACGGCGCCCCTGCAGCAGTTGAAGCCAGGTCGGTCCACGGCTGATCGATGCCCGCCGCGAACGACTGGGGCATGCGCACGTTGATGCCGATGCCGATCACCGCGCGCACCGGCCCGCCATGTTCGCCGCCGCCTTCCACCAGCAGCCCTCCCAGCTTTCGACCATCGACCACCAGGTCGTTCGGCCACTTGAGCATGACCTGATCGAATCCGCACTGATGCAGGGCCTCGGCCGCTGCGACTCCGGCCACCAGGCTGAGTCCACCCAGGCGCGCGAGGCCGCCGGAGAAGTGCCGCGCCACCGACAGATAAACGTGTGCGGCCAGCGGCGAGGCCCAGTTCCTGCCGCGACGCCCGCGGCCACCGGTCTGCTGTTCGGCCAGCAGGATGGAGGCGCCGTGGAGCGGCGTGTCCCGGCGCAGCAATTCGCTGTTGGTCGAATCCACGGACCACACGATGTCGATGTCGTGGAGCAGCTGCGCGCATTCCTGCGGAAGCAGTGCCTCGATTTCTTTCGCGTCGAGCAGTTCGACCGGCTGTGCCAAGGCGTAGCCGTGAGCCGGTGACGCGTCGATCGCGACGCCGGCCTGGCGCAGCAGTTCGATGCGCTTCCACATGGCCGCGCGGGTCAGTCCCGCGTCGCGGGCCAGCACGTCGCCCGACACCGGGCCGGCACCCAGTCGCTGCAGGAGCTGACGCTCGCCGCTCATGCCCTGCGCCGCCAGATGCGTGCGCGATCGAAACGAAGCTCATTGCCGCTGCGAAGTCGCTGCAGGTTGCCGCGGTGGGTGAACACCACCAGCACCAGCGTGGCGCATGCGAAGGCGACGCGCGCCGGGTCCGATTCTCCAAGCAAAGCCAGCGGCAGCAGGCAAGCCACCGCCAGCACCGAAGCCAGGCCGACATACCCTCCGGCGACCAGCACCAGCAGCCAGACCAGCAGCAGCCACGGCAGCGCCGCGGGCCACACCAGCACCAGCGCGCCCAACAGCGTAGCGACGCCTTTGCCGCCGCGGAAGCCGTGCCACAGTGGCCAGACATGGCCGATCACCGCGGCCAGCGCGCACAGGTAGGCCAGCGCGGGCAGCGACAGCGCTGGCGATGCGACGCCCAGGCGCATCGCAATCCACGCCGCCAGCGCGCCCTTGCCCACGTCGACCAGCACGGCCCCCAGTGCGAAGCGCCAGCCCTGTGTACGAAAGGCGTTGGTTCCGCCGGCGTTGCCGCTGCCGTGTTCGCGAATGTCGACGCCCCGCAGTCGCCCCAGCAACAGGCTTCCCGACGCCGACCCGATCAGGTAGGCGGACAGGATCAGCAGCAGGCTGGCGGCGAACACGGACATGACGCAATTATGCGCGAGGCTGCCGAACCTCAGGCTTCGGAAGCTGGCTGCACCGCAACGATCAGTGCGCCGGGGCCGGCATGCGCACCGATGGCGGCTCCGGTTTCGACCAGGAACGATTCGCTGATATCCACGCGCGAGCGAAGCGCATCCAGCAGCCGCTGGCCTTCCAGCGGCGCCGCGCAGTGCCCCACGACCAGGCGCCAGCGCTTGGCGCTGTCCAGCTTGGCGGCGACCCGGCGGGCGAAGGCTTCGGGCGCTCGCGCTCGGGTAAACAGCACCCCCACCACGCCCATGCGCCCGTCCCGGCCCATTCGCGCCATGGGAGTGAGCGCGCTGAAGTTGGCCAGCGGCAACGCCCAGGCCGGTATCCGCCCGCCGCGGACCACGTGCGAAATATCCGGGGTAATCGCCCACAGCCGGGTCAGCGGGCGAAGTCGCTGCAGTTCGCGAAGTATCGTGTCTTGGTCAGCGCCGGCTTCGGCCATTTCCGCCGCCCGCCACACCAGCAGGGCTTGGCCGCTGGCGGCATTGAACGTGTCGAACACCTGGATCCCGGCCTCAGCCGCGCGCGCAGCGGCCCGTTCGCCGGACTGCAGGGTTCCCGATACCGCCCGTGAGAGACCGACGTAGACGACCCGCTCGTGGTGCGCGAGCGCCAAGTCGAACTGGCGCGCGAAGTCGCCCGGTGGGGGCTGGCTGGTCCTGGGCAATTCGCGCGAGGACGCCATGCGCTCATAAAAGACACTGGTCGAGAGACCGACCTTGTCGAGGTACTCGCGCCCATCCAGCTCGACCCGGGCCGGGACCACACCGATGCAGTGACGCTCATGAATTTCGCGGGGCAGGTCGGCGGCGCTGTCAGTGATGATCGCCACCCTTTGGCCAGAGGCCGCATTGCGCTGCTGGCCCAGCATGTCGTCGGCCTTCATCGCCTCGACGCGACCCTGCTGTGCGCACGCGTCGAACAGCGCTTGCGGATCGCCGACGTGCGAGTGCACCCGCAGCCGCTGCGTGCCACCAGCCACCACGATCGAATCGGCACCGATCGCCTGAAGCGCCAAACGCAGGGCGCTGGCGTCCAGCGCGGCACCCACCACCAGGCACTCGCTGCACCAGCGCCGCTGCGGATCCACCGCGTCCTCGTGTCCAAGGCTGGCGAGGCTTTCGCCGCGACCAGCACCCGCACCTGCGTCGCCCACCGTGAGGCGTGCACCGCCAACGACAAAGCCAGCAATGCCTTCAAGCAGGTCGACGAATCCCTTGGCGCCCGCATCGACCACGCCTGCTCTTTGCAGGACCGCCAACTGACCGGTGGTCCT
>JBBSVH010000068.1:0-13693 GCA_038233685.1 Lysobacterales bacterium | reverse complement strand
GCTTGGTGGGAAGTGCGGAACGAACGGATGGCGGCGAATATCCGCGCCTCATTCGCGAATCATCCGGGCGCGAAGGTGCTTGTGATCGTCGGCGGCACTCACAAGCCGTATCTCGAATCTTATCTCGATCAAATTCACGAGGTCCAACTCGTCGATGCGATGAAAGTCCTTCAATAGGAGTGCGCTTGCTTGGCCGTGGCTATTTCGAGCCCGGGATCTCGCAGAGCGGTCACGACACCCCGGTTACCGAAGGCGAACCGGGCAGATTCGATAAGGCTTGCCGGTACGAAGATCGGAGGGCACCCGCGCCGGTCCACCCTTGGTGCTACGCAAGGCCATTGAACCGACGCTCGATGCATAACCCGGATCCGAAGTCGCACGCCTATGGTGCATAGCGTGCCTCGACGCGGAGTCCGCATCGGTGCTCCGGCGCAGGATGGGCGGACAGGAAGGTAATTCACCAGCCTGGGCAAGGGCAGCAAAGTGGTACTCACCAGGAATTGCTGGCCCAAAGTGCACACTATGTTTAACTGTTCGAACCACAGGCATCGGGGTATCGCTGAGATGAGCTCGCCACGAGTGCGTCCTCCGACGCAAGCACGCAGCCCCCTGCGTCGTGCAACCCGCTTGATCGAATCTCCCAACACCGCCAGATGGCTGGTGGCCATGGTCCTTGGACTGGCTGCAGCCACTGGCTGTACCCGGGACGGCAGCGACAGGGCGCCCGCGACCGAAACTGAAACCAGCACCGTCACTGCGGTAGCTGTAGACAATGAGCCCGTTGCGGGGGGCGAAGCTCCGAATGGCGATCCGACCGCGTTCACCGTCGCTGAAAAGGTCCGGGGGCTCGTCCACCCCACAGCTCTGTTGTTCCTACCCGACGGGAGCCTGTTGGTTGCCGAACGCGCCGGAGGCCTGCGCAGGATCGGCGGCGGCGACTTCGTGTCCACGCCTTTGGCCGGGGTGCCACCCGTCTCAGCCGAGGGCGGGCTGCTGGACATCGCCTTGTCGCCCAAATTTGCAACCGATGGGCGGCTGTACCTCAGCTACGTTGAGCCCGGGGAGAATGGCACCGCGGCACTCGTCGTCGCACGCGGCATTCTCGAGCCGTTGGCACTGCTGGATATACAGGTCGTCTATCGGCAGGCGGCACTCGTCCAGCCACAGCAGGTTGGCGGCCGGCTGGTGTTCGGCCCCGATGGAAACCTGTTTATCGGCAGCGGCGAGCGCAGCGCATTGCTTGGCATCAATCTGTCCGGTGTTTACGGCGGTGAATTGCTGCGTATCGATGCGACGGGGAAGGTGCCCCGTGACAATCCCCTTTCCGGCAGCGGCTATGGAAATGAAGAGGTGTGGTCCTATGGCCATGGCAGCATCCGCGGCATGGCCATCGACCCGCGTACGGGTAAGCTGTGGCTGGCCGAGAACTGGTCGCAGGGCGGCGACGTGATCAACCTTCCCCAGGCGGGCTTCGACTACGGTCCGGTTTCGGTGGAACCGGTGCCGGCCATAAACGCCGTACAGGCCGTGCAGGCCAAGCCTCCCGCGCTGCCCGTCGTGCCTGCGACTCCGGCGACCGCTGAGCCTTTCCGCAGTCCGGTCGCCGGTGCCCAGCCGCCTCATCATCGCTGGAGCGAGCCGCAGGGCTTGAGCGGCATGGCCTTTTACACGGGCCGGCCCGGAGCGCCGTGGAACAACAGCCTGCTGCTGGGTTCAACCTCCGGGGGCGGCCTGATCCGGCTCAGCCTGGAAGGTGACCGCATCGTGGGCGAGCAGCGTCTGCTCGGCGACATGGGCCAGCGGGTGGGCGACGTCGAGGTGGATGCGAACGGCAACATATTCGTACTGACCGACGAGCCGGACGCCAAACTCCTGCAGATCGCTCCCCCGACAGCCAGGTAATGCAATGCCTGCCCTCGCCTGCCGAGGGTCGTGTTGAACCACCCCGGCAATGCGGATTGCACTGCTGGCACTGGCCATCCCGGCATCAAACCCACTTCATGCAGCAACACTCCTGACAATCGGCCTCCAGGCGTTGGGACCGTCGAATGCCTGCTCCGCGCGGCCAAGGGTCCCGAGCTCCGGAATCCGGCTGCTCACGGTATGGCGCATAGCGATGGCCCCACACGCGTCGCGGCGACGTGCGCAATTCAGCCCACCGTAAACCGGTCGCCGTCGAGCATTGCGGGAAAGTGGGCCCGGTGCGCGGCCAGTTTTTCAGCGGATATCACGCTGCTGGCGACGCCCTCCTCGCCGGTGATCTCCGCCAGCGGCTGTCCGCTGAAATCGATCACCGCGCTGTCGCCGGCGTATTCAAGACCCTTGCCATCGACACCGACCCGGTTGACCGCGGCGACATAGCACAGGTTCTCGATGGCACGCGCACGCAGCAAGGTCTTCCAAGCATGGGCGCGAGCAGCAGGCCAGTTGGCGACGTAGATCTGCAGGTCGTAGTCCAGGCCACCTTCGAGTTCGACATCAAAGCGGTTGCGCGCAAAGACCGGAAAGCGCAGGTCGTAGCAGACCAGCGGATTGATCCGCCAGCCTTTCCATTCCAAGGTCATTCGCTCACGCCCTGGGGCGTAACGATGGTGCTCGCCGGCGTAGCGGAACAGGTGCCGCTTGTCGTAGTGGAGCAGGTTTCCATCAGGCGTTGCCCACAGCAGCCGGTTGTAGACGCCGTCGCCCACACGCAGCTGCACGCTGCCGGTTACTGCGGCGCCAAGTGCCTTGGACTGGTCCAGCATCCAGGCCACGGTTGGACCGTCCATATCCTCGGCCTGATCGATGGCGTCGTTGCTGAAGCCGCTGGTGAAGGTTTCGGGCAGGACGACCAGATCGGTCGAGCCGGCCAGCGGCTCGATCAGTTCCCCGTAGTAGGCGCGGTTTCCCGCCGGGTCGTGCCAGCGCGTAGCGCCCTGCACCAGTGAAATCCTCAGGTCCTGCACATCGTCCTCCGGTTGTTGCAAGGTGGGGCGCTGCCTTGGCTGGCCCGCGGCGGGCGCTGCTAAAGCTTTTTCAAGCGCTCGATAGCGGCATCGAGCGTTTCCTGGTTCTTCGCAAAGCACAGCCGCGCCAGGCGCTGCCCGGCCGGAGGCTCCGCATAGAACGGCGACAGCGGAATCGCTGCAACTCCGTGCTCGACGGTCAGCCAGATACAGAACTCCGCGTCGTCCAGATCGCTCACCGCAGAATAGTCCACCAGCTGGAAGTACCCGCCAGGCACCGGCAGCGGCTTGAGACGCGTGTGCAGCAACTGCTCACGGAAGCGGTCGCGCTTTTCCTCATAGAAGGCAGGCAAGGCCTCGTCGTGCTCGGGTTCGTCGCGCAGCATCGCGGCAAAGGCGTGCTGTGCCGGGCTGAAGCTGGTGAAGGTGTTGTACTGGTGGACCTTGCGGAACTCGGCGGTCAGCGCGGGCGGTGCGATGGCATAGCCGATCTTCCAGCCGGTGCAGTGATAGGTCTTGCCGAAGCTGGAAATGACGAACGAGCGCTGCGCCAGTTGCGGATGACGGAGGACCGACTCGTGGCGCTGGCCGTCGAAAACCATGTGCTCGTAGACCTCGTCGGACAGCAGGATGATATCGGTGCCCTCGAGCAGGGCCGCCAGTGCCTGGATGTCGGCAAGCGACAGCACCGCACCGGACGGATTGTGTGGGCTGTTGACCATCAGCACGCGGGTGCGCGGGGTGATCGCCGCTTCCACCTTGCGCCAGTCCACAGCGAAGGTCAGCGGATCCAGCGCCACATGCACGGCCGTGGCTCCAGCCAGCAGGATGGCCGGCTCATAACAGTCGTAGGCCGGGTCGAGCACGATCACTTCGTCGCCGGGGCCGACCACGGCGTGGATGGCGTCGAAGATCGCTTCGCTGGCGCCGCTGGTCACGGTGATTTCCGTATCCGGATCGACTTCGCGCCCATAACAGCGCAGGACCTTGCCGGCGATGGCCTGGCGCAGCGCCGCAATGCCGGTCATCGGAGGGTACTGGTTGTGGCCGGCGCGCATGGCCCGGTCCAGTTCGTCTACCAGCCGTGCGGGGACGTCGAAGTCGGGAAAGCCCTGCCCCAGGTTCACCGCCCCGTGCTGGGCTGCCAGCTGCGACATGACGCTGAAGATGGTGGTGCCGACCTTGGGCAGCTTCGACTCGAGGGGCATCGGCGACTCCGTGGATTCGGTGGGACAGGGAGTGTACGCAATGGCCGGTGCAGGCGATGATGCGGCCATGAACCTGACTTACCCGTCTCCAGCGAGGCGCATGGCCGAACTGGCCCTGGCCTACCTGCGCGCCGATTATTTCGTTGCACTGGGGCGGCGCGAGTGGCGCTTTCGGATTGGCGATATCGTCCCGGACATCGAGGACGTGCTCCAGGGCGAACGCTACCTCTTCATCACTGCATGGAATCCGATATCCGATGACCTCGGACTGGACGCCAATATCGAGGCCGACCAGCTCCTGCAGGCGCGCCTGCAGCAGGCGGGCTTCCAGCATCACTTGGCACTGGGCAGCGACACGCTGGGTGGTCATAGCGAGCACGGATGGCTGGTGCTGGATCTGCCCAGAGCCACGGCCGACCTGCTGGCCCGCGAGTTCAGGCAGGCAGGTGTCGTGTACTGGCAGCGAGGCGAGCCGGTGCGCCTGCGCATGCAGTCACCGCAGCCGCATCACTGGCAATCGCACGACTGCGTCGACTGGACCGGATAGCAGCACCCAGCCGATACAATGGGCGCCGATGACCGACGCCGACCCCTCCGCAGTACCGTTGCTGGCCGCCAGGGGGCTATCGTTCACGCGTAACGAGGAGCCAGTGTTCGGTCCATTGGAATTCTCGGTCGATGTTGGCGAGGCCCTGCTTGTGCAGGGCGACAATGGCGCGGGCAAAACCACGCTGCTGCGCGTGCTGGCCGGCCTGCTGCGGCCTGATTCGGGGGTGATCGAAGTGGATGGCGAACCCGCCGACCGCCTCCGGCGTGCGCGCGCCATGGCCTACCTGGGCCACCTGCCGGCACTGAAGGCCGATTTGAGCGCAACGGAAAACCTGCACTTCCTGTGTGGCCTGCACGGGCGCCGACCGCGTCAGCTTCCGTCTACCGCGATGGCGGTCGTGGGCCTGGCTGGATGTGAGGATGCGCTGGCACGTCAGCTCTCCGCCGGCCAGAAGAAGCGGCTGTCGCTCGCGCGGCTGTGGCTGTCCCCAGCGCCGCTGTGGCTGCTGGACGAGCCTTACGCCAACCTTGATCTGGACGGGATCACCCTGGTCAACCGGATGATCGGCGCGCACCTGCGGGATGGGGGCGCAGCTCTGATCACTACGCACGGCGCGTATGCGGCGCCTCCGGTTCGCACCCGGATGATCACCTTGGCACCGGCCACCGCAGCAGCATGAGCGCGCCCACCCTGTCCGGCGCCGCACGCGCCCTGCTGACCCGGGACCTGCGCCTGCTGTGGCGTCGCCGCGGCGATGCCTTCCAGCCGGCGCTGTTCGCCCTGCTGGTGGTGGTGCTGTTCGCGCTGTCGCTGGGCGGGGATGCCGAAGCATTGGCTGGAGTGGCCTCGGGGGTCCTGTGGCTGGCGGTGCTGCTGGCCGGACTGCTCGCGCTGGACACGCTGTTCCGATCCGATGCCGAAGACGGATCGCTGGAGCAGTGGGTCCTCGCGCCCATTCCGCTGGCCTGGCTGGTAGCGGTGCGCGTGTTCAGTCACTGGCTGGCCACGGCGCTTCCGCTGATCCTGGTCACGCCTGTGCTTGGCGAGCTTCTGTACCTGCCGCGGGAGCAACTTCCGGTGTTGATGGCTTCGCTGCTGCTGGGCACACCGCTGCTCAGCCTGCTGGGCGCGGTGGTGGCGGCCCTGACTGTCGGCATGAGGCGCTCTGGTATCCTAGTGGCCTTGCTGGCACTGCCGCTTTACGTACCTGTGCTGGTGTTCGGCGCGGGCAGTGTCGCTGCCAGCGCCCAAGGCCTGGATGCCGTGGGCGCCCTGCTCCTGCTGGGCGCCGGACTGGTGCTGGCACTGATCCTGGCCCCGCTGGCCGCCGCTGCCGCGATCCGCATCGCCCTGACCTGATATCGACCCCACTCGCCGCATGAATCCTGTTGTTCGCTGGTTCCACTCCCTCGGCTCGCCGCCGACCTTTGATCGCTTCGCCGCGCGCTGGGCACCGTGGTGTCACGGCGCCGCGCTGCTGTTGATGGCGCTTGGCGTATGGCAGGCGCTGTTCGTGGTGCCGGCGGACTATCAGCAGGGCGACAGCTTCCGCATCCTCTACATCCATGTGCCGGCGGCGTGGATGAGCATGTTCGTGTTCGGGCTGATGGCGGTGTACGCCGCCATCGCGCTGGTGTGGCGGATCAAGCTGTGCGAAATCCTGGCCATGGCCTGCGCGCCGATCGGCGCGGCCTTCACCCTGATCACGCTGGCCACCGGTTCGATCTGGGGCAGGCCCATGTGGGGAACCTGGTGGGACTGGGACCCACGCCTGACCACTGAACTGGTGCTGCTTTTCATGTACTTGGGCGTGATGGGGCTGTACGGCGCGATCGACGACCGGCGCGCCGCCGCACGTGCCGCTGGCCTGCTGGCTATCGTCGGCGTGGCGCTGCTGCCGGTGATCCGCTATTCGGTGGTCTGGTGGAACTCGCTGCACCAGGGCCAGACCATCCGCATGCTGGGCGAATCCAGCATGGACGCCAGCATGATGCTGCCGCTGTGGCTGATGGTGATCGCGACCAAGTTCTGGTTCGCCGGCTCGCTGCTGGTGCGCGCCCGAGCCGACAACCTGCGGCGCGAAGCCGGCAAGGATTGGGTCGCGCGCCTGGTGCAGGCGCCGCAGCCATGAGCTACCTGCCTTACGTGATCGGCGCCTACGTGATATTCGTTGTCGTGCTGGCGTGGGACTTCGTGGTCCCGCACCTGCAGGTCAGGCAACAGCTGCGTGCCGCCAAGGCTCGCAAGCCACGCGCGCCGCGCCCTGTCGTTCCCGTGGAGTTGAGCCGATGAATCCTGTCCGACGCCGCCGACTGCTGCTGGTCCTTGCGCTGGTGGCCGCCGCCGCAATCGCGACGACGCTGGTCGCCTTCGCCCTGCAGCGCAACGTGGCCTATCTGGATACCCCGGCCGAGGTGCTGCGCGGGGAGGCCGGCGAGCGCGCGCGGTTCCGGCTGGGAGGAATGGTGGAAAAAGGGTCATTCACGCGCGTTGGCGGTTCGATGGAAGCCCGCTTCATGGTGACCGACGGTGACGCGCTGTTGCCCGTCGTCTACGACCGCATCCTGCCCGACCTGTTCCGCGAGGGGCAAGCCGTGGTCGCGACCGGCACCATGCGCGACGGCGTGTTCGTGGCCGAGGACGTGCTGGCCAAGCACGACGAGACCTACATGCCCAAGGAAGTGGCCGACAAGATGGGCATGGCGCACCAGAAGCACGACGTGCCGTCGGCCGCAGGGCCTGCAAATTGAATCCGACAGGTCGTTTCGTCCGCACTGCCAAGACCCGATTCCGAGTCCGCTGAAGTGACCGTCCACCTGCGCGTACCCTGCCCCATCGTCTGCCTTGGAGGCGTTGCAGATGCTGCCTGAACTCGGCCAGGTCGCCCTGCTCCTGGCCCTGCTGGTCGCGGCGCTGCAGGCGGTACTGCCGCTGGCCGGCGCTCAGCGTGGCATCGGTGCGTGGATGGCCATCGCCCGGCCGGCTGCGTACGCGCAGTTGATTCTTGTACTGACCGCCTTCGTCGTGCTGACCGTCGCTTTCGTGGTGCAGGATTTCTCGGTCAAGTATGTGGCCGACAACTCCAATTCACTGCTGCCGATCGTGTATCGCTACACCGCAGTGTGGGGCGCGCACGAAGGCTCGTTGTTGATGTGGACGCTGGTACTCGCCGTGTGGAACGCGGCGGTGGCTGAATTTTCGCGGGCACTTCCGGAGCAGGTGATTGCGCGTGTTCTCGGGGTCATGGGCATCGTTTCCGTGGGCTTCCTTGCGTTCCTGGTGTTTACCTCCAACCCCTTCATCCGCCTGCTGCCCTCGCCACTGGAAGGACGCGATCTCAACCCGCTGCTGCAGGACGTGGGCATGATCATCCACCCGCCGATGCTGTACATCGGCTACGTGGGCTTTGTAGTGCCGTTCGCGTTCTCGGTAGCCGCGCTGCTGGATGGCAACGTGGATGCGCGCTGGCTTCGCTGGACGCGCCCGTGGACCAACATCGCCTGGGGCTTCTTGACCATCGGCATCGCTCTGGGCAGCTGGTGGGCGTATTACGAACTGGGCTGGGGCGGCTGGTGGTTCTGGGACCCGGTCGAGAACGCCAGCTTCATGCCGTGGCTGGCGGGCGCGGCGCTGCTGCATTCGCAGGCGGTGACCGAGAAGCGCGGCAGCTTTGCCGGCTGGACGCTGCTGTTGGCGATCGCGGCGTTCTCGCTGTCGCTGCTCGGAGCTTTCCTGGTGCGCTCGGGCGTATTGACCAGTGTCCACGCCTTCGCCGCCGACCCGGCGCGAGGCCTCTTCATCCTCGTTTTCCTGGGCGTGGTGATCGGAGGCTCGCTGCTGCTGTACGTGCTGCGTGCACCCCGCCTTCCGCGTGGTTCGCCGTTCGCCGCGAGCTCGCGCGAAACCCTGCTGCTGGCCAACAACGCCCTGTTGACCTCGGCTGCCGCCATGGTCCTGCTGGGCACGCTGTATCCACTCCTGGCCGATGCGCTGGGGATGGGCAAGATCTCGGTAGGCCCGCCTTATTTTGGCCTGCTGTTCCTCCTCCTGATGGCCCCGCTGGTGCTGCTGCTCCCGCTGGGACCGCTCACCCGCTGGCAGCGCGAGGAACCCTCGCGGCCGCTGCGCATCTTGGCACCGTGGCTGGTGCTGGCGCTGGTGATTGGCGTCATCGCTTATTTTTCGGCCCCTCAGGGCCGTTGGAAAACCGCAGCGGCTCTGGGCCTCGGGGCGTGGGTTCTGCTTGGTACTGCGCGCTTCGTGTGGTCGCGGTTTACTGCAAAGGGCAGCCGTTTCACTGCGGAAATGCTGGGCATGACCCTGGCCCATGCCGGCGTCGCGGTGTTCCTGATGGGGGCGCTTCTGGTGGAAGCGATGAACGTACAGCGCGAACTGGCGCTCAAGCCGGGACAAACCACTACGGTCGGGCGCCTGGCCTTCCGCTTCGAGGGCGTGAAGCGCTTGCCCGGGCCGAACTACACCGCCGATCGTGGCACCGTGCAGGTTATGCGTGATGGCGAACCACTGGTGACCCTGCATCCGGAAAAGCGCGCCTACGCCAGCGGCGGCCAGGTCTTGACCGAAGCCGGCATCCGTCCCGGGCTGTTCGGCGACATCTATGTGGCCATCGGCGAGTCGCTGGGCAACGACGCCTGGGCGGTGCGCGTGCAGGTCAAGCCGTTCGTACGCTGGATCTGGTTCGGCGCCGGGCTCATGGCGCTCGGCGGATTCGTCACCGCCACGGACCGACGCTTTCGAAACGATGCAAAGGAGAAGTCGCGATGACCGCACCCGGCTCGCCACCGACGACACCGGCGCCGAAAAAGCCGTTGGCCGCCCATGTCGTGGCAGCGGTGATCATCGGCGCGCTCTTCCTTGGCCTGCTGGCGCTGCTGTACTACGGCGTGAAGCAGTCCGACAGACCCGGTCGCGACGCGCTTCCTTCGCCCCTGGTGGGCAAGCCCGCACCGGCGTTCGACCTGCCCCTGCTGCACCATCCCGGCAAGCGCCTGACCCTGGGCGAACTGCGGGGCGAGCCTTTCGTGATGAACGTGTGGGGCAGCTGGTGCCCCGAGTGCCGGGTCGAACATCCGGTCATTGCCCGATTCGCGCTGACCAAGCGCGTGCGCTTCATCGGCTACGACCTGAAGGATGAGCGCGAGGACGCGCTGCAGTGGCTGGAGCAGTACGGCAATCCCTACCTGATGGTGGTCGTCGACGAAAGCGGACGAACCGCGATCGACTGGGGCATCTATGGCGCCCCGGAGACGTTTCTGGTCGATGGCCAGGGCATCGTGCGCTGGAAGCACGTGGGCGCAGTCACCGATGAGATCATCCAGGAGCAGCTGATCCCCGCGCTCGAAAAGGCTGAGGCGGATCGGTGAGCTTTGCCGCGAAGCGTCCATCGTCACGCATGCCCGGGTCAGCGCAAACGCCCGACGGGCTGCTTGCGCTGCTGCTCGTGCTGCTCCTGGGTCTGGCGGGATCCGTCAGCGCGCAGACCAGCGATCCCACGCCGCTGGAGTTCGCCAACACCGCCGAAGAACAGCGCTTCCAGCGCCTGACCGCCGAACTGCGCTGCGTCATGTGCCAGAACCAGTCGCTGGCCGACTCGAACGCCCAGATCGCGCACGACCTGCGCCGCGAAGTCCTCGAGCTGATGCACGAAGGCAAGAGCGACGCCCAGGCCAAGCAGTTCCTGGTGGAGCGTTACGGCGAGTTCGTGCTTTACAAGCCGCCGGTATCGGCTGGTACGTGGATGCTGTGGTTCGGTCCGGGGCTATTCCTGCTGGGCGGTGCTGTGGTGGTGTGGCGGATCATCGCCGCGCGCCGCGTCGGCAGCCGCGTTCCGGAAGACGACGGGCAGGAATGGTGATGAACGTATTTGCCGTGGTGTCTGGGGTTCTGGTCCTTGCCGTGCTTGCAGCGGTCCTGTGGCCACTGAGACGACAGTCGCCGGCCCTGCTGCCGGTGGCGGTACTGGGCATGGCCCTGGCCTGCCTGGGTCTGTACTGCATCGTCGGAACTCCGGCCGCGCTTGCACCTGCGGTCACGCAGGCGCCCACCACGCTGGACGAGGCCGTACCTGCGCTCGAAGCCACACTCAAGCGCAACCCCAACGAGCCGGAGGGTTGGCGGCTGCTGGGACGTTCGTACGCTGAGCAAGGGCGATACGCCGCAGCGCAGGGCGCGTTTGCCGAGGCCGTCAGGCTGATGCCGGACGAGCCGACCCTGCTGGTCGAAGCGGCGCAGTCGCGGCTCTATGCAAGCCCACAACGCCTGCTTGACGCCGAGGGCGTTGCGCTGCTGGAGCGCGCCCTGGCGATCGATCCCGGCCACCAGCGTGCGCTCTGGTTGCTTGGCGTGGCGCAGCGCCAGGCGCAACAGCCGGCCGCGGCGGCCCGCACATGGGAGTCCTTGCTGGGCAGGGTGGATCCGGCAGCGGCGCGGAGTCTGCGCGTGCAGATTGACGCCGCGAGGGCCGACGCCGGCCTGCCACCTCTCGTCGCCCCGCCCGCTGATTCGGCAGCGGATCTGGGCAAAGCGGCGGTAACGGTGACGGTGACGCTGGATGATGGGTCAGTTTCTCGCACGAACCTGGCCGATGACGCCGTGGTCTTCGTCATCGCCCGCGTCCCCGGCTCGCCGATGCCGGTCGCGGTTGAACGACACGCGCTGCGGGAGTTGCCGCTGACCGTGACCCTTGATGACAACGACAGCCTGATGCCCACGCGCAAGCTGTCCAGCCTGGATCAGGTCGAAGTGCTGGCGCGGATCTCCGCGAGCGGGGATGCATCGCGGCAGGAAGGCGACCTCGAGAGCGAAATCGTGACGGTGACGCTGCCAAATGAGGAAGAAATACGACTGGTGCTTGGCTTGAGGAACAACTGAGGCCATACCTTGGCGGCTCCATCGTGGCGGGCAGTCGTAGAGCGCGCCCGTTAGAATCATGGGATGACTGAATTCATTCCAGCCGGGACGCGATTCCATCCCCTGCCCTCACCTTTCCCGATGAAGCGCGGCGGCGCGCTGCACGGTGCGTGCATCGCCTACGAGACCTGGGGCGCCTTGAACGAAGCACGCGACAATGCGGTGCTGATCGTCACCGGCCTGTCTCCCGACGCGCATGCAGCCGCCAATGAAGGAAATGCCGAGGCAGGCTGGTGGGAAGGCATGCTGGGTTCTGGCAAGCCGATCGACACCGACCGCTGGTTCGTGGTTTGCGTCAACTCGCTCGGCAGCTGCAAAGGCTCCACCGGCCCGGCGTCGCGCAACCCGCAGACCGGACAGCCGTATCGCCTTGAGTTCCCGGAACTCTCCATCGAAGACATTGCCGATGCGGCGCTCGAAGTCGTGCGCGGCCTTGGCATCGGGCAACTGGCGTGCCTGGTCGGCAACTCGATGGGCGGAATGACGGCGCTGGCGCTGCTGCTACGGCAGCCCGGCATTTCCCGCGCGCATATCAATATTTCCGGCAGCGCCCATGCGTTGCCGTTTTCCATCGCCATACGCTCGCTGCAGCGCGAGGCGATCCGCCTTGATCCGAAGTGGAACACCGGCCGCTACGACGAAGACAGCTATCCCGAGTCAGGCATGCGCATGGCGCGCAAGCTGGGCGTCATCACCTACCGCTCTGCGCTGGAATGGGACGGGCGCTTTGGCCGCGTGCGCCTGGACCAGTCCAGCCAGGACCCCGAGCGACCGGACGAGGATCCCTTCGGCGTCGAGTTCCAGGTGGAAAGCTACCTGGAAGGCCACGCGCGTCGCTTCGTGAGGCACTTCGATCCCAACTGCTATCTCTACCTCAGTCGTTCGATGGACTGGTTCGACCTGGCTGATGTCAGCGATGGAGACGTGATTTCAGGACTGTCGCGCATTCGCGTGGAGAAGGCGCTGGCGATAGGCGCCACCACCGACATCCTGTTCCCCCTGCAGCAGCAGCAGCAGATCGCAGATGGCCTGCGAGCGGGCGGCGCCGAAGCCTACTTCGAGGCCATGGAGTCGCCCCAGGGTCACGATGCCTTCCTGGTGGACATGGAGCGCTTCGGCCCTGCCGTAGGTGGGTTCCTGGCCGGGCTGTGAGCAGGTGCCTGTTAACATGCCCGCACTCCCGCGCACAGGCAGCCGACCCATGGCCAGCATGGATTTCCCCGGTCACCAGAAACTGATCCAATCGCTCGATCGCGCCGTTGCGCTGGGCGACGACCGGGCGGTCACCGATTCATTGCGCAAGGCCCTGTGCGGACTGATCTGCGATGAGACGCTGCAGCTGCCGGCGTGCGTGCTGGAGCCCATCAGCGACCATTACGCGCGGCGCGAGCTCTACACCAGCCCCGAGCACGGCTACAGCGTTGTGGCCATGACCTGGGGGCCGGGACAGGGCACCAAGATCCACGACCACTCCGGCATGTGGTGCGTCGAAGGCGTGTGCAAGGGGCGCCTGGAAATCACCCAGTACGAGCTGGTGGAGCAGGACGACGAGCGCTATCGCTTCGTTCCCGCCGGCACCATCGAGGCCGGAACCGGCTCGGCAGGCAGCCTGATCCCGCCGCACGAGTACCACACCATCCGCAATCCCAGTGAAAGCGCGGTCGCCGTCTCGCTGCATGTCTACCAGCGCACCATGGTTCGCTGCGGCGTGTTCTCGCCCGAAGACGAGAATGACGGTCAGTGGCAGCGCCGCGGCGAGCGCCTGCTGGGCACCGACGTCGTAAAACCAGACTGAAACGGTAACGCGGGCGAGATATTCAGCCGCGCGCCCGTCGCACCACTAGTGAGCTGACGCGGGCAGCCCGGCCCTAGCAGCCGCGTCAGCCTGACGCGCAATCCAGCACGATCTCAGCGTCGGTGCCGTAGCCGACCTCATGAATCGACAACACCGTTCCAGCACCTGCTTCGACGCCGGCCGGCACCGAAAGCCCCCCCATGCTGCCTCCCGCGGCCTGCAGGCACTTAAGGGCGATTCCGACGCGCGTCCACTGGTTCAG
>JBBSVH010000067.1:0-14614 GCA_038233685.1 Lysobacterales bacterium | reverse complement strand
GGCGCCTTGTTGCCGGCGGAGAATTTCTTCGTTGCCCTGTACGACCAGGCCCGGGATGAACTGACCTTCCCCTATTACGTGGACGAGCACGATCTCGCACCGGAACCCCAGAAACTCGAAGACGGCACGCTTGCCGGGCGGGTGATAACGACCGGGCAGACGCTACTGTTTACTGCAGACACCGAGCGCGAGGGCATCTACGAGCAAGCCGCTCTGGTGGGCACCGACTCCATGGATTGGCTCGGTGTTCCGCTGAAGTCGCAATCCCGCACCATCGGCGCGCTGGTCGTGCAGAGCTACAGCGGCGGTGTGCGTTACGGGGAAAAAGACAAAACCCTGCTTGAGTTCGTTTCGAGCCAGGTGGCCGCAGCGATCGAGCGCAAGCAGGCGGCGGAAGCGCTGCTGGCGTCTGAGACACGGTTTCGCCTGTTGTTCGAGCAGAATCGGGTTGGGGTGTTCCGCAGCCTGCCCGAGGGCAGGCTGCTGGAGTGCAACGATGCCTTTGCCCGGATGTTCGGCTTTGAAACCTGCCAGGAGATGATTGGCGCCGAGAGCAAACAGTTCTATTTCGAAAAGGCGGACCGCGATCGCCAGATGGCATACCTGCTCAAGCACGGCTCGATCAATAATTCGGTGACCCGCCTGCGGCGCCGTGATGGCTCCGAGGTCTGGGGCATGGAGACGGTCAACCTGATCCTGGACGACAGCGGCCAGCCTGCGGTACTGCAGGGGACGCTGATCGACTTCACCGAGTACAAGCAGGTGGAGCAGGCGCTCCTTCAGAGCGAGTCGCGTCTCGAGGAGGCCCAGCGCCTCGCTCACCTTGGAAGCTGGAACTGGGACGTGGCGAACCGCCTGTTGACCTGGTCTGACGAGTTGTGTCGCATCTACGGGCTTCCACCGGCCCATCACTGCCCAACGTATGGGGATTTCTTGGATCGTATCCACCCTGAAGACCGCGCCGAGGTAAAGGCTTTATTTGCCAAGGCGATGCTGGACCGCAAACCTCTCAGTATCGAAACGCGAATCGTGCGACCTGATGGCGAGATCCGCACGGTTTTCGACCAGAGCGAAGTCGTGGTCGACGACCAGGATCGGGTCATCGGGATGGCGGGCGCCAGCCTGGATATCACCGCCCGCAAGCAGGAAGAGCGGTTGGAGCAGGATCGCCGTCAGATCCTGGAGCAGGTGGCGCAGAACGGCGCCCTGCCGGAAATCCTGGCGCGCATCTCGAGCATGCTGGAGATCCAGATTCCTGGCTCGCGCAGCTCGGTACTTCTGCTGAAAGACCGCCGGCTGTGGACCGGCGCTGCGCCCAATCTGCCGGCCATCTATTCCGAGGCGTTGAACGGTCTGCCCATCGGGCCGGCCGTCGGCTCCTGTGGAACGGCCTGTTTCAGCGGCCAGACAGTGATCACAGAGGACATCGCCACCGATCCGCTGTGGGACGGATATCGAGAGCTGGCGTTGCCGCATGGACTACGCGCCTGCTGGTCGATGCCGATCCCATCGAACCACGGCGATGTCCTGGGCTCGTTCGCGGTCTACAGCGACCAGCCGTCACGGCCCGGCCCGCGTGAGCTGGAGTTCCTGGGCCTGGCCACGCGGCTGGCCGCGGTGGCGATCGAGCACCAGTTGCTCAACGACCAGCTGGAGCACCAGGCGCAGCACGACGCGTTGACGGGATTGCCGAACCGGCTGTTGTTCCAGGATCGCCTCAACCAGGCCCTGGCCCAGGCCGAGCGCAAGTCCCTGCAGGTGGCCGTGCTGTACATGGACCTGGACCAGTTCAAGAGCATCAATGACATGCTGGGCCACTCGTCGGGCGATACGTTGCTTTGCCTGGCGGCCAACCGCCTTGAGGCGTGTATCCGCAATGGCGACACGCTTGCCAGGCTGGGGGGCGACGAGTTCACCGTGGTCTTGAGCGAGCTGAGCGACCAGCAGGACGCGACGCGCGTCGCGACGACACTCATTGAAGCAATGCGCGCCCCGTTCCATGTGGATCAGCACGAGTTGTTCGTCACTCTCTCGGTGGGCATCAGCATCTATCCTGATGATGGAATGGAAAGCGACACCCTGATGGCCAATGCCGATGCGGCGATGTATCGCGCCAAGGAGACCGGGCGCGACAACTTCCAGTGCTTCGCCGCAGAAATGAATACCGTGGCCAAGGAGCGCATGAGCATGGACGGCAAACTCCGCCACGCGCTGCGCTTGGACCAGTTGAGCCTGCATTACCAGCCGCAATGCGGCGCCGACGGTGAGATCCAGTGTCTGGAGGCGCTGATGCGCTGGCAGCACCCGACCCTGGGCGCGGTGTCTCCCGACCAGTTCATCCCTCTGGCCGAAGCCAGTGGACTGATCGTCCCGTTCGGCGAATGGGCGCTGCGCACGGCATGCGCGCAAATGGTTGCATGGCGGCAGGCCGGCCATCCAGCGCTGCGCATCGCGGTAAACGTGTCGGCGATCCAGTTCAAGCGCGCCGGTTGGGTGGACACCGTGCGTAGCGTGCTGCACGACACGCAGCTGCCCGCTGAAGCGTTGGAGCTGGAGATCACGGAAAGCCTGCTGCTGCAAAGTCTCAGCGAGACCTCCACCAACCTGTTCGAGCTGCGTGACATGGGTGTAGGTATCGCGATCGATGATTTCGGCACGGGCTACTCGTGCCTGGCCTACCTGCACAAGCTCCCGATAACCACGCTGAAGATCGACCAGGCGTTCGTCCGCGAGATCGGAAGCGACTCGATGCCGGGGCAGGAGGAGGCGCCGATCATCCGCACGATCATCGCGCTGGCCCGCAACCTCGGCATGGGCGTGGTGGCCGAGGGCGTCGAGACCGCCGCCCAGCGCGACCTGCTGCTGTCGCTGGGTTGCGACAGCCTGCAGGGCTACCTGCTGCACCGGCCGATGCCGACGGACCAAGTCGATCTGCTGCTCGGCAAGGAGGCCGAAAAGCAGAGCACCCGCACCCGATGGCCTGGCGCCGACAGGCGTGCACCAAAGGCGGGTAGCAACGCCGGAAAAACTGCGGCGCAGACAGCGCAGACCATTGAAAACAAGAAGAGCTGAGTCAACCACCGCGCCAGCGCCCAGCCAGATCGACCTCGCTGTCACTGAACCGCGCGCTGTGGGCAGGCCGATGCTCGCAGCCCACACCGTGACCAGCAATGTTGGGTTCACCTGCAGTGCGCCTGTGAGCCTCACCTGCACTCCGGTCTGGCCTTGGCCGTCAAGCGAATTCGCTGCGGCAGTGCGTCACGGCTGCGGTTTCCAAACGAAACATGATCAGGTACGGTTGGGACCGTTCGTAGCCGTTGACCGGATCTGATGAAGCAACGTGTGACCCGAACGCGTGGGATTGCCAGTGCCGCTCTGGTCGGACTAGGCGGTTTCGTGTTGCTCGGCTGGCTCACCAGGCAGACGTGGATGGTGCAGCTGCAACCCGGTCTGGTTGCCATGGTCTTCAACACTGCCGCCTGTTTTTTACTGGCCGGCATCGGGCTGGCTTTACTAGGCGTGAGCGGTCCGGCGGCGCGATTGGCCAGTCAGACCTGCGCCGCGATCATCCTGGCGGTTTGCACGGTGGTGCTCGCGCAATGGTTCACGGGCTTTGCGATCGGGATCGACGCCCCGGCACTCCACGCCTGGATGGATGATGGCAATCCCGATCCAGGCCGCATGGCACCCAATTCCTGCGTTGGTTTCATGCTTGGCGCATGTGTGTTGCTGGGCCTTGCGAGGACGTCCGTATTGCCCAGTGCGCGCGCGAGCCGTGTCTTGCGCGGCCTTGCGTTCTTGCTGTTTCTGATCGCACTGACCGGTTTCGTTGGATATTGGCTGCGCACCGATATTGTTTTGGAATGGCGTCACGTGCGGATGGCGCTGCCTACGGCAGTCGGTCTGCTGGTCCTGTCTGCAGGGCTGTGGTCGGCCCTGGACCGACACTCGCCACCCGGACTGGATACGGGCGAGCAGCGGATCAGCCGCGCCGCCGCGCTGGTCCTGACGATCAGCGTGCTCACCGCCGGCCTCTCGGGATTTGCCATCCTGGTGGGGCAGACCGAAAGGGCGATCCAAGCCGGCCTGAAGCAGCGGTTGGAGTTCCGTATTGCGTTGCTTGAGGACGCGCTCACCGATGGCCGCGCCTCGGCATTGTCGCTGGCGTCCAGCCCTGCGGTGGTCGACTTCATCGCGCGGCGGGAAGCGGAAGGGCGCGGGTCGGTCTCGGCTCCGAAGCTCCTTGGGCATGGGCTGACTGCCCTTCGGATCGTTACCGTGGACGGCCGTGTCCTCGTTTCGGAAGGAGCGCTGGCGCCGCCGGCAGCGTTCGATGTTGCGCTGGACATCCAAGGCCGCGACCGACTGCGGTGGAACGGCGTACTGCTTCTGCATACGGTGACGCCCGTGCGTTCGGCTGACGGTAGCGTGGTCGGGCAAGTGCTTGCGCAGCGATCCCTGCGGCAGCTGGTCGAGCGCTTGACTGACGTGCCAGAGGATTACCCAACCGGTGAGATCGTCATCTGCACCGGCGCAGGTGACAAACAACTGACGTGCCTGCCCAATGCAGCGAACAGGGCCATGTTCGACGTACCGAGTGAAACTTCTTCCGGCAGGCCGCTCCCCATGGCGCGCGCGCTGAATGGGGAGTCGGGCGAGCTCAATGCCGTGGATTACCGTGGCGTCAATGTGATCGCCGCGTACGGGCCGGCAAGCGGAGCGAACCTGGGCATGGTGGTAAAGCAGGACGCCGCGGCGATCTATGCGCCGATCCGGAAACGGTTGCAATGGATGCTGCCCATGTTGGGCGCCATGATCGTCCTTGGACTGTTGCTGATGCGAAGCCAGGTTCGCCCACTCGCACGCCGCCTGGAGAGGTCCGATCGTGCAAATCATGAAGCGCGCCAGCAGCTGGCTTCGATTCTCCACAGCATCTCCGATGGCCTGATCATCAGCGATACCCAAGGGGTGATCGTGATGGTTAACGAAGCAGCGGAGCGCATCTTCGGATACCGTGCGGGCGACTTGAACGGGCGCAACATGCGGGTCCTTATGCCAGCGTCCTACCACGCCGCGCATGACGCGGGCATGCAGCGGTTTCTAAGGGACGGCACGCGCAGGATTATTGGCCAGGGCAGCGTGGAGCTGGAGGGGCAACGCCAGGACGGCAGCGTGTTCCCGATCGAATTGACGGTGGATGTGACTGAATCCGAACCGATCGATGCCTTCATCGGTGTGGTGCGCGACATCACTGCCCGTCGCGAAGTGCAGCAGATGGTGGCCTATGAGAAGGAACGGCTGCGGGTGACCCTGCACAGCATCGGCGATGCGGTTGTCACCACCGACAATCACGGGGTGGTGACCTACCTCAACCCTGTCGCCGAGAAGCTGCTTCGCTGGTCGGCCGATGAAGCCATCGGTCAACGCGTCGGCACGGTGTTCCATATCGTCCACCAGGAAAGTGGAGACGTTGCGCCAAGCCCAGTGGACTTCGTCTTGAGCACCGGGTCAGTGGGTGGTCTGGCCAACGATACGATGCTGGTGCGGCGCGACGGCTCGCAGCTTGCGATCGAGGACTCCGCTGCTCCAATCCGAAATCCTGACGGTGAGACACTGGGCGTCGTGCTCGTGTTTCACGATGTCTCCAGCGCGCGCGAGATCGCCGGCCAGATCAGCCACCAGGCCAGCCATGATCCGTTGACCGACCTGATCAACCGGCGCGAGTTCGAACAGCGTTTGACGCGCGTACTTGCCGGTACCGACCTGCAGGGCAAGGGCCACGCCCTGCTCTATCTTGACCTGGACCAGTTCAAGGTGGTCAACGACACGGCCGGCCACACCGCGGGTGACGAACTGCTCAAGGTGGTGTCGGAGCTTCTTCGAAACGGGCTTCGCGAGCGCGACCACCTGGCCAGGCTCGGCGGAGACGAATTCGCGATACTGCTGGAACACTGCCCGCTGGACGTGGCGGTGCGCATCGCTGAAAACCTGCGGAAATCCGTGAGCGATCTGCGTTTTGCGTGGAAGGAGCGCTCGTTTTCAATCGGGGTCAGCATTGGCCTGGTGCCATTTCGCGGGGGTGATTCATTCACGGATCTGCTGAGTTTTGCCGATTCTGCGTGCTACATCGCCAAGGACAAGGGTCGCAATCGTATCCACGTGCACCACGTCGGCGACAGCGATGTCATGCAGCGCACCAGCGAAATCCACTGGGCGCCACGCATCGGTGCGGCGTTGGCCGAAGGGCGATTCGTCCTGTTCGGGCAGCAAATCGCGGCAATCGCCAATACCGCGCATGACCCGCTACACGTCGAGGCTCCCCACTACGAGGTGCTTGTGCGGATGCTGGACGAGGACGGTGAGCTGGTGTCGCCCATGGCGTTTATTCCGGCAGCCGAACGCTATGGCCTGATGCCCGTGCTCGACAGGTGGGTGGTCGATGCCGCACTTTCGGCGCTGGCCGCAAGGCCGGTGGATGAGGGCAGAGCGTTTCAGCTGTCGATCAATCTGTCCGGCAAGACGCTGGGCGACGACACATTCATCGAATTCGTGGAGGCGGCATTCCGCAAGCACCGCGTGCCGCACCAGCAGATCTGTTTCGAAATCACCGAGACTGCGGCCATCGCAAACCTGTCGCAAGCCGGGAAGTTCATCAACTGGTTCCGCCAGCACGGCTGCCTGTTTTCGCTGGACGACTTCGGCGCAGGCATGTCGTCCTTCAGCTACTTGAAGCACTTGCGCGTGGACTTCATCAAGATCGACGGCAGCTTCGTCAAGGACATCCTGCAGGATCCGATTGACGAAGCCATGGTCACCGCCATCAACAACGTCGGCCAGGTCATGGGCCTGCGGACCGTGGCCGAGTTCGTCGAGAACCAGGCCATCCTCGAACGCCTGCGGACCCTCGGGGTCGATTTTGCCCAGGGCTACGGCGTCCACAGGCCGCAGCCGCTGGTAGAAATTCTGGGCGTGCCAATGGGATTCCACGACAATCCCTGATCAAGGGCCGGGGCCTGCTTGCCGAGGACCAGGATGCGATGCCATGGCATGCGCCACGCCTGCCGTTGAGTCCTGCATGCGGCAGCGTGGAGGCGCGCCGGCTTACTCGATCATCATCCGATCCCGGCCCGCGGCCTTGGCTGCGTACATCGCATGATCAGCCCTTGCAACGGTGGCGGTCAGCTCTTCGTCAACCCGATACTCGGTGACGCCAGTCGAAAATGTCAGGGTCGTGCCGCGTGGCGCCGGAATTTGGCGGATGGCCCGCTGCAGCCGTTCGATTGTGGCGCGTGCCTGCTCGGCCGTCGTGTCCGGCAGCAACAGCAGGAATTCCTCGCCACCCCAGCGCGCGATCAGATCGGACTCGCGAAGGGATGAAGCCGCGGCTCTGGCAAAAGCGCAAAGCACTTCGTCGCCACCTTCGTGCCCACGTGAGTCATTGATCAGCTTGAAGTGATCAAGGTCAAGCAAGGCAATGCAGAAGATGTTCGCATTGCGTCTGAACCGACTTTGCTCCTGGGTCATCCGGGCCAGCATGTAGCGCCGATTGACCAGGCCTGTGAGGTCATCATGGGTAGCCAGCCGTTGCACTTCCCCAAGCGCCTCGGTCAGTTTCGTACGTTCCGCATGCAGCCTACTGCGCAGCGTCGACCAGCGCGTGGCAATCAGTGAAATCGCCGGCAGAAGCACCAGCAACATCATCAGGTTGATCAGATCGATCCTGAGCTCGCTGTCTGCCAGTGACCACTGGCCAAGTCCAGGCCCAAGTCTATCGGCGGCAAGTGCCAGCACGGTTGCGGTCATGCTGGCCTGGGTGAAGATTGCCAGCCATGCAATCGTGCGCCAACGCAGGGAAAACGCGCCAAAGCTGAAGATGAGAAGCAAGGGCAGCAGGGTGACCGTTCGAAAGGGCCCGGTGATTGCGTATGCCCAGACAACGCCCATCACGCCGATCACGATCTGCACCGCGGTCAACGCCGGATCGCCGAATCGTTCGCTCCAGCCGCTGCGCAGCGCGACGAAGACCATGCTCAGGCTGAAAAACAGGAAGCCGACCCACGCGCCGAACTGCTGCGGATCTATCCACCCGGGACGGGCGCCAACCCACATCGACATGCCGCTACCGAGATACACCAGTGCCGTGATCAGCCACTGCGTTGTCCGGATGCGGCGACGGGGTTCGCTGCCGAGCAGGGCATCGACCCAGCCGTGGTGCGACACCGACGCGATACCAAGCCGCGCTTCTGCCTGGACTTCCGGTGCGGTATATCGCTCGCCCTCCTGGAGCGCCGGTTTGATTGGCGGCGGCAATTCGATAGTCATCCTGCGTGCCTCATCAATCCCCTGGGGCGACTCACCAGGCTTTGCAGGCAGACAATGCGTGCCGCGATGGATTCAGGGATCGGGAAACGGCGCAGTCGTTTCCGCTCCAGGCCGAAGCCTTGCACGCACCACGCCAGGCCCGCGTTCGCTTGCCAACTGCGCCAGCCTGTCGCCGTCGCGAGCTTCACCGGGTACGTCTCCGCAGGACAGCCCGGCGAGAACGGCGAGTTGTTGGTTGCGGCGTCAAATCAGGCTACAAGCTGGAACATGACGCGTCGCGTCGTGGGGTCGGCCTGGACCAGTTCCACCCGGATGCGCTCACCCAGGGGGAGCTGGCCATCGGCCGAACGCACGGGTGCTTCGGTCGCCGGATCGTGGAGCATCACGGTGCCGCTCGCTGGGTCGCGCCCGTCCAGTTCCACGACCGCGGCCTCGAACTGCTCCCCGATGCGTGACTGCAGCTGCACCGCCTCCGCAAGATCGACGATGGCGTGTTCGTAGCGCGACGCACGACGGCTGGATTCACCCATGATCGCGGGCAGCGTGGGCAGCGCGCTGCGCACCCAGTCGGCGACCGGCTTCCCGGCGCACAGAGCGACGCAGGTCTCGCCGGTAAAGCGGTCCACCAGGCGCCGCAGGGGCGCGGTGACGTGGGTGTAGGTCGACGCGAGCGCCGAATGCAACGGCTGTGGCGGCAGGGTCCCGTCGAATGCGGCATAGCCAGCGCCGCGCAGCACCGTGGTGGAGGCCACCATCATGGCGATGTCGCGCGGTCGCGATGGGTCCAGGCTGCGAATGAAGGCGGGATAATCCAGCGCTGCCGGCCAGTCGATCGACAGCGCCCTGGCCGTGCGCCGCAGGCGCGCTACGGCCTCGGGCCAGGGTGGCGGCAAGGTCCGCAACAGCCCGATCCGGGCCTGCATCATCAGGTGGGCGGCGGCCATGCCGGTCAGCAGCGAGATCTGTTCGTTCCAGTCCTCCAGCGGATGGCGCGCCCGGAATGCCAGCGACACCTGGCCGTCAACGATGGAGACCTCCTGTTCGGGCAGGGGCAGGCTGATGCCACCGCGCGCGGCCTCGCGCAACTTGCGCAGCTCGCCGATCTCGCGCAGCACCGGCCACATCGGGTCGGGATCGCCGGCATCGATGCGCGCCTGCAGGCCGGCGTAGTCCAGCTTGGCGCGGCTGCGCACCCGTGCCCGATGGACATTGACGGCAATGCCTTCCCCGGCAGCATCCAGGTCGATGGTCCACAGCAGGGCAGGACGGATGCAGTCGGGGAGCAGCGAGGCCGCGTCCTCGGACAGGATCTTCGGGTGCAGCGGGATCTTAGAGTCGGCGCCATAGAGGGTCTCGCCGCGGCGCCTGGCTTCCTGGTCGATGGCATCACCTGCCGCGACGAAGGCGGCCACGTCGGCAATGGCATAGCGGACGCGAAAACCGGCGGGCGTACGTTCGACGAACATGGCCTGGTCCAGGTCCATTGCGCCAAGCGGGTCGATCGTCACCAGCGGGATATCGGTGGCGTCGAAGTCTGGCAGGCGCGGCCGTTCTGCGGCTTGCGCGGCCGCTGCCTCGACCTCAGGCGAAAATGCCCCAGGCAGGCGCATCTCGGCCTGGATGACGGCGATGCCGGGGGCAAGCGTAGCCGCGCAGGGGGCTTGCAGATGGATGCGTCGCGTCGTCGACAAGAGGACCAGCCTTGCATCGGAAGGGATCGGACGGGGCCGCATGCGGAACCATCGCCGCCGAGTCTAGTGCAGATATCGTGAGGAGCCGAGAATCCACGCGCGACGCCCGTAGAGCGTTTTGGCGTGCGTCTGGCAGCGAGCGAATGCCCGCCTCCCACGCGACACCCGGCCTGGTTGGTGGTCCAGGCGATTCCGCGCAGCAATTGAGCGACCTCCGAGGCTTGGAGGCGGTGGCGGAAACGGCGCTCCATGGGTTCTGGTATGCGCGGAGAAGTGGCGCATCCGCCGGTTGCCTATCAAGTAGCTCCGCTTCCGGCATGCGCCAGGCGTGCTCGCACGCCGTCCTCAGCGATTGCGGCGGCGCGGTTCGTTGTCATCGTGAGGGCTGTCGCGGGTTGCGCGCTTGGCCTGGTACATCGCATTGTCGGCGCGCGACAGCAGCGTTTCGTACGACTCTCCCGAGCGATCCATGACGGCTATCCCGAAGCTTGCACGCACGGGATGGATACCGCGTTCCGTCGCGATCTGCTCCAGCGAGGTGCGCATCCGGGCGACGCAGCGCATCGCTGCCGGCGCGTCGGCGCCTGGCAGGAACACGCAGAATTCGTCCCCGCTGAGCCTGCCGATGAACTGCCTGGCGGCGAGCGGGCGTCTGCAATAGTCGACCAGCAGGCGCAGGGCCTGGTCGCCGGCCGCGTGGCCGTGCATGTCGTTGATGACCTTCAGTTCATCGAGGTCGATCATGACCAGTGCGGCCGGATCGCCACGTTGTTGGGCGCCCTGGATTCCAGCTCGCGCCTGTTCGATGAAGAACGCCCTCGACCACGCGCCAGTCAGCGGATCGGTCATCGTCAGCCGGCGCAGCCGGGCGTTGTCGTTGTACAGCTCGGGCACCGCCAGGCCGAAGTAGCTGTTGGTGGCCAGTGCAATCATGGCGAACTGCAGGGTCAGGGCTTGCGAACCAAGCTCCAGCAGTGCGGTCAGCACGACCAGGGTCACGCTGAAGGCAGCGATCGACAGCAGCGAATGCAGTGCAGGCTGGCTGTGCACGATCCACATCTGCACGACGATGGCCAGGAACAGCGTGAACAGGATCGGCGGCTGCTCCGGTAGCCAGGCGCCAGCAGCCAGCACGCCAACGGTCACGCCGAGCAGGATGCCCAGCTTGGGCCAGAGCTCAGACAGGCGGCCGACGGCGTCGCCGCGCGCGCCCAACTGCAGCAGTGCCAGCGTATGCGGCACGCCCATCTGTCCAGCTACCCTGCCAAGCAACAGCGCCAGCAGCGGGCCCAGCGACACCAGGCCGGCGTAGTCGCCGATCATCCAGGGAACGATCAAGGCGCCGACTTCGCCTTGAGCAATCATGCCGTTCATGCGTAGCCCCAGCGCACCTCCGACAGCCGACAGCAGTGCGGCGACGCTGCCGCCGAGCAGGAATACCGCGACCGGTCGCAGCATTGAGCCGGCAGCGTCGGGCCGCGCCCGAACCCAGCGGCAGCGCCTGTCCCACGGTCGATCGATGGGCTTCTGGGCCGCCCCGTCGCGCGGGTCAACCGGGAGGCAGGAACTGGCATCTATTCCGTGTTGCGCCACGCCTGTGCTGTACCGAGGCGATCGCGACCTGCAGCGCACAGCGCGGTCAACCGCGCGCGACGCGCGGTCGATCGCGACCTGCAGCGCACAGCGCGGTCAACCGCGCGCGACGCGCGGTCGCCGGATGTCGACGGTCGGCTCGAGGCTCCTGGTCCGCGGATGCAGATAACCCAGGAACTGCTCGGTGGACGCGCGCCAGGAGAATTTCTTGGCGTGCTCGACAGCGTCCTCGCGCCTGAGCTTCAGCGCCTCCAGGCACGCGGTGCGCAGGTCTGCATGCAGGGCGCCAGCTTTCGATCCACCGATCACGTCCAGCGGACCGGTCACCGGATAGGCCGCCACGGGAAGGCCACAGGCCAGCGCCTCGAGCAGCACCAGACCGAAGGTATCGGTTTTGCTGGGGAATACGAACACGTCGGCCGATGCGTAGACCTCGGCCAGTTGCTCCTGGTTGAGAAGGCCCAGGTAGTTCACGTCCGGATAGCGCCGTTTGATTCCTTCGACGGCGGGCCCGGTGCCGGCTACCCACTTGGAGCCTGGCAGGTCGAGCGCAAGGAACGCCTCGATGTTCTTCTCCACCGCCACGCGCCCGACATACAGGAAGATCGGCGGCATGGTGTCCAGGCAATTGACGTCGCGCGGACGGAATATTGTGTGGTCGACGCCGCGCGACCACAGCCGTACGTTGCGGAAGCCCACCTCCTCCAGGTCGCGCACCACAACCTGGGTCGGCGCCAGGATCGCCTTGGACGGGCCGTGGAACCAGCGCAGGTAGGCGTAGGTCCATGACAGGGGGATGCGCAGGCGCGCGTGCACGTATTCGGGAAAGCGCGTGTGGTAAGCGGTGGTGAACGGTAGTCCGTGTTTCATGGCGTAGCGCCGTGCCGCCAGCCCCAGTGGGCCCTCGGTAGACAGGTGCAGCGCGTCGGCATCGAAATCGCGCAGGCGCTGCGCCACTTTCTTGCGCGCCCAGATGGAAAGGCTGATGTCGGGATAGGTGGGACAGGGCAGCGTCCGGAACTCGAGCGGCGTCAGGAAGTCCACCGTGTGGCCCATCGCCTCAAGTTCGGTGCGGGTGGATTTCATGGTGCGGACGACGCCGTTGACCTGCGGCTCCCATGCGTCGGTGACGATCATGATCTTCATGCGGGTACTCGTGTGATGAAAAGTTCAGGCGGCCAGTGCATCAGCGACGCTGGCGATGGACGTGGGGGAATTGCGCTGGTGCCAGTGCACCAGCTGCAGCTCGCCGGCGTGATCTTCGACAAGTGCGCTCATGCTCTCCACCCAGTCGCCGTCGTTGCAGTAGAGAACGCCGTCCATGTGCCGGATCTCGGCTTTGTGGATATGGCCGCAGACCACGCCGTCGCACCCGCGGCGCCGCGCTTCTTCGATCATCACGTGCTCGAAATCGGCAATGAAGTTCACCGCGCTCTTGGCCTGGTGCTTGAGGTACTGCGACATCGACCAATACGGCAATCCCAGCCTGCGGCGCAGTGCACTGAGCACGCCATTGAGCTTGAGCAGCACGTCGTAGAGTGAGCTGCCCAGATGGGCCAGCCAGGGGGCATGCTGGATGACGCCGTCGAACAGGTCTCCGTGGATGACCAGCAGGCGCTGCCCGGAGGCGGTGACGTGGATATCGTCCGCCAGCACCTCGATCCCGCCGAAGGTCAGCCCAACGAATTGCCGCGAAAGTTCGTCGTGGTTGCCGGGGACATAGATCACCCTGGTGCCTTTGCGGGCGCAGCGCAGCAGCTTCTGCACCACGTCGTTATGCGACTGCGGCCAGTACCAGCCCTTGCGCAGCTGCCAGCCGTCGATGATGTCGCCGACCAGGTACAGGGTGTCGCAGGTGTGGTTCCGCAGGAAGTCGAGGAGATATTCCGCCTGGCAACCCGGGGTGCCCAGATGCACGTCCGAAATCCAGATGGTGCGGTAGTGCCGTGCGCTGTCGCTGGTGATCAACCAAAAGCCCCTGCTGCGCGATTGGCGCAAGTAGGCCTGCTGGAAATGACGATCAGTTGACGCTGTGGTTGCAGTTCGCTGCAGTTTTTGCGCCGTTGTCCGCTATCGAAAGACGATGGCATGTCCGGCAAAGTGGCAGAAGCGCACCCTGGTTACTCCGACGCAACGGCCGTGTGCTATACCCGTCTGAAGAGAGACGACGCATCGGGAATGCCTCTGCCGGTTCCTGGGTTTCCTTACCATCCGCTTCCGAAGAGTTCTGGATATCCCTCCAATCACGCTGAGGTTTTCTTGCAACTTCTTACAGTTTTCCTAACGGCCTTCATGCTTGTCGCCTGCGCCCGGTCTGACTCTCCACCCGGGCCGGAGTCGGTCGGCAACGAGGCCGCGGCCGTGCCGATTGCCGCCTCGACATCCGGCGATGAGCCCACTGCCTCGTCAACCATGCCGACCCCGGCTGCTTCCGTATCATCCGTGGCTCGTGCCGCAGCCACGTCGGTAAAGCTGGCGCTCGATGGTGAAGGACTGCGCGTTTTCAGCGTGCCCTCTGGGGCGTCTCGACTGATTGCTTTTGGCCAGTCCGAGGCTGATACCTTGCGGGCGCTTGAAGGCGTGTTCGGCGCGTCGCCCGTGCAGCAGGCCAGGAACATCGATTGCGGTGCCACCCTGGCGAAATGGTCGAACGGGCTGACCACCTGGTTCTCACGCGGTCGTTTTGTCGGCTGGTCACTGGGCAGCGATGACCGCGGGCCGTCCAGCGCCAGTGGCTTGCGAGTAGGTATGGCGCGCGGGGAGCTGGAGAATGGCGCATCCACCGTCGAGATACGCGGCAGCACGCTTGGGACCGAGTTCCAGTCCGGAGGCATGGCTGGACTGCTTGAATCGCCGGATGCAGACGCGCGGGTGACCAACCTTTGGGCCGGGGCAACCTGCATCGCGCGCTGACTGGCGCAGCCGCTGGAGTTAGTCAGGGGCAGCGTGGTGAGCGCAACAGTCGCGCAGAGTGGCGGGTCGGCGCCAGTGTGCATACGCACAGCCGG
>JBBSVH010000066.1:0-14649 GCA_038233685.1 Lysobacterales bacterium | reverse complement strand
TCCATTCAAAGCGGTGGCTGCCATTGCGTATGGCCGTGGCGATCATCTCGTCTGCTTTTTCCGACGACAGCCTGCCATCGGGCTGGAACTGCGGCGAAAAGCGTGCCGGATGCTGCGCCAACACCTTGCCCTTGTCCGCGTATCCCAGCATGTCCATCGCGGCCTGGTTGCAGTCGGTGAAGTGCCCCGCCCGCGCATCGAGCACGACGAGCGCGTCGGCGGTGCGCTCGAACATCATCCGGAAATAGGTTTCGCCAGCCGCCATCATGTCTTCCGTCTTGGCTTCCGGCTGGGCTGCAGCCCGGAATCAGGATTGAGCCCGGACGTTACCACGTGGCCGCCGCGAGTCCGCACTAAAACGCTCCAAAGGTGGCCCTGACAGCATTCCCGAATCCCCTGGCGGACGAATGGAAGGCACGTTACCGGGAACCGTCGCCCGGGGTGGGCTGCGTCGCGAAACAACGCGTGTCGAGAACAATCAGCACCGCAGGCGAACTTGTAGCTGGACCATCGAGCCGCTGCTGCGCCCCTTCACGGCAAAGGACGTGAGGGCTGCGCATGATGGCCGGTGCGTACGTGATACGCATCTCTCTTCTCCCACCCAAGGACACACCATGGCATCTCCAACATCGCCCAACGGACGCGTGCGCCTGCACATCGAAGACAGCGGCGGCAGCGGCCGCCCGGTCGTCTTGATCCACGGATGGCCGCTTTCGGCCGAGGCATGGACCGGGCAGATCGATCCGTTACGCGATGCCGGTTACCGCGTCATCGCCTACGATCGGCGCGGCTTCGGGCGTTCCGAAAAACCTGCCAGTGGTTACGACTACGACACCCTCACCGACGATACCGCCAGCATCCTGGAAGACCTGGACCTGAAAGACGTGACCCTGGTGGGATTCTCGATGGGCGGTGGTGAAGTGGCCCGCTACATCGGTCGGCATGGTCAAGACCGCTTGCGCAGCGTCGTGTTCGCCTCTGCGGTTCCTCCGTACCTGATGAAGACCGACGACAACCCGGATGGTCCGTTGGCCCCGGACAAGGCCGAGGCGATGGAAGCCGGCTTGCGGGCCGATCGAGACGCTTTTTTTGATCAATTCACCAAGGACTTCTTCAGCAGCAACGGCGATCTGAAGGTCACCGAAGCGCAGCGCCAGGATGCGATCACCCTGTGCAAGCAGTCCGACCAGACCGCGGCACTGGCGTGCATGGAAGCATTCGCCAAAACCGACTTCCGCGAAGACCTGAAGAAGGTGACCGTGCCCACCCTGGTACTGCACGGTGATTCCGACGGCATCGTGCCGTTCGAGGGTTCCGGCCAGCGCACGCTGGCGGCCATCCCGGGCAGCCAGAAATCCGTCATCGCGGGCGCTCCTCATGGCTGCAACGTCAGCCACGCCGAGGAGTGGAACAACGCGTTGCTGGCGTTCCTCGCGAATTAGGAGACGTTGGAACACGGCTCGGAGTCGATTTTGCCTGATTGCCTCCGGCTCTGGCGGCGCCCGCGCGTCCTGGCTAGCCACTGGTCAGATTCTGAAGTGGTGGCCGGGCCAACGATCGTGTCGAGAACGCGCGTGCCTGACTCAGTCTCCTGCGGCCTGCACCGATCTCAAGGATCTTGGCCAGTACGGGCGAGCGCCTCCTAGCTGCCGGACCACCGCCCAACGCAGTGCTTTCAGCCTTGGTCCGGGGGTGCGCGACAGACGCGAAGGCCTCCAGGGGGTCCTCACGGCCGCTATTGACTGCGGCTGGAGGCGGGTCTATATCATTCGGCGACGCTGCCGCGCGCCACCCAGGGGACTTGAGTGGCAACGCCTACGGCCACCATCGGCCACTGCGCCGACACAACCCGGAGAACTCGAATGCGTGCAATCACTCTGTTGGTGCTGATGTTGATGCTGCTTTCCGGCTGTCGCACGATGCAGACCGTCGATTACGGGAACTGGTCCTCGTTGAAGGGGCAGGTCGCGGCCGGGGATACGGTGGAGGTGGTCACCAATGATGGCCAGATCCGCAAGTTCGTGGTCACCGAAGTGACGCCCGACGCGCTGGTCGGCGCCGACACCCGCATTGCCCGTGAGGACATCACCCGCATGCAGGTCGATGCCGTGCACAAGGGCCGCACATTCGGCGCCGCATTTGGTGCCGCGGGAACCGTGCTGCTGATCGTGATCGCTGCCGCCACGGCGTCCTTGCTCGGCGGCGGCTAGGACAGCTTCATTCGAGCGACAGACGCGCACCGCTGACGTCTGGACGGGATGCGGATATCCATGGCGAACCTCATGGCGAGCGATGTCCGCTCATTCATTCCGTCAAAGAGCTTTGCCCTGAGCAAGCGGTTCTATGCGGGATTGGGATGGGAGACCCGGGATGTCGGCCCCGCGCTGGCCCTGGCGCGTGTCGCGGAACAGCAGCACTTCTATCTCCAGGATTACTACCTCAAGGAGGTGGCGGAGAACTCCATGCTGCACCTGACCGTGGAGGATGCACAGGCCTGGTACCAACACGCGTCAGGACTCGTGCGCAGCGATCCGTCGTTTGGCGCGCGCGTGCAGCAGCCGAAGCGGCAGGTGTATGGAGCGATGGTCACCTTCCTTCACGATCCCAGCGGTGTGCTGCTGCATCTGTGCCAGTGGGACGCGCGCGAGATCGGGGGTCCGGATCAGAGGGCCCGACGTGCGCTTCTCCCAGGGAACATCATCTCCTGAAGCTTTCCGCAAGCCTACCCGATAGCGGGCCACCTGGGACAGCCTGCGCCATGCGCACCTGCAGACAGGCGGCAAATAACGGGCGCGCCAGCACTACCGCAAGACGCTGAGGATCTGTCCCAAGTTCGACAGCGCCAAGGCACCGCTGGGGAAGCGCGGGCAATGAAGCAAGGGACGGTCCACGGCCGCCGTCACCTCCCTGCCCGTTTTCCGGTTTTGTGATTACTGCGCGGCTGGATCGATAATCTTGTCCAGTTCGACCTCGAACACCAGCGTGCTGTTCGGCGGAATCGGGCCGCCCGGCGTGCCGGTTTCGGCGTAGCCCAGTTTGGCGGGGATCCACAGCTTGTACTTGCTGCCCACCGGCATCAGCTGCAGCGCCTCGGACCAGCCCGGCACCACCGCATTGAGCGGGAACTGGGCCGGTTCGCCGCGCTTGTAGGAGCTGTCGAATTCAGTGCCATCCAGCAGCGTGCCCACGTAGTTCACGCTGACCGCATCGGTCGCCTTGGGCTTTGCACCCGTGCCCTGGGTGATGACCTGGTACTGCAAGCCCGAAGCGGTGGTGACCACGGCTGGCTTCTTGGCATTGCCTGCCAGGAAGGTTTTCTCAAGTTCGATATTTTTTTCCCCCTGCACCGCCATCTCGGCCTGCTTCTTGGCCATTTCTTCCTGCTGCTTGGCCTGCATCTTCTGCGCAAACGCCTGCCTCAGCTCGAGGGCCTGCGCATCGTCCATCAACGTCTTCTTGTCGCCGGCGACGTCATCGATTGCACGCTTGATGGTCGCCATGTCGACTTCGTCCTTCATGGGCTTGAGCGCATTGCCAATGTCCATGCCGATCATGTAGCTGACCTGGTGCTTCTCGGTTGGCAGACCGGGGATCTTCTTTGCCGCGTCCTGGCTGTCGGCTGCATCGGCCTTGGCATCGGTGCTTGCCGCGTCCTTGTCGGTTGGCTTGCACGCAGCGAGCGCCAGGACGCAGGAGGCCGTGGCCACGGCGAGGGTCAGTTTGCGCGACAGTTTCATCAACAGGAACTCCTGAGTGTTGTAGGGGGATGCATATTGGACCAGAAGCCAGGTTAAGCCACTGCGGGCAGGCCCAATGGCCGCACCCTGCGGTGCACCTCGGCACCGGGACAACGGCGGTCCCCGCAGCATCCCAGCTGCAGGCAATACGCTGCGGGCCTACTCGTAGCGCAGGGCTTCGATGGGGTCCAGGCTCGCGGCCTTGGAGGCCGGCATGATGCCGAACACCACCCCCACCAGGGCCGAAAAACCGGCAGCGGCCAGAATCACCCAAAGTGGAACCGACGCCGGCGGGAAGCCGGGAATCAGGCTGGCCACGCCCAGTCCAATGCCGATGCCCAGCACGATGCCGATGAGGCCACCCAGCAGGGCCAACAGCCCCGCCTCGAGGAGGAACTGCACCAGGATGTCGCGCCGGGTGGCACCGAGCGCCTTGAGGATACCGATCTCGCGCGTTCGCTCGGTCACCGACACCAGCATGATGTTCATGATGCCGATACCGCCCACCAGCAGCGAAATACTGACCACGCCGGCCAGCACCGCGGTGGCCGTGGCGGTGATGCTTTCGAACTGCTTCACGAACGAATCAGCAGCTTCGACCCGGAACTCGTCCTCCTGGCCCGGCTCGGTCTTGCGCGATGCGCGGATCGCACGCTTGGTGCGCTCGCGCAGCGCCTCCACGTCTTCCAGGTTGAGCGCGGTGAACGACACCGACATGCGCGGGTCGACGTTGTTGCCGGTCATCGCCCGGCCTACGTCGAAGGGAATCAGCACGATGCTGTCCTGGTTGAAGCCAAAGATCTCGCCGCGCTTCTCCATCACCCCGACCACCTTGAACCACTCGGTGCCGACACGGATGAACTCGCCGATCGGATCCTCCGGAAGCTCCAGATCTTCGATCACTTTCGCGCCGATCACTGCGACCCGGCGCCGGCCCGCGTCATCGCTGGCCACGATGAAGCGGCCTTTCTCGGGATAGTTGCCGCGCACCGCCGGGTATTCGGCGGTGGTGGCAAGCACCTGCGGGGTCGCCGAGCGGCCGCGATAGCCGGCCGTCGCCAGCGGGACGAACATGGTGGGCACCACCTGGTCAACGCCGGCCACGCGGTAGCGCAGCGTGTCCACGTCGCGGAAGCTCAGCCGGTTTTCCTTGCCCACGCTGGCCTCGGCGAACGGCGTGTAGGGCTGCAGGGTGAGCGTGCTGCCGCCCAGGTCGGAGAACTGGTCGGAGATGGATTGGGAGAAACCCTGCACCAGCGACACCACGGCGATCACCGAAGCGGTGCCGATAAGGATGCCCAGCGTGGTCAGGAAGCTGCGCATGCGGTGGCCCATCAGGCTGGTCAGCGCAGCGCGGAATGCTTCGATGAAGGCGTACATCAGTGGCCTCCGTGCGCGATGGCCGGCATGCGAGGCGGATTGACCGAGTCCTCGACGATCTTGCCGTCATTCACGCGCAGCGTGCGCTGGCAGTAAGCGGCGATGTCGGGCTCGTGGGTCACGACCACCACGGTCTGACCGCTACGGTGCACCTCGTCGAACAGCGACATGATGTCGGCCGAAGTGCGCGAATCCAGGTTGCCGGTGGGCTCGTCGGCCAGCAGGATCGAGGGTTTGCCGACCAGCGCGCGGGCCACGGCCACGCGCTGGCGCTGGCCGCCAGAGAGCTGGTTCGGTCGATGGCCCAGGCGGTTGCCCAGGCCCACTTTTTCCAGCGCCTCGGTGGCCAGCACCTGACGTTCGGCGCGAGGCATGCCGCGATACACCAGCGGCTGCATCACGTTGCCCAGTACGGTCAGGCGCGGCAGCAGGTGGAAGCTCTGGAACACGAAACCGATTTCCTGATTGCGCACCTGGGCCAGCTCGTTGTCGTTCATGCTGGAGGTATCGCGGCCGTTGAGCACGTAGGTGCCTTCGCTGGGCGTGTCCAGGCAGCCGATCAGGTTCATCAGCGTGGACTTCCCCGAACCCGATGGCCCGACCAGGGCCACGTACTCGTTGCGGCCGATCTGCAGGTCGACACCGGCCAGCGCCATCAACGTCTCGTCGCCCATCACGTAGCGCTTGATGATGCCGGTGAGGCTGATCATTCGTCGGCGTCCTCCGCGTCCTCGTCCTTCTTCTCTTCCATCTCGCTGACGCGCTCGCCCTCGACCAGCCCGCGCATGATCTTGCCCGGGCCGGTGATCACGCGATCGCCGGCCTTCAAGCCAGAGGCGATGGCTTCCCACTTGTCATCGGACAGGCCGACCTCGACCAGGACCTTGCGGGCCTGGCTGTCGCGATCCAGCCAGACAAAACGGGTGGCCTTCTTGTCCTCGTCCACGTCGGTGCCCACGGCCTCCACCGGAACGGCCAGGGTGCTGCTGCCGTCGCCCAGGAAGATGTCGGCGCGCGCACTCATGCCCGAGCGCAGGGCGACGTCCTTGGGTGCCTTGAGCAGCGCGGTCACCTCATACGAACGGCCCTGGTTTTCCAGCGTGGGCGCCAGGGCGATCTGCTGCACCTTGCCCACCAGCGGAGCATCCGGATAGGCGGCGGCGTAGACTTTCACGTCCTGGCCGATGGCGATCTTGGCGATGTCGGCCTCGTCCACCTTCAGTTCGGCCTGGATGGCCGAGGTGTCGGCGATCTTCATCAGCTGGGCGCCGGCGAAGGCATTGGTCGAGGCGATGGCGGTCTCACCGACCTTGATCGGAAGCGCCACGATGACCCCGCTGATGGGCGAGCGGATATCGGTCTTGCTGAACTGGTCGCGCGCTTCACCCAGGATGGCGTCGGCACGGCGCAGGGCCGCTTCGCTGCTCTTGAGCTCGACCCGCGCAAGGTCGCGCGCATTGCGCAGGTCGTCGAACTCACTGCGGCCGATCAGCTTGCCTTCGATCAGCTGGGCGCCTCGCTGGAGCCTCGTCTCGGCCAGCTCCAGCGCCAACCGCTGGCGCTCAATGCTGATCACGCCCTGGCGGCGACTGGCCTGCTCGCGTTCGATGGCGTTGCGATAGGTCTCCGGATCCAGACGCAGCAGCAGCTGGCCTTCGACCACCGTGTCGCCCTCCTCGACCAGGATTTCACGCACCTTGGCGACCACCTCGGAGGTGAGATTGACCTCGTTGAGATACGCCAATACGCCCGAGGCCAGGATGGTCGGGCGGATCTCCTGTTTGGCGGCGATCGCAATCGTCACCTCCTTGCTGGCGTCGCCGCGCACGAACTTGATCAGCAGCGGAATTGCGATGATGGCGACGATGGCCGCGGCGACGAGGATTTTCTTGTTGGGCTTCATGCGTGATTCCGGGGTGGAGTGAGGCTCAGATCAGCGCAAACAGCGCCATGCCGCCGTAGATCAGGACCGGCGGCAGCAGCACCACCGCCAGCGCCTGGCCCCAGCCGGTGCGGAACCAGGTCTTCCATCCCAGGGCCGCCAGGAACCAGACCCAGAAGTTGAGCAGGCTGAAGGACTTGGCCACGCGGCTCCAATCGTGGTCTACAGGCAGCTGCACGAACAACGGATCGACGTTGAGCAGCTGCATGGACTCGAAACTCGACTGTGGGGAGCTGGTGTAGATCGCGATCAGCGCGACCACCGCGCCAATCACCATCGGCATGCCCGACCAGGCCGCGAGCGAGAGGCCCTGCCTGTAGGTCAACAGGTTGCCGGTGACCTTGCCGGCCAGCCAGTAGTAAAACGCAAAAATGGCGTAGGTGATCGCCACGGTGAGCAGCACCATGGGCGCGGTGATCCACGCCAGCGTCCGAGCGCCCGGCATGACCTTCCTGACCTGCTCGATCTCGGCCTTGCTCATCTCCGCGCCCATGGCTTGGATCTGGTGGTTGGCGAACCAGTCCGCGTCCACGGCCAGGAAATACAGAGAGGCGGCCAGCCCGGTGAGGACCGCGACCAGCAGTGCCGGCACCAGGAAGGTCGGCTTCTGCTTGAGCTCGGCGAAGACCTTCCCGGGTTCCAGGAAGATGTTGATCAGGTGCGACATGTGTTTCCCCTAGATGACGAATGTTCATGGCCCGATCCCCTGAATCGGAGTGTGAAGGGTAGGTCAAAAGCCTGTGGGTGGTATGGCCCAGAAGGCATGGGCCACAGGCAATCGACGCCGCAGCGGACGGCTGGCGTGGGGGGTAAACGTGACATGCCGGCGTCCCGTTGTCGTGCCCGCCACCGGAAAAAGACGCCGGTGCAAACCCAGCGCAATCTGGACATCGAAGGTCGGGCATTCAACCGGCAGGGGGCCGCCGGGATGCAGAAGTCGCCAACCACCACTGCCTGGACCACGATGCGGAACCCGAACAAATGACGGCGGATCGAGATCCGCGCTACCGCAATACGAGGCATGGTTGGATCGCCAAATGCGCGCTCGTGCAAATCCTGCTCATCGCGGCCACTTCATGCGCAGCAAAGGACTGCCAAAAACCAGCTCACACCATCGGCAACTTCAACCCCATCTCCCGCGCACACCGCTTGGCCACCTCATATCCCGCATCGGCATGGCGCATCACTCCGGTGCCCGGATCGTTCCACAGGACCCGCGCAATGCGCTTGTCCGCTTCGGTAGATCCATCGCAGACGATCACCACGCCGGAGTGCTGCGAGTAGCCCATGCCCACTCCGCCACCGTGGTGCAGGGACACCCAAGTGGCGCCGCCGGCGACGTTCAACATCGCGTTCAACAGGGGCCAGTCACTGACGGCATCGCTGCCGTCTTTCATGGCTTCGGTCTCCCTGTTGGGTGAAGCGACGCTGCCGGAGTCCAGGTGGTCGCGGCCGATCACCACGGGGGCGCTGAGTTCGCCGGTCCGCACCATCTCGTTGAAGGCCAGGCCCAGCTTGTCGCGGAGCCCTAAGCCGACCCAGCAGATGCGCGCAGGCAGGCCCTGGAAGTCGATCCGTTCGCGGGCCATGTCCAGCCAGCGATGCAGCGCGGCATCGTCGGGGATCAGTTCCTTGACCTTGGCGTCGGTCCTGTAGATGTCTTCCGGGTCGCCACTGAGCGCCACCCAGCGGAATGGGCCGATGCCGCGGCAGAACAGCGGGCGCACATAGGCGGGCACGAAGCCGGGGAAGTCGAAGGCGTTAGTACAGCCCTCGTCCAAAGCCATCTGGCGGATGTTGTTGCCGTAGTCAAACGTGGGAACGCCCTGTTTCTCGAACGCGAGCATCGCCTCGACATGCACGCGCATGGACTGCTTGGCCACGTCGCGGACCTTGTCCGGATCGGCCTTCTGTCCGGCCAGCCACTGCTCCACGCTCCAGCCGATCGGCAGGTAGCCGTGGATGGGATCGTGGGCGCTGGTCTGGTCGGTGACCGCGTCCGGGCGCACGCCCATGCGCACCAGCTGCGGCAGGATTTCGGCCGCATTGCCCAGCAGCGCGATCGACTTTGCCTGGCCGGCCTGCGTGTAGCTGCGGATGCGGTGCAGCGCGTCGTCGAGGTCGCTGGCCTGTTCGTCGACGTAGCGGGTGCGCAGGCGCATATCGATGCGGCTCTGCTGGCACTCGATGTTGAGGCTGCACGCGCCGGCAAGCGATGCCGCCAGCGGTTGCGCCCCGCCCATGCCGCCCAGGCCTGCGGTGAGGATCCACTTGCCGGTGAGGTCGCCGTTGTAGTGCTGGCGGCCCATCTCGACGAAGGTCTCGTAGGTGCCCTGCACGATGCCCTGGCTGCCGATGTAGATCCAGCTGCCGGCGGTCATCTGCCCGTACATCATCAGACCCTTGCGATCGAGCTCGTGGAAGTGCTCCCACGTGGCCCAGTGCGGCACCAGGTTGGAGTTCGCAATGAGAACGCGCGGGGCATCGGCGTGGGTGGGGAAGATGCCGACAGGCTTGCCGGACTGCACCAGCAGGGTTTCGTCGTCCTCGAGGCTGCGCAGCGATTCGAGGATGGCGTCGTAGCAGGCCCAGTCGCGCGCGGCCCGGCCGATGCCGCCGTAGACCACCAGCGAGGTCGGGTCTTCGGCCACTTCGGCGTCGAGGTTGTTCTGCAGCATCCGGTACGGTGCCTCGGTCAGCCACGACTTGCAGGTGAGCGCACTGCCGCGCGGGGCGCGTATGACGCGGGCGGAGTCATGGCGTGGATCGGTCATTGCGCGCGGTCCGGGTTACAGGCGATGCGGGGATTATCGGTTGCTACCGGTTGCGACGCGAGTTGGAACAGTTGCCAGGCCCGCTTGCTCGCGGCATCCGCCGGAGCGGGCCGTGACCGCGAATGCTCCGCGCGATGCGTTTGAGGGTGCGGGCACGTCGCGGGCAGTGGTCGCATCTACCGGGAGCGCAGCCCACCCGAGGGAGCTCGCGAAGCCCGGGGGCTGCTACGAGGGCTCATGCCATGGAAACTGCCAAAAAAAAACCCGGCAATGCCGGGCTTCAGGGTCTTGTCGTGGCGGCAGTTCAGCGTATGCCGGGATGCAGGCTGCGCAGCGCGCTCCCGATATCGATGCCGCCAGTGCTCTCCAGATCCTCGCGCGTGAACGCCTGGCCGTTGCCGATGGCGCACTTGCGACCGTTGCCTTCGGCACGGAGCATGCGCGAGCCGGTGTGGCGCAGACAGTTGCGATCAGCGAAACGCTCCTTCGCCTTCGCGGCTTCGGCAGCCCTGGTGATTTCGGCAGCCTGGGCTTCAGTCATCTCGGCGGGGGCGGAATCGGGGGACTTTTCCGGCACCACATTGATGACCTGCTGGGCTTGGGCCGCAACCGACAAACAGAGGGAAAAAATGAACAGGCTGATTTTCTTCATGGTATTTCCTGTGGCTTTGCAGCGCTTTCAAGGATGACGTAAGCAGGTACGTTCACGGGGCCACAAGGGTTGCACAGGCGGCCCGAATACGCTCGGCGGGCGGTAAGTAGGGGGACGCTGGGGCTTTGCATGTTGCCCTGGGAGGCGAGGTCTCTGCGCAGGTAGGCGGCGAACGCGACCAGCAGCCGAGCGCAGTGATCCGCATGGCCCTAGCTCGGCCGGCGTCCCACGCCTGATTGGCCGCCTGTCGCCTTGCCTCGGCTGGCCAAGGGTCCTGGACCTGCGCTCCGCGCATGACGCCGCTGCGATGCAATGCGCTGCGCGGCCCGCAAATGGGGCGTGGCGCGTCGAGGCTGTCATGCGGGCTGCGCTGATGTCTGCGAAAATCGCGCGATTCGAATCAGAAAAGAGTGACCATGCCAGTGCCGTTCGTGAGGGGCGCATCCTGGGCCCTGCTGCTCTCGCTTGTCGCCTGCGCTGCTCCATACCGCCCGGCAGCCGTCCCTGCCGCCAACGCGCCGACGAACCCGGTACTGCTGATCTCCATCGACGGGCTGCGCGCCGACTACCTCGATCTCGGACTCACGCCAAACATCACACGCCTCGCGCGCGAGGGCGTCCGCGCCCAGTGGCTGATTCCTTCCTATCCCTCTCTCACCTTCCCCAACCACTACACGCTGGTGACCGGCCTGCGGCCCGACCACCACGGGATCGTGCACAACACCATGCGCGACACGGCGCTGGGCGGCTTCAAGCTGTCCGATCGCGACGCGGTCGGCAACGGCGCCTGGTGGGGCGGCGAGCCGCTGTGGGTCACTGCGGAAAAGGCCGGTCTCGCCACTGCCACCCTGTCGTGGCCCGGCAGCGAAGCGCCCATAGGCGGCGTGCGGCCGACGCGCTGGCAGCCGTTCGATGGCGACATTCCCTACGACGCCCGGGTGGACCAGGTGGTGGGCTGGATGGCCGAAGCCGATGCGACGCGACCTCGCTTCGCCACCCTGTATTTCGAGAATCTGGACGAGGAGTCGCACAGCTTCGGGCCCGACTCGCCGCAGGCGCGCCATGCGCTGGCCGAAGCCGATGCGGCGATCGGCATGCTGCTGCGCAAGCTCCAGGCCCACGGCGTGCTGGACGAAGTGAACATTGTGCTGGTGTCCGACCATGGCATGGCGGCGGTTCCACCGGGCCAGCACGTAGTCATCGAAGACATGGTGGATGCGGACGTGGCGCAGAACATCACCACAGGCCAGTCGGTCGGCTTCGCGCCGCTGCCCGGGCGCACCGACGCGGCCGAGGCGCAGCTCCTGGGCCGGCACGACCACTACCAATGCTGGCGCAAACAGGAATTGCCGGCGCGCTGGCACTACGGTGCGCATCCACGCGTGCCGCCGATCGTTTGCCAGATGGATGTGGGCTGGGACGCGCTGAAGCAGGCCGCACGCGACAAGTATCCGCGCACGACTACGCGCGGCTCGCACGGTTTCGATCCGCTTTCCAGGGAAATGCGCGCCATCTTCATCGCCCGCGGCCCAGCGTTGCGCAAAGGCGTGGTGCTGCCGCCTCTCGACAATGTCGACGTCTATCCACTGCTGGCGCGACTGGTCGGCATCACGCCACGTGAGAACGACGGCGACCCGCAGACGCTGCTGCCGGCGCTGCGAACGCCCTTGAGGTTACCCAACCAGATTCCTTCGGAGCGACCCGCGGGCGCGCGCATTGACGAAGTATCCGCTGGCGCGGACTTCCAGGACGCTTGCGACCCGCGCTTGGCGCCCACGTACCGGACGCGCACAATTTAACTTGTGCTAGTCGGCCAGCAGCGCCGGCAGCACGCTGCGGTAGCGGGCCGCGATGGTTTCGCGCTCACGGTGCAGGCCTTCGACCACCACACGCTGGCCGTCGACGTGGGTCTCCTGCACGAGGGGTCGGTTGCCACTGAACAGCCAGCGGTCGACCACGTCGTCCACGCGCGCGCCGGCCAGGATCGGAGCGTCCGCGTCGAGCAGCACGTGGTCGTCGTTTTCGGTAAAGCCGGTCGACTGCGGCGCCGAAGCGAGCACACCACGCAGCAGCGTTTCACCGACGCTGCTGGAATCGGCGCGCACCGCGATGTTGCGGTGGCGTGTGGCCAGCCGCTGCCCGTATTCGAGCCAGCGCAGTTCTTCCACCGGAGACACCGAAATGTGCGAGTCCGAACCAATGCCCCAGCGTCCGCCCGCGTCCAGATAGGCACGCAGCGGGAACAGGCCATCGCCCAGGTTGGCTTCGGTGGTTGGGCACAGTGCAACCGTCGCGCCGCTATGGGCCAGGCGCTTGATCTCCGCCGGCGTGAGATGCGTGGCGTGCACCAGGGTCCAGCGCGGGTCCACCGGCAACTGGCGCAGTAGCCACTCCACCGGCCTGGCACCTCTCAGCAAAACGCAGTCCTGCACTTCGCCCACCTGCTCGGCGATGTGGATATGCACCGGCATTTCCAGCGGCAGCTCTGCCAGCACTTCGCGCATTGCCGCTTCAGGCACCGCACGCAGGCTGTGGAACGCACAACCGATGCGCAGCCGGGCGTCCTCCTGCCCGTGTAGCGTGCGCAACAGCTGCAGGAAGCCGTCGACATCGTGGCCGAAACGGCGCTGGCGCTCGGACAGCGGACGACCATCGAAGCCGCCGCTCATGTACAGCACCGGCAGCAGGGTCAGGCGAATGCCGCTATCACGCCCGGCCTGGACCAGCGCCTGCGACATCGCCGCGGGATCGGAATAACGGCTGCCGTCGGGCGCGTGGTGCAGGTAGTGGAATTCGCACACGCTGGTGTAGCCGGCCTCCAGCATCTCCACGTAAAGCTGGGAGGCCACCGCGTGCAGCGATTCGGGATCGAACCGGGATGCGGTCCGGTACATGGTCTCGCGCCAGGTCCAGAAGCTGTCCTGCGGATGGGTCTGGCGCTCGGCCCGACCCGCCATTGCGCGCTGGAACGCGTGCGAGTGCAGGTTGGCGATACCGGGCACCCTCCACTGGCGCGCCGCAGCGTCGTGCACGGCAAGCGCCTGCGGCGCGCGCGCTGAAGCTTCCGGGGTGGCGTGATGGTCGGTGGTCATGCCGGCATTGTCGCCTCGTGGCTGGACGAACGCGAACATCCAACGCTTACAATCAGGCGATGCCTGTGCAATCCACATCGCTTTGGGACGGCCTGATCTGCGGCGTATCGCTGGCGACGCTGGACGCGGCCGATGGCTATGGCGTGATCGCCGACGCCGCACTTGGCTGGCGCGACGGCGTCCTGGTGTTCGTCGGACCGGTGGCCGAATTGCCGGGCCCGCCGCACACCCTGGCCAGGGAATTCGTGCAGGCCGATGGCTGGATCACGCCCGGACTGGTCGACTGCCACACCCACTGTGTCTTCGCCGGCAATCGTGCGGGCGAGTTCGAACAACGACTGCGGGGCGTCAGCTACGAACAAATTGCCCGCGACGGCGGCGGCATCATGTCCACCGTGCGTGCCACGCGCGCCGCAAGCGAGGAACAGCTCTTCGATGAGTCGTTGCCGCGCGTGCAAGCGCTGGTCGGCGACGGCGTCACCACCCTGGAGATCAAGTCCGGCTACGGACTGGACCTGAAACAGGAGCGCAAGATGCTGCTGGTGGCGCGCCGGCTGGGCGAAGAGCTTGGCATCGATGTGCACACCACTTTCCTGGGTGCGCACGCGCTGCCGCTCGAGTACGCAGGGCGCGCCGACGCGTACATCGAGCACGTTTGTGAGTGGCTTCCAGAGCTGCATGCCGAAGGCCTGGTCGATGCGGTGGATGCGTTCTGCGAAAGCATCGGCTTCACCCTTGCGCAGACGCGACGCGTCTTCGAAGTAGCGAAGTCCCTGGGCCTGCCGGTCAAGCTGCACGCCGACCAGCTGAGCGATGGCGAAGGGGCAGCGCTGGTGGCCGAATTTGGCGGGCTGTCCGCCGATCACCTGGAGCACACTTCGGAAGCCGGCATCGCGGCCATGGCCGCCGCCGGAACCGTGGCGGTACTGCTGCCGGGCGCGTTCCATGTATTGCGCGAAACCAAGCTGCCGCCACTGGACTTGTTGCGTGCACACGGCGTACCGATGGCGGTCGCCACAGATTGCAATCCCGGCACCTCGCCGTTGTTGTCGCTGCGCCAGGCCATGCAATT
>JBBSVH010000065.1:0-14690 GCA_038233685.1 Lysobacterales bacterium | reverse complement strand
CTTCCAGCCTAATCGCATGATCTGGTCGTAGCGGTAACGCGGGAAGCTGGCGCGGAACCAGATGAACGCGCTGGCGAAGAACAGCACCTTGAGCAGCAGCCACGGCCAGCCGCCCATCCAGATCCAGTTGATCCACGGCGAGACATCGGCGGTGATCCACCCCTGCAGCGGGCTCAGCCAGCCGCCCAGGAAAAAGATGGCGACCAGGAAGCTGACCAGGATCATGTTGGCGTATTCGGCCAGGAAGAACAGCGAGAACGCTGCCCCGGAGTACTCCACCATGTGCCCGGCGACGATTTCCGATTCGCCTTCGGTCACGTCGAACGGGGCGCGGTTGGTCTCGGCCACGCCGGACACCCAGTACACAATGAACAGTGGGAACAGCGGCAGCCAGAACCACTCGAAGAAACCCGCATCGCCGGCCTGTGCGTAGACGATCGCGCTCAGGTTCATGCTGCCTGCGGCGATCAGTACGCCGACCAGGGCGAAGCCCATCGCAATCTCGTAGCTGACCACCTGCGCCGCCGAGCGCATCGCGCCCAGGAAGGCGTATTTCGAGTTTGATGCCCAGCCGGCAATGATGATGCCGTAGACGCCAAGCGAGGTCATCGCCAGCAGATAGAGCAGGCCCGCGTTGAGGTCGGCCAGCACCAGGCGCGCATCGAACGGCACCACTGCCCACGCGGCGAATGCGGGCGCCAATGTGATCAGCGGCGCCAGGATGTACATGGTCCGGTGCGCCTTGGTCGGCAGGATCACTTCCTTGAACAGCAGCTTGAAGACGTCGGCAAAGGCCTGGAAGATGCCCATGCCCACGTACATCGGCCCGTGGCGCACGTGCATCCAGGCAATCAGCTTGCGTTCCCAGACCACGTAGAACGCCACCGCCACGATCACCGGCACGGCAATGGCCAGGACCTTGAGCACGATCCACAGCAAGGTGCCGATGGCCCCCATTCCCAGCAGCCAGTCGCGCATCGGCTCCACGCCGTCGATGAGCAGCTCGTTCATGCGGGCATCACCGTAACCCGACCTGCGCCCAGCGGCGCCGTGGCGCCGTGGCCGCTCTCTATCCAGACCACGCCGGGGCCGACACGGCTGTCGACGAACACCGGAAGGGTCGCCGTGCCGTCGGCGGTGCCGACCTTGGCCATCGCGCCTTCGACCAGGCCAGCTGCACCGGCATCCGCAGCGTTGAGGGTGATACGCGGTGTCGTGTTGAGCGGGTGGGCCTGCAGCGCAGCGGCTCGCCGCAGCACGGCATCACCTCGATAGATCGCCGGCACCGCTGCCAGCTCGAGTCCCTCGAGGCCGGCCGATGAGGCCGCCGATGCGGCAAGCCTGGACACGGGGGCCAAAGGCGGTGCATTGCGCAGGCCGGCCAGGTCGGTGAATTCGAAGCCATCGAGCTGCAATTCACCTGCGAGGGCACGGAGCACGCGCCAGCCTTCTCGGGCCTCGCCAGGCGGTTTGCCGCCGGCCTTGGTGTACTGGTCATCGCCATCGAGGTTGGTCAGCGTGGCCTGGATTTCGGGCAGCGCCGCGATCGGCAGGATCACGTCGGCGACATCTCGCGTCGAGGTGCACGCGAACTGGCTGAAGGACACCACCCGTGCAGCCTGCAGCGCCTTGCGCGCCGCCGCGCCGTCGGCAAAGTCCAGGCCCGGTTCGATCCCGTAGATGACATAGGCCCCGCGCGGTTCGGCAAACATGCCGGCCACGTCGCGCGAGGTCGGCAAAACGCCCTGGCGTGCAAGACCGACGGCGTTCGCACCCTGCGGGATGCGACACAGCCGGGCGCCGGTGGCTTTGGCAAAGCTGCGCGCCGCCGTGCGAAGCGCCGCTGCCTGCGGGTGGTTTTCGACCAGAGCGCCAATGATGATCACCGCGTGGGCCGCGCCCTTGACCGCCTCTTGCAGCTTGGCATCGCCCAGCGCTTCGGCGAACCGCGACGGCGGCACAATGTGCTTGCCGGCGATGGGGAACGTGAAGTCGAAATCGACCGGGTTGACCACGTGGACCTGCGTATTGCTCTGCGCGTTCGCCTTGCGCAGGCGCTGGTGCAGCAGTGGCAACTCGTGGCGGATGTTGGTGCCCAGCAGGACCACCACGTCGGCCTTCTCGATCTCCGCCAGCGGTACTTCGAAAGGCTCGGCCACGGCCGAATCGGAGAAATCGCGCTGCTGCAGGCGATGGTCAAGATTGCCCGAGCCCAAGCCCGCCGCCAGGCGTGCCAGGAGCCCGCCCTCTTCGTTCGAGGTGGCCGGATGCACGAGCAAGCCCAGGCCGTCGTCCGGGTTAGCACTCAGGATTTCCACTGCTGCGGCAAGCCCTTCAGCCCAAGTCACTTGCCGCCACTTGCCGTTGACCTTGATCTCCGGATGGATCGCCCGGTCGGCCGCATACAGCCCCTGGTGCGAATAACGGTCACGATCGGACAGCCAGCACTCGTTGACCGCCTCGTTGTCGCGCGGAACGGTGCGCAGCACCTCGCCACGGCGCACGTGCAGATACAGGTTTGAACCCATTGCATCGTGGTAGCCGACCGATTCACGCGCGATCAGCTCCCACGGACGGGCGCGGAACTGGAACACCTTGTTGGTCAGCGCGCCGACCGGGCACAGGTCGATGACATTGCCCGAGATCTCGGTGGTGAGCGGCTTGCCGTCGTAGGTGCCGATCTGCAGGTCTTCGCCGCGGTACATGCCGCCGAGCTCGTAGGTGCCGGCGACTTCAGCGGTGAAGCGCACGCAGCGCGTGCACTGGATGCAGCGGGTCATTTCGGTGGCCACCAGCGGACCGATGTCTTCGTCCGGGACGACGCGCTTGCGCTCCTGGAAGCGGCTCACCGAACGGCCATAGCCAAGCGACAGGTCCTGCAGTTCGCACTCGCCGCCCTGGTCGCAGATGGGGCAATCGAGCGGATGGTTGATCAGCAGGAACTCCATCACGTTGCGCTGCGACTTGAGCGCCTTGTCGCTGCGCGTGGCGATCTTCATGCCATCCATGACCGGCGTGGCGCACGCCGGCGCCGGCTTGGGCATCTTCTCCACTTCCACCAGGCACATGCGGCAGTTGGCCGCGATGGCCAGCTTGTCGTGATAACAGAAGCGCGGGATCGGGATGCCCGCCTTGTCGGCCGCCTGGATGATCATCGAGCCTTTGGGCACGGCCATCGACTGGCCGTCGATCTCGATGGTGACGTGGTCGGGCGGCAGGTCCGGATTCACCGGCTGCGCGCTCATGCGGCCACCTCGATCTTTGCATCCACGATCGAACGCCCGTGCTCGATGTAGTACTCGAACTCGTTCCAGTAGTGGCGCAGAAAGCCCTGTACCGGCCAGGCGGCGGCTTCACCAAAGGCGCAGATGGTGTGGCCTTCGATCTGGCCGGCCGACGCCTTGAGCGTGTGCAGGTCTTCGACCGTGGCCTTGCCCTCTACCACTCGCGTGATCATGCGGTACATCCAGCCGGTGCCTTCACGGCATGGCGTGCACTGGCCGCAGCTTTCCTTGTAATAGAAACGCGCGATGCGCTGGCAGGCGCGGACCATGCAGGTGGTGTCGTCCATGACGATGACCGCACCCGAGCCCAGGCCGGAACCTGCCTTCTGAATGCTGTCGTAGTCCATGGTCAATTCCATCATGGTCTCGCCCGGCAGCACCGGCATCGACGAGCCACCCGGGATCACGCCCTTGAGGCGGCGCCCTGGGCGCATGCCGCCAGCCATCTCGAGCAATTCGGAGAATGGCGTCCCCAGCCGGATTTCGTAGTTGCCCGGGCGGGCCACGTGGCCCGATACCGAGAACACCTTGGGACCGCCATTGTTGGGTTTGCCAAGATCAAGGAACCACTCCGGACCATTGCGGATGATCGCCGGCACCGAGGCATAGGTCTCGGTGTTGTTGATGGTGGTCGGCTTGCCGTACAGACCGAAGTTGGCCGGGAACGGCGGCTTGAAGCGCGGCTGGCCCTTCTTGCCTTCGATCGACTCCATCATCGCGGTCTCTTCGCCGCAGATGTAAGCACCGGCACCCAGCGTGTTGTGGATGTCGATGTCCACGCCCGAACCCAGCACGTTCTTGCCCAGCCAACCGTGCGCGTAGGCTTCGGCCGTGGCTTCTTCCAGGTGCTCGAAGGGCTCGTGGTGGAACTCGCCTCGCAGGTAGTTGTAGGCCACGGTCGAGCCAGTGGCGTAGCACGCGATGGCCATGCCTTCGAGCACCGCGTGCGGGTTGTAGCGCAGGATGTCGCGGTCCTTGCAGGTCCCGGGCTCGGACTCGTCCGAGTTGCACAGGATGTACTTCTGCATATCGCCCTTGGGCATGAAGCTCCACTTCAGGCCGGTGGGAAATCCAGCGCCGCCGCGGCCGCGCAGCCCTGATTTCTTCACCATCTCGACCACGTCGGCCGGGGCGATCTTTTCTTCTATGATCCGGCGCAGCGCACTGTAGCCACCGGTCTTGAGATAGTTCTCGTACGACCAAGGCTTGTCGAAGTGCAGCGTCGTGTAGACCACCTGGTGGTCCTTGGGAGCCGGTCCGACCGGGCCGGTGAGGTTGTGATGCGCCATGGTTATTCCAGCCCGTCCAGCAGCTCGTCCACCTTCTCGATGGTGAGGTTCTCGTGGTAGTGGCCGTTGATGGCCATCATCGGCGCCGCGCCGCAGGCAGCCAGGCACTCTTCCTCGCGCTTCATGAAAATCCTGCCGTCGGCCGTGGACTGGCCGAGCTTGCAGCCCAGCTTCTTCTCAGCGTGCGCGACCAGGTCTTCGGCACCGTTGAGCCAGCAGCTGATATTGGTGCAGAAGGCGACGTTGTTGCGGCCGACCTGCTCCAGCTCGAACATCGAATAGAAGCTGGCCACTTCGTAGGCCCACACAGCCGGCAGCCCCAGGTACTTCGCCACCGCGGCAATGAGCTCGTCGCTCAGCCAGCCGCCATTCTGCGACTGCGCGGCGTGCAGCGCCTGGAGCACCGCCGAACGTTTGCGCTCGGGCGGGAACTTGAGCAGCCACTGGTCGATCTGGGCGCGGGTCTGGTCGCTCAGCGCCACCAGCGGATCGACGTCGCGCGCCGCTTCGAAATTGCCGGTCGCCCTCATCGATCGATCTCTCCGAACACCAGGTCATAGGTACCGATCATCGCCACCACGTCCGGCAGCATGTGCCCGCGCACCACCGCGTCCATCGACGACAGGTGGGCAAACCCTGGCGCTCGCACCTTCAGGCGGAACGGCTTGTTGGCGCCATCCGACACCAGATAGACACCCAGCTCGCCCTTGGGAGCCTCGATCGCGCTGTAGGTCTCGCCGGCCGGGACACAGTAGCCTTCGGTGAACAGCTTGAAGTGGTGGATCATCGCTTCCATGTCGTCTTTCATTTCCTCGCGCGAGGGCGGCGCGAGCTTGTAGTTCTGCACCATCACCGGGCCCGGGTTGGCGCGCAGCCAGGTCACGCACTGCTTGATGATGCGGTTCGACTGGCGCATCTCGGCCATGCGCACCAGGTAGCGGTCGTAGCAGTCGCCGTTGGTGCCAACCGGGATGTCGAAATCCACGCTGTCGTACTTCGCGTACGGCTGCTTCTTGCGCAGGTCCCAGGCGATACCCGAACCGCGCAGCATCGGACCGGTCATACCCCAGGCCAGCGCTTTTTCAGGGCTGATCACGCCGATGCCCACGGTCCGCTGCTTCCAGATGCGGTTGTCGGTGAGCAGGGTCTCGTACTCGTCCACCCGGTGCGGGAAACCGTTGGTGAAGTCCTCGATGAAGTCCAGCAGCGAACCTTCGCGGGCCGCGTTGAACCGCTTCAGGTTCTTGCCTTTGCGCCACGGCGACTCGCGGTACTTGGGCATGGTGTCGGGCAGATCGCGATACACGCCGCCGGGCCGGTAATACGTGGCGTGCATGCGCGCACCGCTGACCGCTTCATAGCAGTCCATCAGTTCTTCGCGCTCGCGGAAGGCGTAAAGCATGACCGCCATCGCGCCCAGGTCCAGCCCGTTGGAACCGACCCACATCAGGTGGTTGAGGATGCGGGTGATCTCGTCGAACATCGTGCGGATGTACTGGGCGCGCTCCGGCGCCTCGATCCCGACCAGCGTCTCGATTGCCTTCACATAGACGTGTTCGTTGCACATCATCGACACGTAGTCCAGGCGATCCATGTAGCCGATGGACTGGTTAAAGGGCTTGGACTCGGCCAGCTTCTCGGTGCCCCGGTGCAGCAGACCCACGTGCGGGTCGGCGCGCATCACGGTCTCGCCATCCATTTCCAGGATCAGGCGCAGGACCCCGTGGGCCGCCGGATGCTGCGGACCGAAGTTCATCGTGTAGTTGCGGATCTCCTGGCGCGAGACCTGCGCCTGCGGATCGCTTGCCGGCACTGAGGAATCCGGGGCAATGCTCATGGCTTGCCTCCCGGTCGCGCCGCAGCCTCGCCCGCCGCCGTCGCATAGCGCGAGTCATCGCGAATCACCCGCGGCACCAGCACGCGTGGCTCGACGGAAGTGACCGGTTCGTAGATGACACGCTGCTTCTCTTCGTCATAGCGGACTTCGACATTGCCGATGAGCGGGAAATCCTTGCGGAAAGGATGACCTACGAAACCGTAGTCGGTAAGGATGCGACGCAGGTCCGGATGACCGTCGAAGAGGATGCCGAACAGGTCGAACGCCTCGCGCTCGAACCAGTCCGCAACCGGCCACACGTCGGTCACCGAAGCCACGATCGGCAGGCCCTCGCTCTCGGCCAGGCAGCGGATGCGCAGCACCCGGTTGTGCTGGTAGGAACGCAGGTGCGCCACGACCGCGAAGCGATTCGGCGTTTCGTCGCCCTGTGGCCGGTGCTCCCAATCGAATCGACCCGGCCCCGGATCAGCGCCCGTGACACCCCGGCTGTAGCCCTCCGAGGTCACCTCGACGGTGTCCCACTCGTCCAGCCCGTAGCCCAGGTAATCCACGCCACACAGGTCCAGCAGCTGTTCGAACCCGAACCCGTCGCGCAGCGTCAGGCAGGCCGAGTGCCACTGCGCCGGCGGAAGCTCGAGCGTCACCTCGCCACGTGATTCGGCGATGTGCAAAGTGGCTTCCCCGAATGACTGCTTCAGGCGCTCGATGTAACTGTCGGCTTGCTCTGCCATGGGGGCCTGGCGTGCTCTGGTGTGGGGTTGGTGGTGCCGATCAGCGCGCGATGGTCTGCGTACGCCAGATCTTTTTCTGCAGCTGGAGGATGCCGAATGTCAGGGCCTCGGCCGTGGGCGGGCAGCCGGGCACGTAGATGTCGACCGGCACGATGCGGTCGCAACCGCGGACGACTGAATACGAGTAGTGGTAATAGCCGCCGCCATTGGCGCAGCTACCCATCGAGATGACCCACTTCGGGTCCGGCATCTGGTCGTACACCTTGCGCAGTGCCGGCGCCATCTTGTTGACCAAGGTGCCGGCCACGATCATCACGTCCGACTGCCGCGGCGAGGGCCGGAACACCACGCCATAGCGATCAAGGTCGATACGCGCCGCGCCGGCATGCATCATTTCCACCGCGCAGCAGGCCAGGCCGAAGGTCATTGGCCACATCGAGCCGGTACGCGCCCAGTTCATCAGCGTATCCACGCTGGTGGTCACGTAACCCTTCTCGAGCAGGGGGTTACCTCCTTCCGGACGCAGGATATCGTCGACGCTGCTTTCAGGGATCGGGTTGGTCATCAACCGGTCGATGGTCGAGATCAGGCTCATAGGATCACGCTCATATGGTCACTCCCATTCCAGGGCTCCCTTCTTCCACACGTAGATGAAACCCAGGAACAGCATGCCCACGAACAAGCCCATGGTCACCAGCGCGCGCGGACCCAACTCCATGAAGACCAGGGTCCACGGCACGATGAAGATGATCTCGAGATCGAAGACGATGAACTGGATGGCGATCAGGTAGTAGCGCACATCGAACTTCATGCGCGCGTCCTCGAACGCCTCGAAGCCGCATTCGTAGGGTGAAAGCTTGCGGGCGTCCGGATTCTTCGGCCCGATCACGCGCCCAATGACCATCAGCGAGACGCCGATGCCCGTGGCAACGATCAGGAACATCAGGGTCGGCAGGTATTCGGCCAGCACGCACGGTCCTCGTTCGATGGAACCTGCGGCGGCATGCCTGCAGTGGCATGCAGTGGCCGCGAGGCCTGCGCCCCCGGCTTGGCAGCCCGCGCGTGCGTGGGGGCCCTGCCGGGAATTCGCATCTGGTTTGGTGCCCAAGAGGGGACTCGAACCCCTACGACTTTCGCCGCTACCACCTCAAGGTAGTGCGTCTACCAATTCCGCCACCTGGGCAAACTTTTTGTGCCCGGGTACCCCCGGACGCGCCGCGTATTGTAACCGGCTTCAGCCGTCCTGCGGCGGGCTTTGCGGCGGCGGCGGTGCAGTCGTGGACGGTGCTGGAGCCGTGCTGCTGCCAGCCGGCACGGCAGGCACGGTGGTGTCGGATTCGACAGGAACGGTCGCGGGCGCGGCGGGCACGGTCGAGCTGGTCGGGGCACGCTCACCCGCCGGAGCAGGCGTCGCCATTTCCGACATCAGGCCAAGGTCGCGCTCCACCGGGACACCGGCCGAGCGCGATGCGTTCCACGCCATGAACAAGCTGATGCCGAAGAACGCAATGGCCAGGTACTTGGTGCTTTTGGACAGAAAGTTGGAGGCGCCGCGCGCTCCGAACACCGTGCCCGACGCTCCAGCCCCAAAGCCCGAGCCGGCAGCCGCACCGGAGCCACGCTGCATCAACACCATCACGATGATCGCAAGGGCCACCAGCACGTAAATCACATTCAGGGTCAACATCAGCATTTCAGGATCTCGATCAAAGTGTCGGCGCCGGACGTGTTCGGCCAGCGCCGGCGGGGGCCCCGGTCAACCGGCCGCGGCCCGGACGATGGCGAGGAAGTCCGCAGCCACCAGCGAGGCGCCGCCAACCAGTCCACCATCGACATCGGGCTGCGCGAACAGTTCGGCGGCGTTGTCGGGCTTGACGCTGCCGCCATACAACAGGGGCAACGAATCCGCAATTCTAGCATCGCGCATGGCGACGACGCCACGAATGAAGGCATGCGCCTCCTGCGCCTGCTGGGGAGTGGCGGTGCGCCCGGTGCCGATCGCCCAGACCGGCTCGTAGGCGATCACCGCGCGTTCAAACGCGTCGACCCCGGCCAGGTCGAGGACCGGGACCAGCTGCGATTCGATCACCTCGCGGGTCTGGTCGGCCTCGCGCTGCTCCAGGGTCTCGCCCACGCACAGGATCGGCACCAGTCCGGCATTCAATGCGGCCAGGAACTTTCGCGCGACAAGTTCACTGCTCTCGGCGTGGTACTGGCGCCGCTCGGAGTGGCCGACCAGTCCGTAACGCGCCCCCACATCGACCAGCATCGCGGCAGAGACTTCACCGGTATAGGCGCCTTTCTCGTTACTGCTGACGTCCTGGCCGCCGAAGGCGATCGACTCGCCTTCGAAGTCCTCGATCAGGTCGCCGAGGTACGGCATCGGCGGCAGCACCACGACCTCGACGTTCTCCAGCGGCAGGCCTTTCACGACCTCGGCGACCAGCGAGGTCGCAAAGTCCCGGAGCCCCTGCAGCTTCCAGTTTCCAGCCACGATCCTGCGTCGCATATCGACCCCCTGAAATCATTGTCAGCGGCGAAGGATACCGACTGCAGGGCCTTTGCGCGCCCACACTGGCTCATACACCGCGGGCCCGCCGGACTCGTCCCACCGGATCAGCCTTGCGAACCACCTGTCGCGGCGCGGTCCAGGTCATTCGCCTCGGCCAGCGTCAGGTCGTTGCGGCACCAGGCCAGCATCTCTTCAGCGCCCAGCGGTGGGCTGAACAGGAAGCCTTGGGCCATGTCGCAACGGTATTGGCGGAGCAGCGCCATCGCCGGCTCGGTCTCGACACCCTCGGCAATCACGGTCAGCCCCATGTTGTGTCCCAACTCGATCGTGGAGCGCACGATCACTGCATCGTCACTGCCCTCGACCAGCTGCATGACGAAGCTCTTGTCGATCTTGATCTCGTCCACGGGCATGCGCTTGAGCTGTGCGAGCGAGGAATAGCCGGTGCCGAAGTCGTCGATGGCCAGGCGCACGCCAATGGCCCGCAGCCTCTGCAGCATGCGGATCGCGTAGTCGACGTCGCGCATGATCGCGCTTTCGGTCACCTCCAGGATCACCTTGCTCGCCGGCACCTCGTGGCGGTCCAGGCACTCACGCAGGTAGTCCGGCAGATCGGCGTCGAGCAGGTCCATCGCCGAAAGATTCACCGCCAGTCCAAGGTCCACACCCTGTCGCCGCCACCTGGAATTGCACAGGAGCGCGTGGTCCAGGACGTAACGGGTCAGCTCGTGGATGAAGCCGGAGTGCTCGGCCAGCGGTATGAACTCGTCCGGCCCGATCGATCCGAGTCGCGCATGGGTCCAACGTAACAGGGCCTCCACGTGTACGACCCGCGCCGTGGCGATATCCATCTTGGGCTGGAAACGCAGGCTCAGCTCGCCCCGTTCGATCCCCAGCCGCAGATCCCCCATCAGGGTCAACTGCCGCAGGTGCATTTCGTCCCGGCCCGGGCGGTAGAGGGCGGTGCCGCTGTGGACAGCCTTGGCATCGTCAAGAGCGATATCGGCCCTTCGCAGCAGCGTCTCCACGTCGGCTCCATGGTCTGGATACAGGGCCACGCCGATGCTTGCATCGATGGTCAGCCGGGTTCCCCGCAAATCGAGCGGACGCCGCAAGTGCGCCAGCAGGACGTTGCAGCGTTGCAATGCGTCGCGTTGCGTCGCCTCCTCCAGCAGGAGCATGAACTGGTCACCGCCGAGCCGCGCCACGAGCGCGTTGTCGCTTACTTCGAGCTGCAGCCGCGCGGCCACCTCGGCCAGCACGTTGTCGGCAAATGCATGCCCGAGCGTGTCGTTGATTTCCTTGAAGCGTTCCAGGTCGAGGATCAGCACCGCAAAACTGCCGCCATCCAGCGAGCAGCGCTGCAGCGCCTGCTCCATGCGGTGGCGTGCGTGGGCGCGGTTCGGTAGCCCGGTCAGGGCGTCATGGTGCGCCTGGTGGAGGATCCGCTGCTCGCGGGCACCAATCTCGCCCTGCATGCTTCCGAATGCGGCAGCGAGATCGGCGATCTCGTCGCCGCCCCGCACCTCCACCGGATGCGAATAATCTCCGGCCTGGACCCGCCTTGCGGCAGACGCGAGCTGGCCGATTGGCCGGCTGAGGTTTCGCCCCAGCAGCGACGCGACCAGCAGCGCCAGCACTGCGGCCAGTGCCGACAGCGCCAGGATCCGGTATTTCAGTGTTTCGTAAGGGGCCATCGCCTCGTCCAGCGAGCCCTGCAGCAATACCATCAGCCCGTCGCTGCCGGTCATCGTCAGCGGCTGGGCCAGTGACAGATAGTGCGCGGTACCGACGCTGAGCTTGCGCACCCGGCCATCGGGCCCGAGCTGCTCCGCCGGCGCCGTCTGCAGCGCAACCCGCGCCGCACCACCGAGGCTGGACGCATGGACCTGGGTCACCCCGGCGTTTGCGGTGACAAAGCTGGCATCCAGACCGGTGACGCCGCGGAAATCGGTGGCGAATTCATCACCGAAGTCGATACCGATGGCCACCCACGCAATCAGCTCAGGTGCCAGCACCGGCACCAGGGCCATGCGCACCAGCCGGTCCCCCAACCTGATCACGCCCACCGCATAGCCCTCGGCTTCGGCCTGGCGCAGGAGCGGGCGCATCGCCGCTTGCTGTAGCGAAGCATCGGCGTCGCTCAGCCCGGCCATCCAATCGCCCTCAGGAGACAACAGCAGCGAAGCCTGCGCCCCCACGCGGCTGCTGTGGTTGGCCAGGGCCGAGCGCATCGTCGGCGGATCGCCGCTGGCCACCGCCGCCTTGAAGCCGAAATCGTCCGCCAGCACCGCTGCATTCTCAAGAAGCTGCTCGCCCCGCCGCTCGTAGAAACGCGTCCACACGCGCTGTCCGACATGCAGTTCCTCGCCCAGCGCTTCGCTCACACCGCGTCCAGTGGCGACCTGGACCACGCCGAACGTGACCAGCTGCGCGACGACGACAACCGCGATCATCAGCGCCACGATCCGCGCCTGGAAGCTGGAGCGCTTCACGGCTTGCGCGGCATCCGGCGCAGCTTGTCGCGCAGCGCGCGCAGCCGCTGCGGTCCGCCATCCTGTTCTGCGATCACGGGCATTTCCAATGCCACCGCAAGCTGCTGCGGCCGGCCCGCCTGCAGGCTGACCATCTTCTGCACCGCCGCGCCCTTGACCCGCGGGTGCCACACCTCCACGCGATAGGCTCCCTCCGGGGCATTCAACGCGACCACGCCGTCCTCACCGGCACGGGCGAAGTACGGCGTATCCAGCACGATCACATAGCCGATCATGGAATCGTGGATGTTGCATCCCACCACCACGATCCCCGGCTGGTCGAACACGACCGGGGCGGCGTCCGACCCTGCGTACAGCGGCAGCTCGAACGGCTTGGCTTTGGAAAACGAATACGCTTGGTGGCGAATGCGGTCCCTGTTGGGGAACGAGACCTGCGTACCTACCCGCACCGGCAAGACCCGCGGCACGAATGAAGAGGCGCGCTGCTCCATCACCGCCGTTGCCGCTGGGCCTTGTGGCGCAGCCCGGACTGGAAACAGGCTGACCACGGCGTCTGCCAGCTCCCGCGGCGAGCCGGCCCCCGAAAGCTGGACGCGAAGCTCGGCAGCTCCCACCGAACCCGACATCGAAAGCAAGGCAAGCAGGAGTGCAGCGACCGGCCGGCGCAGCGTGCCGCGCAGGCTTCGAGTGGCTCGTGGCGATATCGACATCCGGCTTCCCCTGGTGTTGTGAATACTCGCGAAAGCCGTAACGCAGGCAGCATGCACTGCCTGCACCACCCCGCTGGCCAAAAACCGCTGCGGCCCTTGCCCAGGACCGGAGCCCTGTCTGCCGTCGTCTTCACTTTACGGCCCGATTGCTGGCCACGGATGCAACAGTAACGGCGCGGGCTGACGCCGTGGTACAGCAGCCGGAGCACCCCGCGCGATTCACGGGGTTCGCCGGGGCCAGTGGCTACTTCAGATTGATCTCGCGCAGTCGCTCCTCGAGATAGGCCTGGGCGGTGATCGGCTCGGGGTAGCGCGACGGGTGGTCGGGCGTGATCGTCGACGGCAACACGTCAATGACGAAATCAGGATTCGGGTGCAGGAAGAACGGCACCGAGTAGCGCGGCTGACGCGCCTGCTCGCCTGGGGGATTGGTCACGCGGTGGGTGGTCGACGGATACACATGGTTGGTCAGTCGCTGCAGCATGTCGCCGATGTTGACCACGATGGTGTCGGCATCGGATGTGAAGGGGACCCACTCGCCCTGCTGCGATCGCACCTCCAGGCCCGCCGCGCTGGCTCCCACCAGCAGGGTGATCAAATTAATGTCCTCATGCGCGCCGGCACGCACGTTGGGCACGTCGGGCGTGGTGATCGGCGGGTAGTGGATGGGACGCAGGATCGAGTTGCCGAAGTCGGTCCTGGTGGCGAAATAGCCTGCATCCAGGCCCAGGTGCAGGGCCAGTGCCGACAGCACGCGCGAACCCAGGCGATCCAGATCCTGATAGAGCCCGTAGCCGTGTTCGCGGAAGCCGGGCACTTCTTCAGGCCAGAGATTTTCCGGCATGACGGCGACATACGCTGAGCTCGGCGGAATCTCTCGGCCAATGTGCCAGAACTCCTTGAGGTCGAAATGCGAGGCACCCTTGGCCGTCTCCACACCGAAAGGCGTGTAGCCACGCGCCCCGCCGCTGCCGGGGACGTGGTACTTGCGCTTCACCGCCTCAGGCAGGGCGAAGAACTGGCCGAACACCTCATACGCCGCGTCGATGCGCGACTGCGCAATGCCGTGGTTGCGGATGCCGGCAAAGCCCCACTGGCGGTAAGCAGCGCCCAGTTCAGCCACGAATTCGTCGCGATGGGTGTCGAAACGGGTGATGTCGAGCGTGGGAATCGTCCCGGTCATGCGCTTGCCCTGTGTTGTCGTTCCCCCGGCGGGAAAACGTTTATTGAAAGGCTTGGTAGTCAGTTTGGGCGTGTGGCCTGCGGGCCAGGGCTCCAGGGAAATCCCCGCACAGTCGCGTCAGCTCGCCGCGCGTACCGCCTCGACAAGGCGATCGAGCGTGGCCTGCATCAGGCCCGAATCGTCAGCCTCCACCGTCACCCGGACCACCGGCTCGGTGCCCGAGGGCCGCAGGAAGGCCCGGCCGCGGCCCTCCACTGCCGCCTGCGCCTGCTCCAGCGCCGCCTGCACGCCTGACGCTTCGGTGGGCCGGGCGCCATCGGTGAGCCGCACGTTGATGGTCTTCTGCGGCACCATCGTCAGGCCCGCCACGGCATCGCGCAGTGACATGCCGGTACGCGCCAGCACCTCGAGCACCTGCACCGCGCTGACGATGCCGTCGCCTGTACTGGTTCGGTCAAGGCACAGCAAATGCCCCGAGGCTTCGCCGCCCAGGATTCCGCTGCGCTCGACCAGCGTGCGATGCACGTGACGATCGCCAACCTTGGACCGGATGAACTCGATGCCTGCCTCGCCGAAAGCACGCTCCAGTCCGTAATTGCTCATCAACGTCCCCACCACCGGGCCACGCAGCCGCCCGCTGCGACTCCAG
>JBBSVH010000064.1:0-14933 GCA_038233685.1 Lysobacterales bacterium | reverse complement strand
TCCTGCAGGAACTCCTCCAAACGTGCACCGAACGTGTGCTCAACTACCGGCCTGACCTCGGAACTGACCAGTTTCTCCTTGGTCTGCGACGAGAAGCTGGGATCGGGCACCTTGACCGAGAGCACGGCGATCATGCCCTCGCGCATGTCATCGCCGGAAAGACTGATCTTGGCCTGTTTGGCGATGCCACTCTGCTCGATGTAGTTGGTCAGGGTGCGGGTCAGGGCGGCGCGGAAGCCAATCAGATGGGTGCCACCGTCCTTCTGCGGAATGTTGTTGGTGAAGCAGAACATGGTTTCCTGGTAGGCATCGGTCCACTGCAACGCCACGTCCACGGTGATGCCGTTCTGCTCGCCGGTCACCGAGATGACGTTGGGATGCAGGGGGGTCTTGAGCTGGGCCAGATGCTCGACGAAGCTGCGGATGCCGCCTTCGTACTGGAACAGGTCCTGGCGGCCTTCGCCGCGCTCGTCGCGCAGGGTGATCTTTACCCCGGAGTTGAGGAACGAGAGCTCACGCAGGCGCTTGGCCAGAATGTCGTAGTGGAACTCGACGTCGCTGAAGATCTCCACGGCCGGCTTGAAGCGCAGCAACGTACCCCGCTTGTCCGACGCGTCGAGCTGTTTGAGCGGGTACAACGGCTCTCCCAGAGAGTATTCCTGCTGGTAATGGAAGCCATCGCGCCATACGTCCAACCACAGGTGCTCGGACAAGGCGTTGACCACCGATACGCCAACGCCATGCAGGCCACCGGAGACCTTGTAGCTGTTGTCATCGAACTTACCTCCGGCATGCAGCACGGTCATGATGACCTCGGCCGCCGATACGCCCTCTTCCTTGTGGATATCCACTGGGATGCCGCGGCCGTTGTCTGACACCGCCACGGACCCATCCTCCAGGATCCGCACAATCACCTCGTTGGCATGGCCGGCGAGCGCTTCGTCGATGGCGTTGTCGACCACCTCGAACACCATGTGATGCAGCCCGGTGCCGTCGTGCACGTCGCCGATGTACATACCGGGGCGCTTGCGCACCGCTTCCAGGCCGCGCAGGACGGTGATCTTGCTCGAGTCGTAATTGGTGTTGGGTACGGGGAGGGTGTCGTCGCTCATTCGCTTCAGTTCGCCTGCAGGGGAACCCGCGCCGGTGCGCAAGACGCGCTGGAACCGACACATTATTTAAAGGGGTTCGAGAGCCCGATTATACCATCGCGCCGCATCGGGCCTGACCCGGAGGCAGCGCCTCAACGGGCAACGATGCACCCGTGTTCCACGTGAAACGTCGTGCACTTGGCCCCCAGCGCCGCCAGGGCCGCAGGTGGCTCGGTTCCGGTGACAAAGAGCTGCGCGCCGCTGGCCAGCAGGCGCTGCAGCACCCGCTGCTGGTGGTTACGATCAAGCTCGGAGGCCAGATCGTCCAGCGCGACAACAGGCCACTCACCCTCCCGCCCGGCATAGTCCTCGGCCTGGGCGAGCAGGGCACATAACGCAGTCAGCTTTGCCTGGCCGCGGGAAAGGGTCTCGCGATGAGGATTTTCGGCGTAGTCGATGCGCCAGTCGGCACGATGCGGTCCTACCGTGGTGTACCCAAGAACACGGTCCCGGTCCCGCGACAGCACCAGCGCGTCGGCCAGAGACAGTTCCGCCCGGCGCCAGCCTGGCTGAAAATCAATCACGGGCATGCCGAGCGTGGGCACCAACTCGGTCGCCACGGGCTGCAACCGCGCCTGCAGGTCATTCACGTAGTGCAGCCGATGGATGGTGAGGGGTTCGCCCGCCTCACTCAATTCATGGTCCCAGGCGTCAAGCTGGGCCGCGCCTCCCCCCGCCTTCAGCAACGCGTTACGTTGCTTAAGCGCGCGTGAATATCTCCGCCACAGCGCGAGAAACCCTGGTTCCACGTGGAACAAGCCCCAATCAATCATGCGCCGGCGTGGCTCACTGCCGCCGGTGACCAGCGCATGGCTGCCGGGTTCGAAGCTGACTACCGCCAGCGCGGCGCACAATTCCCCGATCTGACTGACAGACTCTCCGTCCAGGCGGCCTTCCCACGCCTGGCCGCTATGGCGCAGGCCCGCGCGGCGCGGGACGTCACCATTGCCTTCCCGCCACTCGACGAAGACCTCCAGGGCGTCTGCGCCGGTGCGCACCAGCCCGTCCCTCACGCGCCCCCGAAAACTGCGGCCATACGCCATCAGGTGCAGTGCTTCAAGAAGACTGGTCTTGCCCGCGCCGTTGTCACCGGTGATCAGGTTGAGGCCCGGGCCCGGTTTCAGCTCAATTTGTTGGAATTTACGCAGATTGGCGACATACAGGCGGATCAATTGCATGGCAGCAACCGCCTCCCGGTCTGGGATAGTTGTGAACCGTGTCCTTCAAGACGACAACGCCCGGCTTCAGCCAGGCGTTTTTGATGTTTCACGTGGAACATCACTAGGCTCAGAGGCGCAGCGGCATCACCACGTGGCGCGATTTCTCGCTGCTGGCCTCGCGCACCAGCGCCGAGGAGTTGGCGTCGCGAAGCTGGATGATGATGTGGTCATCGCGTAGCGCAGACAGGGCATCGAGGAGGTAGTTGACGTTGAAGCCGATCGCCAGGCCGTCGACCGTCGTCTCCGCCTCGATCTCCTCGTGCGCTTCTTCCTGCTCCGGGTTGTGTGCGTTGATCTTCAGCTGGCCCGGCGAGACTTCGACCCGGACGCCGCGATACTTCTCGTTGGACAGGATCGCCGCACGCTGCAGGGCCGCACGCAGCACCTCGCGGTCCAGCTTGACCTCGCGGTCGGCGCCAATCGGGATCACCGCGGCGTAGTCGGGGAAACGGCCGTCGATGAGCTTGGAGGTGAATGTCACGTCGTCGCGCTTGACCCGGATGTGGTTACGCCCGACCTCCAGCTCAAGCTCCCGGTCCCCACCCTCCAGCAGGCGCTGCAACTCGGTCACGCCCTTGCGCGGCACGATGATCTGGCGCTTGGCTGATGCCGCGTTTTCCAGCTGGGTCTCGCACAGCGCCAGGCGATGGCCATCGGTCGCCACGCAGCGCAGGGTCTTGTCTTCGAGGTCGAACAACAGGCCGTTGAGGTAGTAGCGAACGTCCTGCTGGGCCATGGCAAAAGCAGTGCGCTCGATCAGTTCCTTGAGCGCTGCTTCCGGTACGTTGACGCGCTCGGTGGCTTCGACTTCGTCCACCGAGGGAAAATCATTCGCCGGCAGGGTTGCCAGGGTGAAGCGGCTGCGGCCCGCCTGGACGGTCACTTTGTCCCCGGTCTGCGAAACGGTGATCCGGCTGCCGTCCGGCAGGGCGCGGACAATCTCGAACAGCTTGCGGGCCGGGATCGTGGTTTCCCCGTCCTGCGCGTCTTCGACTGCGCTGCGGGCGATCATTTCAACCTCCAGGTCGGTACCAGTCAGCGACAGCTGGCCGTCGTGGACCTGGACCAGGAAGTTCGCCAGTACCGGTAAGGTCTGCCGACGTTCGACCACGTTGACGACTTGCGCCAAGGGCTTGAGAAAAGCTTCGCGCTGCAGGCTGAAACGCATGTCGGTGGTGGCCCCTATGCTCTGGCTCTTAAGAGAGTAATAAATCAAAAACTGGTGGTGATGGTTGCGCCGGATTCGCTTGGTAAGTACTTCAACTAACTGAATTTATTGAAATTTTAGCGCTTCGAAACCTTGGTACAGCCGCCCCTGGGAACCCGGCGGAAACTGTGGATAACTTTAAACCGCCAGCTGCAACAGAAGTTATCCACAGGCTTTAAACGCATTTACTCACTGAGTTTGCGGATCAGCTTGTCCCAGTCCTCGTGCAGCTTTCCATCGGTCTCCATCAGGTTGCGGATCTGTCGGCAGGCATGCAGCACGGTGGTGTGGTCGCGACCGGCAAAGGCATCGCCAATCTCAGGCAGGCTGTGTTCGGTGAGCTCCTTGGCCAGTGCCATCGCCATCTGCCGCGGGCGCGCCAGTGACCGCGTGCGCCGCTTGGACAGCAGATCCTTGATCTGCAAACCGTAATAGTCTGCCACGGTCTTCTGGATGTTGGGGATGCTGATAGCCTGCTGCTGGGCACGCAGCAGGTCGCGCAGCGTCTCCTGCGCGAATTCCGGGGTGATCGCCCGACCGGTGAAGTTGGCGCGCGCGGTCAGGGTATTGAGTGCGCCTTCCAGGTCGCGCACGTTGGAGCGCATCTTCTTGGCCAGCAGGAACGCGACTTCATCGGGGATGTGCACGCTGCGCTCGGCCGCCTTGGCCAACACGATGGCGGCTCGGGTCTCGAAATCGGGCGGTTCGATGGCCACCGACAGCCCCCAGGCCAGGCGCGACTTGAGGCGCGGCTCCAGGCCTTCGACCTCGCGCGGATAGCGGTCGCAGGTCAGGATGATCTGCTGGCGGCCGTCAAACAGCGCGTTGAAGGTGTGGAAGAACTCTTCCTGGGTGCGGTCCTTGCCGGCGAAGAACTGGATGTCGTCGATCAGCAGCGCGTCCACCTGCTGGAAGCGGCGCTTGAACTGGTCCATCGATTTCTCGATCAGCGCCTTGGTCATGGCGCTGAAGAACTGCTCCGAGCGCAGGTACAGCACGCGCGCGCCAGGATTCTGCCTGCGCAGTTCGTTGCCGGCCGCGAACATCAGGTGGGTCTTGCCCAGGCCGGTGCCGCCGTACAGCAGCAAAGGATTGTGCGAGCGGTCACCGGGCGTCTGCGCGGCCTGCCATGCCGCCGCGCGACCCAGTTGGTTGCTGCGCCCCTCCACGAAGTTGTCAAAGGTGTAGTGCGAGTCGAGGTTGCCCGCGTAGGGCTCCCCGCTGGCGAACTGGTGGCCCGGCATCGGCGGCAGGGCGGTCGCAAACGGCTTGGCCTGGGTCGTGCGTGAACCAATTTCCAGGGACACGTCACGATGGCCTGCGAAGTGTCCCAAAAGGTCCTGGATCCGAGCCAGGTAGCGCTCGCGCACCTGCTCGACAATAAACGCGTTGGGCGCGTACAAGACCATCGCATCGGTGCGCTGCTCGGCCTGCAGGGGCTTGAGCCACGTGTGCACGTCCTCGGCCGGGAGTTCGGCTTCCAGGCGTTCGAGGCAGCGGGGCCAAGCATCCATCGCGGGCAGCATCGGTTTCGTCGAAAGTGCGTGCTGGGCGCGCTGGAGTGCGCGCCGACGCAGGTGGTGGGACAGGGCGCGAGACTAGCATGCAGCGGTCGGCACCAACGATCGATTGGCCGCCGATTCCAAGGTCCGTCCCTGTTGGTGGTTGACCGCCCGGCACGCGGCCTATAAACTTTCGGGTTCTCTCAACTGCTACCCGCCGAGGGCCCCATGGCCACCAAGCGCACTTACCAACCCAGCAACCTCAAGCGCAAGCGCGACCATGGCTTCCGGGCCCGCATGAAGACCGCCGACGGCCGCAAGATCCTGGCCCGTCGCCGCGCCAAGGGCCGCACGCGCCTGAGCGCCTGAGGAATCCGCCGCACCTCACGGCGCGGCTCCTCGATGTCGATGCATCCGCCCAGACCCGCGCCATCGAGCGCGGGTTTCTTGTTGGCGTCGCCATGACCGCGACCTTCCCGCGCAGCGCCCGCGTACGCACCGGCGCCGATTACAAGCGCGTCTTCGAGCACGCCCGTCGCACGGCCGAACCCCTGCTGAGCCTGCATCTCGATACGCAGGGCACGGCGACCAGGCTGGGCCTGGCGGTGTCGCGCAAGGTCGACAAACGCGCGGTGGGTCGCAACCGCATCAAACGCGCCCTGCGCGACGAATTCCGCCGCTTGCGCAGCGCGCTGCCTCCCGGAGACTACGTCGTGGTGGCGCGCGTCGGTGCGGCCAAGGCCGGGTCCGGCGAACTGCGCGCAGCGTTCGTACGCATCCTGGTGCGCTGCGGCGCATTGCCCGCACCGGCTGCGGGCGGCACAATGCCCACGGTCAACACGTCGCTATCCTCCCACTCCAGCACCACGCCCAAACCGGCTGCGTCCGCCGGTTGAGAATGCCTGTCCGATGAACCAAACCCGAGTTTTCCTCATCTTCGCCTGGCTCATGGTGGCAACCCTGCTGTGGATGGAGTGGGGCAGGTTTACCGCTGCGGAAGCGCCGGTCGCGGCGACTGCGATCGTCGAACCGGCAGGCAGCAGCACTGGTACCGCGGGCAGTAGCGTGCCAGGGGCACCTGCGGCGCCAGCGGCAAGTGTTGATGGCGCTATGCCTGCCGTGCCCGCGGTTCCGACCAGCAGCACCAGCGTTCCCGCCAGTGCCGCGCCTGCACCGGTGTCGGCCCGGGTGGTTGCCAGTTCTGACGTGCTGCGCCTGACCCTGGATGGCGGTAGCGTCCTGTCGGCCGACCTGCTCGACTATCACCAGGCCCGCAACGAAGCCAGCCCCCCCGTCGAACTGCTGACCAGTGAGCCCGCGCGTCTGTACGTTGCGCAGAGCGGCTGGGTGAGTCCGTCGGGAGCGGCACCGAGCCACGAGGCACGCTTCGTCCCGGAAAACGGGGCCGGCGCGGTGACCATGGCGCGCGATGCGTCCGAGCTTGAGGTGCCCTTCGTCTGGAATGGCCCGAACGGCATCAGCATCCGTCGCATCTATACGCTGCGCCAGGGCGACTACGCGGTGCGCGTGCGCGACGAAGTCAGCAACCGTGGCGCCAGCCCCTGGCAGGGCTACATCTACCGGCAGCTGCTCAGGGTGCCGCCCCAGATCAAGCGCGGGATGACCAACCCGGAGTCCTTCAGCTTCAGCGGCGCGGTCTGGTTCAGCCCGGGCGCCGGCTACGACCGCCGCAAGTTCGACGACTTCCTGGATGACGGGACGCTGGGCGTGCAGACGGAAGGCGGTTGGATCGCGATGCTCCAGCACCATTTCTTCACCGCCTGGATCCCGGTCACTAACGACAAGATCACCATTTCGTTGGATACCGCTGCCGGCGGTGGCCAGGCGATCATCCGCGAACTCGGCCCACCGGTCAGCGTGGCGCCGGGCGAGCAGTCGATGACCGAAGCCCGGCTGTACGTGGGTCCCAAGCTGATCCAGCAGATGAATGCCCAGGGTGTACCAGGCCTGGATCGGGCCGTGGACTACAGCCGGTTCAGCATATTCGCCTACATCGGCAAGGGCCTGTTCTGGATCCTGAGCCACCTGCACACCCTGTTCGGCAACTGGGGCTGGTCGATCATGGGCCTAGTGTTCCTGGTCAAGCTGGCGATGTACCCGCTGTCCAAGAAGCAGTACCAGAGCTTCGCCAAGATGCGCCAGTTCCAGCCACGCATCGCCCAGCTCAAGGAGCGTTACGGCGAGGACCGCGGCAAGTTCCAGGCCGCGATGATGGAGCTGTACAAGAAGGAAAAGATCAACCCCATGGGCGGCTGCCTGCCGATCCTGGTGCAGATGCCGGTGTTCCTGGCGCTGTACTGGGTCCTCAACGAATCGGTGGAGCTGCGCCACGCGCCGTGGACGCTGTGGATCCAGGACCTGACGGCACGCGATCCGTTCTTCATCCTGCCCGTGCTCAACATGGTGGTCATGTACCTGACCCAGAAGCTGACTCCTTCGCCGGGCATGGACCCGATGCAGCAGAAGATGATGCAGCTGATGCCGCTGGTCTTCGGCGTCATGATGGCCTTCTTCCCGTCCGGCCTGGTCCTGTACTGGGTGACCAACGGCACCCTGGGCCTGCTGCAGCAGTGGTGGATGACCAAGCGCCACGCACCGCCGCCGGCCAAGGCACTGGCCAAGTAAGCCAGCAGCGGCCCGCAAAGCGGGTCGCTGCATTTTAGGAGTGAGGTGGCGCATGGGCAGCACCGACACCATCGTGGCGATTGCCACGGCGCCCGGCGCCGGCGGTATCGGAATCGTGCGCCTGTCCGGGCCCAGCGCGCTGCACATCGCAGAAGCCATCTGCCGCCGCCGGCTGCAGCCACGGCGGGCGCATCGGGCGCGCTTCGCCGAACCCGATGCGCCCGCGGCGATCGACGACGGCATCGCCCTCGCATTCCCGGGCCCGAACAGTTTCACCGGCGAAGACATCGCTGAACTCCAGGCACACGGCAGTCCGGCGGTGCTCCAGCAGCTGGTAGCCACGTGCTGCAGGCTCGGTGCGCGACACGCGCGCCCGGGGGAGTTCAGCGAACGCGCGTTCCTCAACCAGCGCATGGACCTGGCCCAGGCCGAGGCCATCGCCGATCTGATCGCCGCCACCGATATTCGGGCTGCTCGCGCGGCGCGTCGTTCGCTTGAGGGCGGGTTTTCCGCCTCGGTCGAGGCCATCGGCGCAACCCTGCTGCGCCTGCGGGTGCATGTCGAAGCGGCCATCGACTTCGCCGACGAGCCAATCGACGCCCTTGGCGGGGCGCCGCTGCGCGAGCAGCTGCAGCTGGCCTGCGAACAGCTCGAGGAACTGCTGCGCCAGGCCGAACGTGGGCGCAAGCTGCGTGACGGAATGCATGCGGTGATCGTGGGTCCACCCAACGCCGGCAAGAGTTCGCTGCTGAACGCGCTGGCCGGCACTGACCGGGCGATTGTCGCGCCACGCGCCGGCACCACCCGAGACACGCTGCGCGAAACCGTGCGCATCGATGGCGTTGAACTGACCCTGGTCGATACCGCCGGGCTGCGCGCCGGCGGCGATGCGGTCGAGCGCGAGGGCATGCGCCGCGCGCGGCTGGAGCTGCAGCGTGCAGACCTCGCGCTGGTCGTAGTCGATGCACGCGCGCCAACGCCCGCCACCGCTGATCTGCGCGAGGCGCTGGCCGGGGTGCCGCTGCAGCTGTGGGTGCACAACAAGTCCGACCTCCTGGACCAGGTCCCGCCCGACACCGGCGAAGTGCTTTACGTCTCGGCCACCAGTGGGCACGGCCTGGTGCACCTGCACGCGCGGCTTGGCGCACTCGCGGCCGGAGAGCCGCAGGCCGCCGGGGAAGGCGGCGGCGGCGAGTTTTCGGCCCGCGCCCGCCACGTCGAGGCTCTAGGCCGTGCGCACGCCCATGCCGATGCCGGAAAGCGTGAGCTGGGTCACGAACGACTCGACCTGGCCGCCGAAGAATTACACTTGGCGCACGACGCCTTGGGCGAGATCACGGGGAAGATCTCGGCAGACGACATGCTGGGCCGCATCTTTGCGAGCTTCTGCATTGGCAAATAGGCAGGGCGTGAGTTGACTTTGAGGCCGCGTACCGCGAGCTTGTCAAGTCGATACCGTTGTTCAATCGTTTTGGGGGAGTTACGCATGATGCAATTTGCGAATGTTTCGAAGCCGTTGCGCGGCCTCGCCTTGCTGCTGGTGGTTCTGCTGGCGGGCTGCTCGAAGGACGAGAAAGCCGGCGCGGAGGCCACGCCCGGCGTGCCGGCCCCGGCGGCTACTGTCGCGGCGCCGCCTGCACCGGCCGTTTCCGCGCAAGTCCAGGCGATGGGTGCCGAAGAGCTGCGCGCCGCGGCGAGCAAGGCGCTGGCCGAGAACCGGATCTATGCGCCGGGCGGGGATAACGCCGTTGAGTATTACCTGGCCCTGCGCGACAAGCAGCCCAGTGACGCGACGGTGACCAGCGCGCTGACGGACCTGATGCCCTACACGCTGATCGCCACCGAGCAGAGCATTGGCCGCGAGGACTTCGCCGAGGCCCAACGGCTGGCAGCGCTGATCGAAAAGGCCGATCCGAAGGCACCGGCCCTGCCGCGCCTGAAGCAGTCCATCGCCACGACGCAGAAGGCCGCCGCCGATCGCGTGGTGACCGACGCCGCGAAGGCGGTGACCGATGCCGAGACCAAGGTGCTGGAACAGCAGCGACAGGTGCAGCAGGCGGAGCAGCAGAAAGTCGCTGCCGAAGCCATTGCCGCCGAGCAGCGCCAGGCCGCGACCCGCGCCGAAGCCGAGCGCGTTGCCGCCGCCCGCGCCGCTGAAGAGCGCGAAGCGGCGCAGCCGACGCCCCCTCCAGCCGCCCGTCCCGCGGCCACGCCGCCGCCGCGCCCGGCCGCCGCTGCCGCCTCCGAGCTGCGGATCGTCAGCGCCCCGCCGCCGAGCTATCCGCGCGAGGCGCTGCGTTCCAACACGGCTGGTGAAGTGCTGGTGGAGATCACCGTGGGTACCGACGGGTCGGTCACCAATGCGCGCGTGGTGCGCTCAACGCCACCGCGGGTGTTTGATCGCGAAGCTTTGAACGCAGTGCGCCGCTGGCAGTTCGCGCCGATCGACACGGTAACCACCACGCGTCGGACGATCGCCTTCAACCCGGGCTGATTCCGGGCCGGGTTCCGGCAAGCAACGAAAGAAGGGGCGCATCGCGCCCCTTCTTTCGTTGCTTGCACAGAGCGGCTTCAGCCGCTGATGGCCAACCGCTCCTGATGGTAGCGACGGACGGCCGCGAACCACAGCACCGCCGCCAGGCCCAGGCTCGCCAGCAGATAGATCCCCCAGACCTGTGCGTCGATGAACTCGGCGCGGATCACCTTCTGCAGCAGCTGGTTCTGCGCCAGGAAGGGCACCGTGAACTGCCACGGCTCGGCCTTGAGCGGATTGAGAAGCAGCAGGAAGGTCGGGATCATCGGCAGCAGCATCAGCCAGGTCATGTGCGTCTGCGCTTCTTTCATGCTCTTCGACCCGGCCGCCAGGAACGTCAGCAGCGCGGTGCCGATGAACAGCATCGGCAGCAGGATCAGCAGCATCTTGGCCATTGCCAGGAAGCTGACGTCGAGCATCTGCCCGCGGCTGCCGGCCAGCACCGCGCTGGCCTTGAACGCCAGCAGCGTCAACAGCAGGGAAAACAGTCCCACCGCGCACGCCGCGGCGATCTTGCCGCTCACCACTGCGCTGCGCTGTGCGGGTGTGGCCAGCAGCGGCTCCAGCGACTGGCGCTCGCGCTCGCCGGCGGTGGCATCGAGGATCAGGGCCGCTCCGCCCAGGAACGCGGAGATGATCAGCAGGTACGGCAGCAGCGCCGAAAGCAGCACGCCGCGCTTGGCTTCGGCGGTGGCCATGTCGCGGCTGCCGACGTCCAAGGAGCGGGTCACCCCGGGATCGATGCCGCGGGCCATCAACCGCAGCATGCCGACCTGCGCGCCGTAGGCCTGGAGCGCCCCTTGCAGGCGCTGGACCGGGATCTGAGCGTTCTGCCGGGTGCTGTCGCTCAGGATCTCGACCAGCGCCGGTTTGCCTTCGCGCCAGTCCTTGGCGAAGCCCTCGCTGACGTGCAGCGCCACCTCCATGTCCTGGCGGGCGATGGCCGCCTCCAGGTCGGCTGGCGGCGCGATGGCCTTCACGCCGTGAGTGGCCAGGAACGCCACCAGGTTCGGGGCGCGCTCGGCGCCCCGAACCGGGACCTCGAGCACCTTGTCCATCTGGGTCCTGGCTTTGTTCTGCACCAGCGCGCCGCCGCCCAGCAGCAGCACCGGGATCAGCAGCGGCATCATCAGCAGGCTGAAGAAGAAGGTCTTGCGGTCGCGCGAGATTTCCAGCAACTCCTTGCGCATCACCGTCCACAACGAGGACAGCAAGGAGGTCTTGCTCAGCGGGGACGTGCTCATGCGAACAATCCTTCTTCCGAACCGATGGCCTTGACGAAAGCGTCCTCGAGGTTTTCTTCCCCGGTCAGCGCGCGAAGCTCGTCGGCGGTGCCCGAGGCGACCACGCTGCCCTTGGCGATGATCACGATGCGGTCACACAGCGCGGCCACCTCCTGCATGATGTGGCTGGAGAAGATCACGCAGCGGCCTTCTTCGCGCAGCTGGCGCAGGAAGCCGCGCATGGCGCGGGTGGTCATCACGTCAAGTCCGTTGGTCGGTTCGTCGAGGATCACGTTGCGCGGGTCGTGGACCAGGGCGCGGGCAATGGCGGTCTTGGTGCGCTGGCCCTGGCTGAAGCCATCGGTCTGGCGTTCCAGAATGTCGCCCATGTCCAGCGCCTCGGAAAGAACGCGGGTGCGCGCCTCGACCTGCGCACGCGGCAGGCCGTGCAGCTGGCCGAAGTAGGCGATGTTCTCCCGCGCGGTCAGGCGCTTGTATACGCCGCGCGCATCCGGCAGCACGCCCAGGACGCGGCGCACCGCGATCGGGTCGACCGCGGCGTCGATCCCGTCGACAAGCACCTGGCCGCGATCGGGCTTCATCAGCGTGTAGAGCATGCGCATGGTGGTGGTCTTGCCGGCGCCGTTGGGGCCCAGCAGTCCGGTGATCTCACCGTCGCGGGCTTCGAAGCTGACCCCGTCCACGGCGGTCACCGTGCCGGTCTTGGTCTTGAATGATTGGTGCAGGTCGTTTGCGATGATCATCGGTTGATGTCCGTATGCAGGGTCAGGGCGCGCGCGACGGCGCAGGCGACGCGAGCGACGCTCATGGTTCCCAGCCGTTGAAGCTGGTGAAGGGCGGTACGTAGGTCAGGGTGTCCAGGCAGTCGACCTCGAGCGACTTGGCATCGGCGGTCTCGATGAACCTGCCCAGCAGCTTGGGCATGCAGCCCAGGCCCATGGTGCCGTGGCCCTGGCCGCGCAGCTGCAGGTGGCGCCCGTTGGGCGTGCCCGCCAGCACGCGCTCGCCATAGCGCGGGGGCGTGACCGGATCCAGTTCGCCGGACAGCAGCAGCACCGGCAGGTCGCTCTTGAACGGCGCGTTGAAGTCGGCCGGGCGCGTGCCAATGGGCCACTGCGCACAGGCGGCGAAGAACATCTCGCCCACCTCCGTGCCAAGCAGCGTGCCGGCCTGGCTGGCGTCGGGATCGAAGCGGTTCGCGTCCTCGGCGCAGATCACCGACCACTGCATCCCGCGATTCATGCCGTCACCCATGCTCTTGCCCATCAGCTGGGCCAGCGACATCAGCGGTGCGTAGCGGCCGTGGTCGGCCTCGTCCAGGACCAGCGGCAGCAGCGATGCGGTCTGCGGCGCGTACGAGAACGCGAACGCCAGACCGACCAGGGTGTCGTCGGTGATCGTGTCGCGGCGGCTCTGACCGGTGGTGGCGTCGCGGTATTCCACTTCGACCGGCGCCTGGTCCAGCCGCGCCATCACCCGGCGCAGCTGCTGGCGCAGGTCGTCCGGGAAGCGCGATGCGCACGCGGGCAGCTTGGCGCACTGGGCCGACTGCAGCGCCAGTGCATCCTCGAACGTGGTGGCGAACTCGCCGCCCACGACCAGATCATTCGGCGCAACACCGTCCAGCACCACGGTGCGCACGTGATCGGGATGGCGCGCGGCGTACTGCTGCGCCACGCGGGTGCCGTACGAGCCGCCGATCAGGTTGAGTTTCTCGACCTGCAGCGCCTGGCGGACCGCGTCCAGGTCGGCAATGGCGTCGGTGGTGGTGTAGAAGCGCGGATCCGCACGGCCCTCGAGGCCGGCAGCGCAGCGGCGCACATACTCCTGCAGGGCTTCGGGCGAAGGCTCGGTCACCCCGTCCAATGGCAACTCCTTGCCGGCCGCGTCCACGCACGTCAGCGGGTTCGACCTGCCGGTCCCGCGCTGGTCCACCAGGAAGATGTCGCGCTGCTTGCGCACCTCGCGCAGCGCCGAATCGACCACGCCCGCCACGTCGCTGGCGGCCTGGCCCGGACCGCCGGCGAGGAAGAACACGGGATCGTCGTTGTCGCCGGCATTTCGCCCCGCGGGCAACCAGGCCACGTGCAGGGAGATCGTGCGTCCATTGGGCGTGGCGCGATCCTCGGGAACCTCCAGGCGTGCGCACTGCGCCTCCACGTTGCCGGCGCCGGAGTTTCCGCCCAGCGTGCAGGGTTCGAAGGCGAGCGCGCCGTACGGCCTGCTGAGCCTGGCCGATTCCGGCGCCTTCGCACCGGGACCGCCGCAGGCTACAAGCAGCAGGGGCGCGGCAAGCGCCATCAGGAGCAATCGGGTTGTGTGCATCGTGGTTCCATCCTGTGTTGAATGTGCAGACTTGCACGACGCGGCGTGTCGCCGCATGTGACAAGCGTCGTGATCAGGGCAATGCAGGTGTGGCGTTGGGAGCCAGGCGAGAGCGCAGCAGGTCGATCTGGTCGTCGCCCAGCGCGGACAGGCCTACATCCATCGCTTGATGCCCGCGACGCTGCGCGGCGTCCAGCGCCTGCAGCGCGGCCTTGCGTCGACCTTCAAGCGCGGCCAGTGCGGCTTCGGCGATATGCCGGCGCGAGGCGTCGACGATGCCGCCCCGTGCGCGGGCGTGCCAGTCCCGCGCGACCTCGGGCCGCTGCCGGTAAATCGCTTCGAATATCGCAAGCTCGATGAAGATGCTTTGGCGGAAACCTTGAGGATACTGATCCAGAACCGCCGTCATGCGAGCGAGCCATGCGGACGCGGCCTCGATGTCGCCGTTGTCGAGGGCGACGGCGTAACTGTAGAACCAGGTCCCGACCGCGCCCAGCACATCGCTTTCGCTCGCCTGCTCCTGGGCCAGGAGCAGCGTGTCGAGATCGAGATCGCGGGGCCGGGTGCCGGCCACGCTCTGGCCAATCAAGGCGGTCAACCGCGCGCGACGCTCCACTTCCGCGCCACCGCGCCGGTACGCCAGCCACTGCATGCCATCGCTCATGAAGCCGCCGGCGCGGAATGGCAGTGCGGTAACGGCGAAGATCGCCAGCGACAGCACGCCGGTCATCAGGGCATACCCAGCCAACCGCCCGTCGCCTGTCCACGCGATCGCCAGAGCGGCTGCGCCCAGCAGCAGGCTGGCCAGCGGTCCACCAAGCACCATCGGGATCATCTGCGGGGCGAGCGGCCGTCTCGGGTCGGGTAGCACCGCCGCCACGCCACCCAGCGTGCCCAGGTTGAAAAACCACCGGAAGCGCACCCCATCGCCGCTGGCGACCAGGCCGAAGGGGCCGGCAATGAACATCAGGAAGCGCATGCCCTGACCCATGCCCATGGCCAGGTGCCCGGCCTCGTGCACCGCGATCACCAGCAGCGCCAGCAGCGGCAGTGCCAGCAGATCCCAGCCGCCCAGAGCACGAAGGGACGGCGTGACGATGCCTTG
>JBBSVH010000063.1:0-15096 GCA_038233685.1 Lysobacterales bacterium | reverse complement strand
TCGGTGTCGAAGATATATGTCTGCAGGTCAATGGTGCGCCGCGCGCTGCGGATCAGGTTCAGCCGTGCCAGCAGCGCGTCCTGGCCCGAATCGAGCATCAGCGCGTAGTGGCGCGGCGCCTTCGCGGAGGATTCGGCCAGCGCCTTGGCGCCCAACGCGTGCAGTGGCGACTCCAGCGCACAGGCGTTGGCCAGGGCACAGGTCAGCTCCTGCGACCTGGCCTCCTGGGCAACCCCCGCCGCGCGCTGGCGCTGCGCGCCGGACAGGCTTGCGCAGGAGACGCTGCAAACCGCCAGCGCCAGCACCAGCAGCCTCAGCAAAGGACTCACTGCCTGGCCGTGGGATGCAGGCGTGCGTGCAGCACGAACACCACCCGGTCGCTGACCGCCAGCTGCCAGGCGTCCATGTCGTAGTCGCTGCGGCGCACGGCGCCGGTAGCGACCACGTCGCAGTCCAGCCCGGGGCGCTCGCAGGTGGATGGTTCCAGGTCGAGGGTCTTGGGCCGGGTGATACCGCGAATGGTCAGGTCTCCGGCCAGCGGGCCGCCGGTCGACAGCAGCGACTTTTCGTAGGGCCGGGAGACGAACGAAACCACCGGGTAGCGGTCGGCGTCGAAGAACTGGTCGCCGCGGGTCCATTCGGTGTAGCGCGGATAGCCCTCGATCTCCACGTCCCCGGTGAACATGCGCAACTGGACCTGCTGGTGGTCGTCAGGCAGCTGCCGCAGCTCGCCCTGGAAACGCGGGAAGATGCCCTCCAGCTTCAAGCCCCAGCGTGTGCGCAATTCGAACCCGAATCGCGATTGCGCCGGATCGAACGCGTTGCCCGGCTGGGCCCAGGCCGGGCACATGCACAGCAGGGCCAGGCCACACACCAGCGGGCCGGCCCTGCGAGGACTCACGGAAACCAGAATGCGGACAGCTGGGCCACGCCAGGCTCGATGCTGGAATCGGCCGGCAGCCGCAGCACCACCACCGACGCCGGCGGCATCCCGCGATAGTCGCCGGACTGCCCGCTGTGCATCAGGGCCGCCAGCCGCTCCAGGCCCGGGTTGTGGCCCACCAGCAGCAGGCGCTCGGCCTCGCGGTTGGCGTCGGCCAGCCCGGCCAGGGTGCCGGCGGTGGCTTCGTAGACGCTGTCTTCCAGACGCTGGTCGACATAGCCGATCGCCTCCAGAACCGCTTCCAGGGTTTCGCGGGTGCGTCGGCTTGGCGAGCACAGCACCCGGTCCGGCAGGATGCCCTGCTCCGCCATCCAGCGGCCCGCCGCCTGGGCCTCGGCCAGGCCCTGCGGCGAAAGTGAGCGGTCCATGTCGGGCTGGCCATCGACGGCCGGTTCGGCATGCGCGTGGCGCAGCAGGATCAGATCACGCATGCAGCGTTCCCCTTGGGTGGTGTGTTCAAGCCTTCTTGATCCATTTCAACAGCGGATCCCAGTCAGCCTGGTGGTCGCGCACCTGCGCGGAGCGATAGTCGAACAGGCTGCGGCCCATGCCGGCCATGACCACGTAGGCCTGGGTGTCGCGCAGCTGGGCCACGACCGGATACGGCCAGGTCTTGAGCATTTCCAGCGCCTGCTGCGAGGCGTTGGTCCATGGCCGCGTGCGGTTCAACACCAGCCCGACGGGCAGCTTGCGCTTGTGGATCCGCGGGACCTTGGACAGGCTGTTGAGGAAGCCGACCGTCGCGTCGATGTCGAGCGCCGAGGGCAGCACCGGCACCACGATGGCGTCGGCGTGATCGATGAACCGCTCCAGGTCGTCGGCCATGGATCCGGCGGCGGCGTCGATCACCACCCGCTCGGCATCGTCGGGCAGGTTGGCGCGCCAGTTCTTCCTGCCGCTGGCCTCGATCGGCAGCACCGCGCTTTCCAGGCCGGACCGGCGCTCGGCCCAGCGCATCGAGGACAGCTGCGGGTCCGCATCGACCAGCACCGTGCGCTTGCCGTCCAGCGCAAAACACGCGGCCAGGTTGCTGGCGAGCGTGCTCTTGCCCGCGCCCCCTTTCGAGCTGGCGACCAGAATCGTCTTCATGCGCACCCCGCTGTGTCCGGAGTCCGAAGGGTACACCGGCGACCCGGGAGGCGGTAGCAAGGTTCCCGGACGCCGGGGCAGGCCCCGCCTGCAGGCGGTTTGGGGCTGCCAGAGGCCCGCCGATCAGGGCGCCGACGGCCTTTGCTATCGTTCCGCACCCCAACGGACTGGCCGCACCATGAGCGAACTGCAGGACCTGACCGCACTGATCCGCGCCAACACGCCGCTGATCGTGATCGAAACCCAGGAAGAGGCGCGGGTGGTCGAACTGTTTCGCCAGGCGCTGTCGCAGGTGTGGCGCGCGCTGTACCGCTGGTCGATCACCGAGGGCCTGCGCCGCATCGACATGGACCGCGAGGACGAGGCCGAAGGCGCCCCCGATGCCAGCGCCGCGCTGCAGGCGATGAAGCAGGCCGACCAGCGCGGCATCTACCTGCTGCTCGATTTCCATCCCTACCTGGGCTACGCCGGCAGCCAGCGCCAGCTGCGCGACATCGTGCAGCGGCGCCACTGCCAGCCGCACGTGGTGGTGCTGGTGGGGGCGAAGATCGAGCTGCCGGAGGATCTGGAGGCCCTGGCGGTGCGTTTCAGCCCTCGCCTGCCCGACGCCAATGCGCTGCTGAAGATGGTGCGCGAGGAGGCCGCCGACTACATGTGCGAGCACGGCGGCCGTCGGGTCGAAACCGAGGAACAGGCCGTCCAGCAGATCGTGCGCAACCTGCAGGGGCTGGACCTGCTGGACGCGCGGCGCATCGCCCGCCAGCTGATCTTCTCCGACGGCGCGCTCAACGCCGCCGACCTGCCGCAGCTGGCCAAGCTTAAATTCGAACTGCTCAACCGCAGCGGCCACCTGCACTACGAATACGACAGCGCGCGCTTGGACGACGTCGCCGGGGCCAGCCGCTTCAAGCGCTGGATCGAGCAGCGCCGCGCGATCTTCGTCAGCGGTGATGCGCCGCCGGGGCTGGACCCGCCCAAGGGCGTGCTCCTGCTGGGCGTGCAGGGCTGCGGCAAGTCGATGCTGGCCAAGGCCACCGCCGCCGGCTTCGGCGTGCCGCTGCTGCGCCTGGACTTCGGCACGCTGTACGACAAGTTCCACGGCGAGACCGAAAAGAACCTGCGCAATGCGCTGGCGTCGGCCGAACAGCTGGCGCCGTGCGTGCTGTGGATCGACGAGATCGAAAAAGGCCTGGCCAGCGGCGGCGAGGACGGCGGGGTGTCGCGCCGCGTGCTCGGCTACCTTCTGACCTGGATGGCCGAGCGCAAGAGCGCCGCAGGTTCGGGCAACGTATTTATCGTGGCCACCGCCAACCAGGTCCACGAGCTGCCGGCCGAACTGCTGCGCAAGGGGCGCTTCGACGAGATCTTCTTCATCGACCTGCCTACTCCTGACACGCGGGTCGAACTGCTGCGCCTGCACCTGCAGCGTCGCCAGCTGGCCCCCGACGATTTCGCCCTGCCTGCACTGGCCGCCGCGGCAAACGGGTTTTCCGGGGCTGAGATCGAGCAGGCGATAGTCGCCGCGCTGTACACAGCCCACGCCGAGCACAAGCCGCTGGATACCGACCTGGTGATGCGCGAGATCCGCGGCACGCGGCCGCTGTCGGTGATCATGTCCGAACAGGTCGATGCCCTGCGCCAGTGGGCCAGCGAGCGCACCGTGCCCGCGGATTGATGCGGTCGAACATTGCTGGGCGCAGCGCCAACTCCGGCCACCACGCTCGGCATTCCACGCACCCCGGTTGATCAGCCCTTCGGTGAAGGCGAATCCAGCAGCGCGCGAGCATCTGCGCGGTCAGGAAGCCAGTCGGCGGGCGCCTCGGCAGAGATGCCGTTGGCTTCGAGCAGCTTGCGCATGGCGGGAAGTTCGCCCTCCTGCAACACCCAGCGGAGGTATTCCGGTGGCACCGAGCTGCCGCCGGAGCCCATGCTGCGCAGGGCATTTTCGTACACCCATTGGAACTGGCGCAGCCGCTCGCGCAAGGCGCTGCCTTCGACTCTGTCTCCGGCAAGCTCGACCATCCTGGTCAGGCCGATGCTCCGGGAGATCAGAATGCTGTCGTCAGCAGCGAGCATCATCATCACCCGCTCGCACTGCGCCTGGCGCTGCGACGGGGCCATGGCCAGCGCATGGGCGCCGCACCCGCGCGTGACGGACTGGTAGGCGGGCAGCGCAATGGCCACCCACACGTTCATCGTGTTGGCGTTCCCCAATTCTTCAGGCGTCGCCGCCCTGTCAATGCCAAGGGACTCGCCCATGGACTGCGCCAGGGCCGGGGTCAGCGCTGGCATGGAGATACCCGACATTGCCGAGTACAGCAGGCGGCTGGTCTCCAGCATGCGTGGGTCGTAGCGCGTCGCAAGAGCCGCACCTTGCCAGTGCACTTCGGCCTGTTCTGGCTTGCCGGATCGATCTGCAAAGCCCAGCGCGAGTATGTGCACCGCGGCGTTGTCCGGCTCTGCCTGGAGCAGGAACGCCAGGGCGCCATCGCGATCGCAGCTGTCGCTCAATCCGCCGCAGTCGCTGGCCTCGATCCAGGCCACCATCCGATCGCGTGGTCGCATGCCGCGTGCAGCTTCGAACCAGGCGCGCTTCTCCTGCGCGATGGCAGGCATTTTTCCATCGCCGACGCCGTCCTGCCGCTGAGGCCAGAGCATCGCGGCTGCCAGCAGGCTGCGTGCGTCACCGCGCGCGGCCACGGTACGGAGATGGTTTTTTGTGACTTCGTCGGCGGCCTCGTGCCACGCCTTTTCCGCCCCCTGCAGGCCAGAATCTGGCGAAGTTTTCGCGCCGGCGTGCGCAGGTTCACTGGGCTGCGAGCAGGCGGGCCCAGCAATGGCAAGCAACGCGACGCAGCAGGCGACCAGCAGACATGAATTCCGTTTCATCGTGGCAGTTTCCGTAAGAGGTCGTTACTGGAACATCGCACGTCCTCCGGCCGGCCTCAACTAGCGAGCCGCCCCAGCAGCCACGCCCACGCCGGCAGCGTCACCAGCGACAGCAGTATTCCGTAGCCGACCAGCGCTGCGGCCAGTCGCGGCGCCAGCTGGTGGGCGATGGCCAGCGCCGCGGCGGTGATCATGCTGGGCATGGCCGACTCCAGCACGTTGGCCTGCAGCATCAGTCCCTGCATCCCGAACAGCAGCGACAGCGGGATCGCAATGGCCGGCATCACCAGCAGCTTGAGCAGCAGACCCGTCGCCAGCGGCCTGATCTCGTCGCGCGGCAGCTTCAGCTGGATCGAAAGTCCCACCGCCAGCATCACCAGCGGCAGCAGCGCGTCGGCCAGGCGCTGCAGGCCGCCGCCAATCCACTGAGGCGGCTGTTCCGGCATCAGCGTCAGCCCGAACAGCAGCGCCCACAGCGGCGGGAACTTCAGCATCCGCACCGCGATCTGGCGCAGCGTCGGCGGCGTGTCGCCGCTGTAGCGGGCCAGCACGTACAGTCCGAACGTGGACAGCAGCACGAAGGTGCCGAACTGGTCGTAGACCACGGCATAGGGCAGCGCGCTTTCACCCAGCAGCGCGCGCACCATCGGATAGCCGATGAAGCTGCTGTTGCCCAGGGCCACGCACAGCAGCAGCACTGCGTGTTCGTCGCGGCGGAACTTGAACAGCCGCGAAGCCAGCGTCACCAGCAGCACCGTGGCCACCGCCAACAGCCAAGGCGTCACCACCACACCCAGCACCGAAGCGTCGAACCGCAGCCGTGGCACATAGATCAGCACCGCCGCCGGCAGGCACACGTACAGCACCACCGCGTTGAGCACTTCGGCGGCGTTGGCCGGCATAAACTTCAGCCGCGCGAACAGCATGCCGAGCGCCAGCATGGTGAGGATCAGTGCGAACGCGTCGAAGGCCATGGGTCAGCTGCTTGAAGCCGCACTTGCGGACGATGCCGGCTGGGTCGGTGATACGGACGCGCTCGACGACCCGGCTCGTTCAGTGGTGCCTGATCGATCAGGAGCGCCTGGTCTGTCGGTGCTAGCCATCGGTGAAGCTGATCTGCAGCAGCGGGCAGCGCCCGCTCCTGCACAGGTCAATAGCCTGCCGCCTGACCGTCCTTGCGACTTTCCGATGCGCCGTAGTACACGCCGCTGTCCGGATCGCGCTTGATCGCCTGGTAGCCGCCATACGGACCCAACGCCCACTCCACGTGGTGGCCCAGGCTCATCAGGCCACGCACGGTCTCGTAGGGGAAGCCCGACTCCAGCTGCACCACGCCGCCGTCGCTCATCATCGTGTTCTGCCCGGTCGGCTCCGTCGAGCCGTCGTGCTGCAGGCGCGGCGCGTCGCCGGCTTCCTGAAGGTTCATGCCGAAGTCCACCAGGTTCATCACCACCTGCACGTGGCCCTGCGGCTGCATTGCCCCGCCCATCAGTCCGAAGCTGACAAATGGCTTCCCCCCTTTGGTGATGAAGGCCGGAATGATGGTCTGGAACGGGCGCTTGCCCGGCTCGAAGGTGTTGGGGTGCCCGGGCTTGAGGACGAACATCTCGCCGCGATCCTGGAAGATGAAGCCCAGGCCGGGAGGCGCCATGCCGCTGCCCATGCCGCGATAGTTGGACTGGATCAGCGACACCATCATGCCGTTCGCGTCGGCGGTGGTGAGGTAGATCGTGTCGCCTTCGTCGAGCTCGGCCGGCGTGCCCGGCTGCACCTCGCGCAGGACCTTATCGGGCGAGATCAGCTTGCGACGCTCCGCGGCATAGCCCTCGGAAACAAGTTTTGCCACCGGCGCCGGCTGGAACGCCGGGTCCGCGTACCAGCGCGCGCGATCGGCGAACGCCAGCTTCTTGGCCTCCACCAGCAGGTGCAGGTGTTCTGCGCTGCCGAAAGGAATCTTCGAAAAGTCGTAGCCCTCCAGGATGTTCAAAATCTGCAGCGCGGCGATGCCCTGGCCGTTGGGCGGCAGCTCCCACACCTGGTAGCCGCGGTAGTCTGCGCTGACCGGCTCGACCCATTCGCCGCTGTGCGTGGCCAGGTCCTCATACGACAGGAAGCCGTCGTTGGATTTGAAATAAGCGTCGATGGTGCGCGCAATGTCGCCCTTGTAGAAGGCATCGCGGCCGCCGGTGGCGATCTTCTCCAAGGTGTTGGCCAGCGCCGGGTTCTTCCACATCTCGCCCACCCGTGGCGCGCGGCCGTCGATGGTGAACTGCTCGCTGAAGCCCGGCCATTTCGACAGTCGCGGCACCGACAGGTTCCAGTAGTACGCCACGGTCTGGTGCAGCGGATGGCCTTCGCGCGCATAGCGGATGGTGGGCGCCAGTACTTGCGCCATCGGCAGCGTGCCAAAGCGCCCGTGCAGCGCGAACCAGCCGTCGACTGCGCCCGGCACGCTGACCGGCAGCGGCCCGTGCGCGGGAATGTCGGTCAGGCCCTGCTGCTTGAAGTAGTCCAGGGTCAGGGACTTCGGCGAACGGCCCGAACCGTTGTAGCCGTGCAGTTTCTGCGTCTTCGGGTCCCACACGATCGCGAACAGGTCGCCGCCGATGCCGCTGCCGGTCGGCTCCATCAGCCCGAGCGCCGCGTTGGCGGCGATCGCTGCATCCACCGCGCTGCCGCCCTGCTTCATGACGTCCAGCGCGATCTGCGTGGCCAGTGGATGCGAGGTGGCGGCCATCGCGTGTGGTGCGATGACTTCGGAGCGGGTGGCGAAATCGCGGCCGGTGATCCGGTCGGCAGCCGCCGACGGCAGCGCAGCGAGGACGGTGATGGTGACGGCGGCCAGGGCGGTGTAGGTCAAGCGCATGTAGGTTGCTCCATCGAGAGAGAGACCGGCAGTTCGCACCGGCGCACGGGTCAGCTGCGGCGCAGCCAGCCGGTGATGCTGTAGCGGGCATCCATCGCCCACGGCGTCACCTGCGTGACCACGTGCGGGTGCGGCACGCGGAACAGGCTCAGCGAGTTCCAGTGCGGGGTGAAGGTGTTCAGCACGTTGTGCTTCTGGTCCACGAACTGGAGCAGACCGCCCCAGTCCGCCTCCCAGCCCTGGCTGAGGTTGATCACGTAGGCGAAAGCGCGATCTTCCTCATGGGATTTGTCGTCATGCATGCGCAGGAAGTGGCCCGGTCGATAGCGCGAGGCGATGGCGCTGACCATGCGGATTTCCGCATCGCCGGTAAGTTCGCGCGCAAACGCCAGGAAGTCCGGGCTGTTGAGAAAATCGACCACCACGTGCAGCACCAGGTGCGGGTCCTTGCCGTCGCGCCGCGCCTCGATCATGCGATAGCGGTCGAAGGCGAATTCGAAGCCGCTGCGAGCCCGGCGGATCGCCTCGCGCAGGCGTTCCAGGTCCTGCGCTGCCGGCGCCAGTTCGGGTCTGGCCGGATCGAGCAGCGGCGGCCGATCGGCGCGCTGGGCCAGCTCCCACGGAACCTCCGCGCGCAGGCACTGGCGCAGCCGCTGGGCGGAGGCGTCCTGCAGGAAGTCCGGGATCTGGACCCGTCCGAGCTCGGCCAGGCGAGCCCGATGCGGCGCGATGTCCAGGGTGTTGCTGATCATGGTGCAGGGCGTCCCCGGGCTGGCCGGCCGTGGCGGCCGGCGTCCTTGGATTCTCTCACGCCATGCGGGCTATCAAGGCCAGGCGGGCGGATTGGCCTGCCATGCGTCGTGGATGTCGGCCAGCAGGTCGCGGTCTTCCTGGCGCCACTGCGGCAGGATCTCGCTGCTGCTGCCAGCGTCGGTCCAGCGGCGTGGATAGGTGCGCACCGCGGCCGCGTACCACTCGACCGCCTCGCTGCGACGACCCAGCTTCCACAGCGCGACCGCCAGCGTTGGCGGGATCCAGGACGGACCGCCAAGGCCGTTGATCGCCTCGCTCCACTGCGTAAGCGCCGCTTCGGGCCTGCCGCTGTGATACAGATCCCAACCGTAGTTCCAGCGCACGGCGCGACCGGTCCGGCTGTTGTCGCTGGTCGCGGCCACGGCTTGCTGGTACAGCGTTTGGCCCAGTTCGATACGGTCGCTGGTCATTGCCACGTGCGCCAGCTGCGCGGTGGCCTCAATCTTGTTGCGGCCCCGCTCACGCTCGCGAAGCAGCTTTTCGGCCAGGGCTTCGCCTTCGCCTTCCACGACCACGATCGGCACGGCGGCGCGGTCTTCGTCGAAATAGAACTCTTTCGGCTTGGGCATTGCCTGAGCCTGCGCGTGCGCCGCACCCGTGCACGCGAGCAACACGACGGCCAATACGGCCGGTAATAGTTTCATGCAATTTCCCCTTGCTGAATGACAACCTCCCCGCCCCATCCTAACCGCTGCGGCGCACCATTCACGAGTCAACCCAGTCACAAAAGCAGGCGCTGATACAATTTCGCCCCCCGCGCACGGCCTCGAGCCGCAGCCGCCCGCCGCCGTGAAACCCAGGCCAGACATGACCAGCACCGCCGAACTCACCTCTCCTGCATCGGCCAATGCGCCGGCCATCAGCACCCTGGACAACGACTACAGCCTGGAGCACAAATACACCCGCACCGACGGCCGCATCTACCTGAGCGGCGTGCAGGCGCTGGTGCGCCTGCCGCTGATGCAGCGGCTGCGCGACCAGGCAGCGGGGCTGGACACCGCTGGCTTCATCAGCGGCTACCGCGGCTCGCCGCTTGGCGGGTTCGACCTGGAACTGTGGCGGGCGAAGAAGCATCTGGCCGAAGCCAAGGTGCAGTTCACCCCGGGCCTCAACGAGGACCTCGGCGCGACCATGGTCTGGGGCACCCAGCAGACCAACCTGTTTCCCGGCGCCAAGGTGCAGGGCGTCTACTCGATCTGGTACGGCAAGGGTCCAGGCGTGGATCGTTGCGGCGACGTGTTCAAGCATGGCAACGCGGCCGGCACCTCGCAGCACGGCGGCGTGCTGGCGATGGCCGCCGACGACCACAACTGCCGCTCGTCCACGCTGCCGCACGGGTCCGAAGACGAGTTCGTCAGCGCGATGATGCCGGTGCTCAATCCAGCCGGCGTGCAGGACATCCTCGACCTGGGCCTGGTCGGCTGGGCCATGAGTCGCTACACCGGGCGCTGGGTCGGCTTCAAGACGATTGCCGAAACGGTGGAGTCATCGGCCTCGGTGGAAGTGAACCCGTTCGCGCGCCGGATCGTGCTGCCGGGAGATTTCGAAATGCCCGCGGGCGGCCTGAACATCCGTTGGCCTGATCCGCCGCTGGACCAGGAAATGCGCCTGCACCGTTATGCGGTGAAGGCGGCGCAGGCGTTCGCGCGGGTCAACAACGTCGACCGCATCGTGCTGGATTCGCCGCGCGCGCGCCTGGGCATCGTGACCACCGGCAAGAGCTACCTCGACGTGCTGCAGGCGCTGGAATACCTGGGCCTGGACGAAGAGGCATGCGCGGACATCGGCATCCGCGTGTACAAGGTCGGCATGACCTGGCCGCTGGAGCCGCAGGGCATCGCCAGCTTCGCGCAGGGTCTGGAAGACATCGTGGTGGTTGAGGAGAAGCGCGCCTTCATCGAGCGCCAGATGAAGGAGCAGTTCTACAACTGGCCCGCCAGCGCCGGTCAGCGCCCGTCGATCGTCGGCAAGTACGACGAGGCCGGCGACTGGATCCTGCCCAGCACCGGCGAGCTCACGCCCGCGACCATTGCCGGCGTGATCGGCCGACGCATCCTGCGCTTCCCGCTTCCATCAGGAATGTCGACCGAATCGATCGAACAGCGGCTGCGCTGGATGGAAGAAAAAGAGGCCGAGATGGCGCTGCCGCGCGCCAACTTCCCGCGCGTGCCGCACTACTGCAGCGGCTGCCCGCACAACACCTCGACCAAGGTGCCCGAAGGCTCGCGGGCGCTGGGCGGCATCGGCTGCCACTACATGGTCACCTGGATGGACCGCGACACCGACACCTTCACCCACATGGGCGGCGAAGGCGTGACCTGGTCCGGGCAGGCGCCGTTCACCGAAACCCAGCATGTCTTCCAGAACCTCGGCGACGGCACCTATTTCCACTCCGGCTCGCTGGCCATCCGCCAGTCGGTCGCCACCGGGGTCAACATCACCTACAAGATCCTCTACAACGACGCGGTGGCGATGACCGGCGGACAGCCGGTCGACGGCACCCTGTCCGTGCCGCAGATCGCGCATCAGATGCGCGCCGAAGGCGTGCAGGCGATCGTGGTGGTCAGCGACGAAATCGAGAAGTGGAGCAAGCCGGAGATTTTTCCCTCCGGCGTGGAGTTCTACGACCGCAAGCAGCTGGACGACGTGCAGAAGCAGCTGCGTGAAGTGAAGGGCACCAGCATCCTGATTTTCGACCAGACCTGCGCCACTGAAAAGCGCCGCCGCCGCAAGCGCGGCAAGATCGTGGATCCGGCCAAGCGCGTCATGGTCAACACGCTGGTGTGCGAAGGCTGCGGCGATTGCGGGGTCAAAAGTTTCTGCGTGTCGGTGCTGCCCAAGGAAACCGAATTTGGGCGCAAGCGCGAGATCGACCAGTCCAACTGCAACAAGGACTTCTCCTGCGTCAGCGGCTTCTGTCCAAGCTTTGTGACGGTGCACGGCGGCATGCCGCGCAAGGGCAAGAAAAAGGACCCTGCCGAACTGATGGCGAATCTGCCAGCCCCTGTGTTCAAGGCCGATTTCGAGCGCCCCTGGAACATCCTCATCACCGGCGTCGGCGGCACCGGCGTGGTCACCATCGGCGCGCTGCTGGGCATGGCCGGGCACCTGGAAGGCCGCGGCGCCAGCGTGCTCGACCAGACCGGCCTGGCGCAGAAGGGCGGCGCGGTCACTACCCATATCCGCATTGCGCGCACGCCCGAGGACATCCACGCCGTGCGCATCGCCGCCGGCGAAGCCGACCTCGTGCTGGGTTGCGACATGGTGGTGGTCAACGACTACTGGGTGCTGTCCAAGGTCCGCGGCGAGCGCTCGCAGGTGGTGCTCAACACCTACCAGGCCATGCCCGGCACCTTCACCACGCGCCCGGACATGCAGTTCCCGGCCACCGATATCGTGTCGGCGGTGACCCAGGCCCTGGGCGGCAAGGCGCCGCTGCAGGTCGACGCCACGCAGCTGGCCACCGCGCTGCTCGGCGACGCGATCGCAGCCAACCTGTTCATGCTGGGCTATGCCTGGCAGCAGGGTCTGGTACCGATTTCCTACGACGCGATCATGCGTGCGGTCGAACTCAACGGCGCGGCGATCGAGATGAACCGGCAGGCGTTTGCCTGGGGTCGCCTGGCGGTGGTCGATCCGCAGGCCGTGGCCGAGGCGGCCGGACTGATCCGCAATACGCAAACCGAAGAAGAGCGCACCCCGCACGCCCTGCGCATCCTGCCGCCCGGCGACTGGGAGACCAGCGACATGGCCGGCCCGGACACCACGCCCGCCGACGGGCACGAAGCGCGCGGCCTGCAGGACGCGACCGGCGCCGATGCAGGCGTCACGTTCCGGCCGCTGCAGGACCTGCACCTGTCGCGCTCGCTGGACGAACTCATCGAGCGTCGCGTGGCGTTCCTCACCGATTACCAGAACGCGAAGTATGCGCAGCGCTACAGCACCCTGGTGCAGCGGGTGCGCGACGCCGAACACCTGCGCGCACCGGGTTCGACTGCACTGAGCGAGGCCGTTGCCCGCTACCACTTCAAGCTGATGGCGTACAAGGACGAGTACGAAGTAGCGCGGCTCTACACCAGCGGCGATTTCCAGCAGCGGATCAACCAGCAGTTCGAAGGTGATTTCAAGATCCACTTCCACCTGGCGCCGCCGCTGCTGGCCAAGAAGGACGCGCAGGGTCGACTGATCAAGCAGGAATTCGGGCCCTGGATCATGACCGCGTTCAAGCTGATGGCCAGGATGAAGTTCCTGCGCGGCGGCATGTTCGACATCTTCGGCCGCACCGACGAACGCCGTGGCGAGCGTCGCCTGATCGGCGAATACGAGCAGACCGTCGAGCGCCTGCTGCTGTCGCTGGATCCGCAGAATCTTGATCTTGCCGTTGAGATCGCCAGCATCCCGGAACACATCCGCGGCTACGGCCACGTCAAGGAAGCGCACCTGCACACGGCCAAGGCACGCGAGGCCGCGCTGCTGGACAAGTGGGACAACGCACGCGAGATCCCGCTCGTCATGGCGGCCTGAGCAACGCCAGGTCACGGTAGCCGGGGCGCGGGAAGTGCTGTTTGCAGTGCCCCCGCTCCCCGCGCAGGTCCGAGCGCGCTCGGAGTCAGGGCCACGTAGATCCGAGCATGCTCGGATGTCCTCAGTAAATCCGAGCTTGCTCGGGTAGCCTTTGTAGATCCGAGCTCGCTCGGATGCTCTTCGCACGAATTCTCCTGCGCCAGGCTAGAGCATCCGAGCAAGCTCGGATCTACAGGACCAGAGCATCCGAGCAAGCTCGGATCTACCGGGCCAGAGACTCCGAGCAAGCTCGGATCTACAGCGGCATGGACCCGCGCATGTAGTGTCCGTTCCCCAGCCGAGACCGCGTTGAGTTCTGCTGACAGCGGGCTGCTGTCAGGGGAGCGCCGCGCATGCTGTTCAACTCGCTGACCTTCTTCGTGTTCCTGGCCATCGTGCTGGCGCTGCACGTCGCGCAGCTGCCGTGGAAGGTCAAGAAGACCAACCTGCTGCTCGCCAGCTACCTGTTCTACGCGGCGTGGAATCCCCCGTTCGTAGTCCTGTTGTGGATCTCCACTTTGGTCGACTGGTGGGCGGCCGGACGCATCTATCGCAGCACGTCGGCGTCGGTGCGCAAGGGCTACCTGCTGGTTTCGCTGCTGGCCAACCTGGGCCTGCTGGGATACTTCAAGTACGGCGGCTTCGTCACCGAAAACTTCGCCGAACTGATGCAATCGATCGGTGTGGCCTGGCAGGCCCCGGCCTGGGACATCATCCTGCCGGTCGGCATTTCGTTCTACACGTTCCAGACCATGGCCTACACCCTGGACGTGTATCTCAAGCGCGCATCGCCGACCAGATCGTTCCTCGACTTCGCCCTGTTCGTCACCTTCTTCCCGCAGCTGGTCGCCGGGCCGATCGTGCGCCCCACCGACCTGGTGCCGCAGTTCGCCACCCCGCGCATCGCCACGCCGCGCCAGTTCGGCTGGGGCGCGATGCTGCTGGTGCTGGGATTGTTCGAGAAGATCGTGGTGGCCGACGGGCTGCTGGCGCCGGTGTCGGACGAAGTATTCGGCGCGACGCAGCTGCTGCATCCCGGCGATGCCTGGCTGGGCACCCTGGCGTTCTCCGGGCAGATCTTTGCCGACTTTGCCGGCTACAGCACCTGCGCCATCGGCATCGCGCTGATGCTGGGGTTCCAGCTGCCGGACAATTTCCGCTTCCCGTACGCGGCGATCGGCTTTTCCGACTTCTGGCGACGCTGGCACATCTCGCTGTCGACCTGGCTGCGCGACTACCTGTACGTGCCGCTGGGCGGCAACCGCCGCGGCCCCGCTCGCACCTATGCCAACCTGATGCTGACCATGCTGCTGGGCGGCCTGTGGCATGGGGCAGCGTGGACGTTCGTGGCCTGGGGTGGCCTGCACGGGCTGTACCTGGCGGGCGAGCGCTGGATCAAGCCGCGCCTGGGACCGATGCCGGTGTGGCGAACCATCCCGGGCAAGCTGCTGCTGGCATTGCTGACCTACTTCCTGGTCAACATCACCTGGGTGTTCTTTCGCGCTGCGGATTTCGGCCAGGCGCTGCGCATGCTGCACAGCATGCTGCTGATCGACACCGGCGGCGCGCCGGTGCTGACCACGTATCTGGTGCTGAGCACGGTGGCGACGATGACTGTCCTGCTGGCCGTGCACTGGCATATGCGCCACCGCGCGCTGCACGCCGAAGTCGAGCGCATGCCGATCGCCATCACCGGCACGCTGTGGGGACTGATGGCCTTCGCCATCGCCATCACCCAGGGAGGAAGCGATGCCTTCATCTACTTCCAGTTCTGATCACGCCGGTGTCGGGACGCGTCTGCCGTCGGTGAAGCCGCAGGCCGGCGAGCTCCCCAGCCACGAAACCCCAGCCGTGGATCCGCCGATCCGCACCTTGCCGCAGCGGCCGCTCGGCACGGTCTGGCTGCTGACGCTGCTGGTGTTCGTGCTTGGCC